>DASQGY010000034.1:0-46252 GCA_035632375.1 Bryobacteraceae bacterium | reverse complement strand
CTGGACGTCATCATTCAGGACATGGTGAAGATCGGCTTGGGTGAAGTGGAGTTGATGTCGGATGACGCGGAACGCGCCGCGGGTGCGCCCAGTCAGGCACGTGGCGGCGCAGGGCGCGGTCCCAGACCGCAGGGCGGCACTCCGCCAAACTCCTCTCCCGGCACTCCGCCGCCAGCCGCCCCGCGACCGCAGGGCCGGCCTCGAGGCCCACGCCCACCAATGACCGACGAGCAGATTGCGGCCGCTCGCGCCCGCAACGAAGAATTCCGCAAGTGGCGGCTCTCCGTTTCCATGGACAAGTTCAAGGACGTACGCAAGAAGTTCGAAGACGCCGGTATCAACATCGAGCTCCTGTGCTTCAACATGAGCGAAGCCATCACCGACGACGAGATCGACTATGGCTTCCAGATGGCCAAGGCCGTCGGTGCGCGCGCTATTTCCTCCACCACTCAAGTGACCGTGTCGAAACGCGTCGCTCCCTTTGCCGACAAGCACAAGATGATGATCGGATTCCACGGCCACGACGCCACGTGGGACCCCAACGAATTCGCCACACCGGAAAGCTTCGCCACGGCGATGGCTTATTCCAAATTCATCGGCATCAATTTGGACATCGGCCATTTCACCGCAGCGAACTACGATCCGATTGCTTATATCAAGGAACATCACGCCCGCATCACCAACCTCCATCTCAAAGACAGAAGGAAGGACCACGGCGCAAATGTCCCTTGGGGCGAGGGCGACACGCCGATCAAGGAGGGCCTTCAGCTCTTGAAGAAGGAGAAGTATCCGATCCCGGCCAACATCGAGTATGAGTACGGCAAGCCCGGCATGGATACGGTTACCGAAGTGTCGAAGTGCCTTCAATACTGCAAGGACGCACTGGCGTGAGGGCCGCAAAACCGGTTTGGAAAATCTCCCTCGCCCTCGCGATTGCCGCTTCCGTCATGGCGCAGTCTTCGGTGCAGCCTCCTCCGCGTGCGCCGGGAGGCCGCGCCGGTGGCCGCGGACCGAGAGCGGATTTCCCGCAACGCCCACCCGCCGATTCTGCTGCAATCGCTCGCGGCAAAGCAATGTACGGGGTGCATTGCAACTTCTGTCACGGCTCCGATGCCCGGGGCGGGGAAGGCGGACCTAATCTGCTACGCTCCGAATTGGTGCTGAACGATAAGGGCGGCGAGTTGATGGCGCCCGTGGTGCAGAACGGGCGCGGTGAGATGCCGCGGCTGAACCTCACCACCGAACAAATATCGGATATCGCCGCATTTGTCCACAGCTTTCGCGTCGGCGGCTACGACCTTTCCCGCATGACGCCTCCCAGCATTTTGGTCGGCGACGCGAAGGCCGGTGAAGCGGTATTCAATACGAAGTGTGGCGCGTGCCATTCCGTGAGCGGGGATCTGAAGGCGATCGGTTCGAAAATCGCCGATCCGAAAGCGCTCCAGAATACTTTCCTCATGCCAGGAGGTGGATGGCGCGGGGGACGCGGAGGTCCCTCGCCGGTCAATGTACCGCCCACTACGGTCACAGTTACTACGGCTTCCGGACAGAAAACGGTAGGCCGGTTGATCCGCATCGACGACTTCATTGTCGTGCTCACCGATTCCGATGATGTGCAACGTACTTTCCGCCGCGACGGCGACACGCCGAAAGTGGAGATTCACGATCCGCTGAAGCCGCACAAGGACCTGCTGCCCACTTACACCGATCGCGACATCCATAACCTGACCGCTTACCTGGTGACCGTAAAATGAGCAAGATCGTGAAACTGCTGCCTGTTTGCTTCGGCATGCTTGCCGGAGTCGCCGCCGCGCAGCCCTTGGATCCCGCGCTGCTCACTAAGCCGCTCGCCGATTCGTGGCCGACGTACTCCGGCGATTACTCAGGCAAGCGCTACAGCGCGCTGAAGCAGGTAAATCAATCGAACGTCCGGAACCTCACGCTGGCCTGGACCACCAGGGTCACCGCGGGCGCGCCAACCACTGGCGGCGGCGGACGGGGCGGATTTGGCGGCGGATTTGGCGGCGGTACTCCCACCATCATCGGCGGCGAGGGAACAGGCGAGACCGGCGGAGGCGGCTTCGGCAACGGCGCAAATATCCGCGCCTCGATTCTCGAGATCAACGGCATCCTCTATTTTTCAACACCAGACAACGCCTGGGCGGCTGACGCGCGCGATGGTCACGTTTTGTGGCACTACTTTTGGAAAACCAAGGGCGGCACTCACATCGGCAACCGCGGCCTGGGCATGTGGGGCAACTGGCTTTATATGGAAACACCCGACGATTATCTGGTGTGTCTCGATGCCAGGACCGGCAAGGAGCGCTGGCACAAGGAAATCGCCAACTTCAACCAGCAGTATTTCTCCACCATGGCGCCCATCGTGATCGGCAACCACATCATCATCGGCACGGGCAACGATCTGGACGAGCCCGGCTATGCCCAGGCGCGCGATCCGGAGACCGGCGACGTGCAGTGGACCTTCTACACTGTGCCAATGAAGAAAGGCGATGCGGGTCTCGAAACGTGGGGCAGCCTGGACGGCGCGAAACACGGCGCGGGCAATGTGTGGATCCCCGGATCGTACGATCCGGAGACGCATCTCTATATATTCGGCACCGGCAATCCGTCGCCCGCTTATACCAATCCTCCCAGCCGCGCCGGCGACAATTTGTACACCTGCTCCATCGTCGCGATCAACATCGACACCGGGAAACTGGTTTGGCATTACCAGGTGAACCCGCACGATACGCACGATTGGGATTCCACCGAAACCCCGATCCTGGTGGACGGCGAGTTCAACGGCAAGCCGCGCAAAATGGTGCTGCACGCCGATCGTAACGGATATTTCTACACCTTGGATCGCTTGACCGGTGAGCATCTGGTGACCGGCAAGTTTTCAGAAGCCGCGAACTGGGCGAAAGCGATCAACGCCAAAGGCCAACCGGTCCGCGATCCCGAAAAAGATTCCACCGTGCCCGGCTCGCTGGTGTCGCCGAATAACGGCGGCGCAACGAATTGGCCGCCACCCAGCTACTCGCCGGATACCGGTTTGTTCTACGTCCCCTCGAACGAAGCGTACGCGATGTACTATCTCACCGAGACCGATCCCCGCGGCGCAATGGGCCTGGGCGGCAAAGAAGAGGACGGCCTGGGATCGCTGGGCGCGTATCTGACCGCCATCGATTACAAGACCGGCAAGGTCGCCTGGCGGCACCGTTATCCAGGCACCGGCGGCAACTTGGGCAACGGGATTTTAACCACCGCCGGCAAGTTGCTATTCGCCGGCGACAACGGCGGCAACTTGGTAGCCTACGATCCGGCCAACGGGAAAATTCTCTGGCACTCGCATCTGGGGCAAATATCGAACGCCCCGGAGACGTACATGCTCGACGGGCACCAGTATGTTTTGGTGGCCGCTGGCGATGCGCTATACGCTTTCACGCTTTACTAAGACAATCGCCGATCGCAGAGCGACTAGCCCGCGGCACACTTCGGGCTTATCTTAAAAGAAGTAATGTTTCGGTCCAAGTATTTATGTTTGTGCCTCTTCGCAGTCATGCGCCTGGCTGCACAGGTATCGAACCCGTCGACGGAGGCGATCCGAATTGGACCCGGCGTCACGCCTCCTCGTGTTCTTTATAAGGTAGATCCCGAGTACTTTCCCGAGGCTCGCGCTGACAATGTGCAGGGGACTGTTCTGCTTCAACTCGCCATTGATGAAAAAGGCCGGCCAATCAACGTCACCGTGCTCAGCCCGCTGGGCTTTGGATTGGATGAACGGGCGCAAGCGGCGGTTTCAACGTGGAAATTCGCACCCGGCATGAAAAACGGCAAACCAGTGAAGATTCTGGCGACGGTGGAAGTAAACTTCCGGTTTCCCGAACTCTGGTTCGACGAGAAGGCGGAACGCCGGCGAACATCCTTCAACGTGGCCCTTCAGACGCTGCAGCAAACCGATGCCAATCCCAAGGCCGTTGACCGCTCTGTGAAGTCCATGCAGGAACTTTGCCGGCAACGGTTTCCACCCGCGATGTATATGGTCGGGGTTTGGGAGACAGCGGGAGAACATGTGGCCAAAGACCCGAACGACGGTTTGGTCCTGATTCAGAAAGCCGCCGCTAAAAACTACGGACCTGCGCTGTATGAGATTGCCCTTCGCCAAATCGAGGGGCGGGACTTACCGAAGGACCCGGAGAAGGGCCTAGAGATCATGCGTCAAGCGTCAGTTCTAGGCAGTCCACTAGCGCAGTTTTATCTCGGCAATCGATACGAGACGGGGAGCGGAGTGCCGCGCGAACTTGATCGGGCGCGCCGATACTTTCGCTTGTGTGCAGCGCGCGGAATCTCCCGATGTCAGTACCGTTTGGGAATCCTATTGCTTGACTCTCCCGACCGGCCGGAGCGGGATTATGTGCAAGCGGTCGCGTGGCTGCAACTCGCAAGTGAGCAGGGTATTCCGGAGGCGCGTGATATCGCTTCGAAGGAGGCGGCGAAATTGACACCATCGCAGACTAATTGGATGACGACGCTTAAGACTCAACTGGTGCGTAAGTAGGTTTAGTGGTCCGTTTGCATTTCCCAGTTGTGCCGCTCGACGAAGGTTTTTGGTTCGTAGGTTTTTCCTGTGGCTAGTTGCTTCTGCTCGCGGCGGCTGGTCCAGAGCACCACTGGTCCCAGGAGGGCGGCTAGCACGCGATTGGCTAATCCGAATTCGGCGCCGATTTCTTTGCGCAACTGGCCGATCTCGCGGCTCACCGCGGGGTTCGTCTCGCGGAATTGGCGCTCCATGGCCCACAGCAGGCCGCTGTAAGCGGTTTTGATCGATCGGATTTCCCACTCGAAGCGGGCGCGGATGCGTGGGTCCGGATCGTGCTTGTAGCGCATCCAGCCTTGCATCGTCGTGCGGCAGATGCGAAACAGGCTGGGGCCATTGCGCTCGAAGTCGCGCCGGAAGGCCGCGTCCAGGAAACGAGTGGAGTCGTCGCGTGAAATGGCCGCGTGCTGGAAGTTGAACTTGTGCTGTCCGTGAATGTCGGCCAGGTCGACGTCCAGCAACCGGTGTTCGTCCTGCATCTCTTTGAAGAGCGGTGTACCGGGTACCGGAGTGTAGAGCATGAACTGATGGAAGTCGGTTTCATGCGAAACGGCATGCTCGATTTCGTCCGCGATATTCTCCGGGGTGTGGTGTTCCAGGCCGACGATCGTGGAGCCCAGAAGCTTAATCCCGTGTTGGCGGAGCTCCCGGGTGAGAGCGAGCGTGTCATGGCCCTGCAGCTTGGTATAACCTGCGTGCGGCGATTCCAGCCCCATCCAAATCCAGGAAATCCCCAGCTCCACCAGCTCCCGCATGGTGTATTTACTGATGGCGTTGGCCGATGAAAATACGTACAGGGCCCAGGCTTTGTTCGAGGCCTTCATCAACTCCAGCAACTCCATGGCGCGCTTGCGATAGAGCAGAAAGTTCTCGTCCATGATGAAGAACGAGCGCACCTTCATGGACGATTCCATTTCGCTCATCACCTGGAACAGTTCTTCGCCGGTCTGATAGAAGTTGAGGAATTTTCCCTTGCCGCCGAAGAAGGCCGACGTAGTGCAGAAGTTGCATCCCATGGGACAGCCCACCGAGGGGATTATGGTGGCGGCCGTATTTCCCGCCGGAGCCTTGATGCCCATGGTTCGGATATCGAAGCCCGAGACAATGTGCGGATGGCGGATGGGCGCCTTCACATCCTCGCCGAGGAAGCCGCGCATCCAGGCGATACCGTCGCCGCGGACGATGTGGTCGGCGTCGATCAGGTGCTCAATGCCGGGAATGGCGGCGACGTGCCCGCCAACGACAATAGTGGAGCCAGGCGAGAGCTTGCGCACCATGCGGCACATCTCGCGCACCTTGCCGATGTTCACGATGATCGAGGAGATGCCGACGATGTCGTAGTGCTGCTCGGTCAGCTCCTTGGTGAATGCCTCTCGAGTCGGGAAATCCAGAAGGGTGGTGGGCGCGGAGATGTTTTCCTGGATCATCATGATGCCCCAGGATCGGTGGAACATCCGCAGCGAAAAGCTTCCCTGGGCGCGCGTCACCTGGTTATGGTAGAGCTCCATGGGGTTGATGCGGCGGCTGCCGAACTCGTCGTCTTGCGCGTAAGGTCCGAAAACGGAGGTCAGAAGAATGCGGGCACTGGTGCCCTTGGGATGAATGCTTGCTGTCACAAATTACCTGCTTTGGCTTGATAGTACACCTGGGCAGGAAATTCTCAGGTAATACTACTGTAATTGCGATGCTGGGTGATATGCCCCACTACACCAGGCAGGTAACGATTGCGCGATGCTGCGCTCCGGCCCCTGAGTAGAAATCGCGCAGGCGGTGGAAATTGTCCAGCACCCATTCCGCGTCGGAGGATCGCCAGCCAGGATAGATCTGAAGCTCAGACATTCGCTCCGGGTCGAAACGCGCGGCTGCCTCTGCTTCGAGTTCCGGACGGCTCAATGCGTGAGCGAGTTCGGCTACTTTCGCCGCCGTAAAGTAGCGTGCGGGACCGTAGCCCGAAAAACCCTCGTCATCGTCGCCAATGGCGACACCGCCCAACACAGGTTGACTCAGCAGCGCGGCGCCCGCCTCAACTTCGCCGCAGAGAACGTAGTGTACTCCGTGCCAAGCCTTATCGAGTGAGAGGATCGTTCGCGCCGCCGTTGCGGCCTTTCCGCGAGGTCCACGTTCCTGCATCAATTTCAAGAGCTGGTCCCCGCCAGCGCCGCCAGCCAGTGCCGCGCTGGTCCGCCCGAGGCTTTGTTCTATTTGTTGCCGGAGCCGCGGATCGAGCCGCGACAGTGCCTGGGCCATCATCTGCGGACCGGCCGCGCGCACGCGATCCTGCATGGTCTTGTGCAGCGCAAGGAAAGCCGGTGGTATGACGGAGTCGCCTTCCTGGAAGAGCATTTCCACCGAAAACGGATCGGCACGGAATCTTGAGAGCTCAGCCTCATCGACCTGCACGAAGGTGGCGTTCATGGACACGGCGCTATTCTCCTCCGGGTCCTATCGTCAGGTTTGCGAAGGTAGTTTAACCGAGGCGATGATGGCCAAGGCTATAATTCAAGCGGATGAAGCGCTGGCTGTTGTGGATCGTGCTGGTGATTGTGGGGGCGACGTGGGCCATCGCTGTTCGCTCCGCATTGAAGGCCTCGGCGAAGAAGGAACGCGAGGCACGCTATGAATCGGCGCTTCAGACTTACTCCCGGAGTCTCAAACCTGGGTCGACTCGCAAGGAAGTGGAAGACTACTTTCGCGCAAATGACGTCACTTTCGAACAAGGAACATCTGCCGATTTGGTCCGAGTTGGTAAGGAGGAGACTACCCGGCACTGCCGTGACAATTACGTTTACGTTGCATTTGAGTTCAACGGTACGAACGTCTTAGAGAGCGTGAAGATTTCCCGCCAGCTTGGGGGCTGCCTCTAGGGGCGGGAGGTTCCAGTCGAATCCGCGGAGTTGGCAACGACAATCTGAGTTCCCAGCGCCTGGGAGATTACGCCCAACCCGGTGGTCACGGTGATACCGCTGGTGGAAGAAACGAACGCGTTCGGAGTCACCAGCGCCTGCAGATGCCCCGGACTCAACACGCTGACCTTCCTCACCACCACGTCGCTGGTTCCAAACCCGACCGTCGTCTGGCCATCGACAAAATTGGTTCCCGCACCTACCACGTCAACCACGATATCGCCGCCGGGCAGGAGCGAAGCGGGCGATACGGTCAAGGAAGCGGCAGGGCCGGGCGCGTAGCTGTAGGTGGTTGGAACCGGCTGCAGGAACAACGAACTCTGTCCATCCGAATTCAGGGCCACGACTGCTGCTGTGTATCCAGGAGAAGCTTGCGGAGGAAGCACCAGCAAGGAACCATCGGGCATTACCTGCTCGATCACCCCGGGCAGACCGTCGAAGAAAATTCTGGTGGTCGTAAACGCGTCCGGGAAAAATGCCGTGCCCGAAATCAGCAATGCAGGGGCCCCGGAAGCATCGAAGGCCGGTGTGATGGAGGCAATCGATGGTGCGGGGTTGTTCACCACGGTGAACGCCGCGGGCAAAACATACACATCGCTGGGTGTGGAGAACAGCAGATGTTTCGGCCCCGGGCCGGCGGTGAAATTCACCACCAGGTACATTGCGATATAGGGCTGCGGCGGAGCGTAGGCTGAAAGCTGCGTCACCCGGGCGGCGGTGCCGAGCGGAGAGATGGTCAGCCCCGGCGTGATCACGTTGTTCGCCTGCAGCAGTCCCGTGCCGGTCATGGCGACAAGCGACTGTAGCCCTGACGCGAGTGACGGCGGTGTCACGTAGACGGCGCTCGACGTGTATCCATAGGTTCGCACCGAAGAAACAGGGATAGAATCGCGCTGGCTCACGTTGAAATCAACCCCGGGTCGAATGCTGCCTGCCGTCACCGTAAAGGACATTGCCTGTTGGGAATCGCGCGTGCCGCCTGTCTTGCCGTTGTAGAACTGGGTGGCGAAAGCGGTGTAGTTCACGACTCGAGGAGCCCCGGTTACATCCTTCGGGTAATCGATGCCGTCCGGAGTACTCTGGCCATATGAAGGCAATGCATGTACATAGACGGAATAGAAACCAGGTGGGATGCCGTTGATTTGATACGTTCCATCCGGGTTGGTCAGCGTGCTGATGGCGGGGTTGCTGGGCGAAATCGCCACTACCGATGCCAGATTCAGACCGGTTCCACTCATGGTGACTCGTCCGCTAATGGATCCCACCGTGTCGGTGTAATTCCCGGCCGGATAGAGCAGGGAAATCCCGGCGATGTCGTCCGCGCCGAGCGGCACCGCTTTGCTCGCGGCGCTGGTCAAGCCGGTGGACATCACGCCAGACGCTTGTGTGTGTTGCAGACCCAGTGTGTGACCGAACTCGTGAACCAAGGTTGTGAAGAACTCCTCCGAGTAGCTTGGAAATGCACCAAAGGCCGCAGGTACCTGGCTCAGATCGCGCGGCAGCATTAGCTTGGATCGGCTGATGGGAACGAAGATGCCGGTCGCTCCATAGGCTGTGGTTCCGCTGTAGCTCTCGGGTCCGCTCATGGCGAGGAGCCCGGGCGGAACGTTGTCCGAAAACTCCACATCGATCCCCGGCGCGGACTGACTGGTACCCGGCGTGAACAGTCCTCCGTATGTCAGACGGATGGCTGACGAGCCGACGCCATTCCAAACGTCGGCCGCCCCGCGGATCTCGGCAATGATCGCCTGGAACGAATCGCCCGGGGCTGTCGCCGACGGACCGAAGCCAGAGATGAAGAATGGAACCTCATTATTTGTCAGTGCGTTGAGATCGAATTTCGCAGGTATTGGATTAAACGGCCCGGTGCGGGTGTTGAAGTAAACGAAGTAGTAATAAGCGGAGCAGGTACCGGTCAGCAGGAAGCTTCCTACAGCGAGAACGACAAAACGAAGCCAAAACCGCTTGGTCATTTTCCGCCTCGCCCGCTGAGCACGATTTGAATGCGGGTCCGCAGGTCGCTCAACAACATCTGGATGTCGGAATCGGTCACTGGCTGTCCGGATGCATCGAGCATTCGCTCGGTAGCTGCCGCCCGGACGATCACTGGCTGCTTCGCTGCATTGGTGATCACCGCGAACAGACCCTGGGAGAGGCCAATCACTTGGGTCAAACCGGATTTGCTGGTCCACAGGAATAGGACGTAGTCTTGAGTGCTGGATAAGGAAGGAGCGCCAGCGTATCTCTGGTCAACTCCGCCCACGACGCCACCCGGAACCCCGATGTCGATCTGGCTAGCCACCGACCCCTTCAGAGTCTCAGTGACCTGAATGCGATAGTGTGTGAAGATCATCGACCCATGGAACGAAGTCGAGGTCTGCTGCGCCTTGCCCCGAACGATGGTGGTGGATTGCCGGATCATGTCGTCCAAGCCGAGCTGGCGCAGCGTTGACCCATGAAGGGACACCGACAACGCACCAAGCAGAGCTAGACTGAACAGACTTCTCATCGTTCTAACGTCCTTCGTATGCAAATAGCACGCCATCCTATGTTGTTGACAGTAATAAGGCTTACCGTGAGCCTAAGGCGTTTTGTGTATCCCTTCGACACAACTCCTGCCCAACAATAGGCCGTTACGTCTCAGGTTTCTACTTGCCGCCGCGGACTACCAACAAGGGCGCCTTCAGCTTGTGACGTACTGCATTAATTGTAGTCCCGAAGATGATGTCTTTCAAGCCCTTATGCCCGTGGGCTCCCATCACCACCAGATCCGGGTTCAACTCCTCCGCATAGCGCACGATGGCATCGGTTGGGTTGCGGGAATGGCGAACCACCATCTCCACGGGAACCTGCTGGTTCTCCAGCTCCTTGGCGATCTCACGCAGGTATTCGTAGCCGGCTTCCACTTCCGCGGTTTCGGCTAGCGGTCCGTAGACCTGGCTGGTGACGCCTTCCTCCACGTGGAGCAGATAGAGCTTGGCGTGTTGCTGCTTGGCCATGGCGGCGGCGTGAGCGATGGCTTCGCGGTCGCGACTGGTGTGATCGAGCGGGACCAGGATCTTCTGGTACAACGGGCTGGGTAGGTCTGTCGCTACCTTGTGTGGCAGTTCGATTGGCGCACGCCCCAGGCGGCGAAGCCAGAGCGGCAGCACCGGCTGGAACATGATCCAGCCCAGCAGCAGAGCGAGCAGCGTGAGGATGGGAATCAGGCCGAGCTCCAGCCAGATGCGCCAGCGGGCGGCGCCCTCCAGCCAATCCTTCACGCTGAGCGCCACCAGCCACAGATCGAGCACCAGAATCAACGCCGCCGCGCCCCAAGCGAGCACTTGCACCCAGGCGCGATTGGCGAATTCGCCCATCCGCTCGCGCGAGCTGGTGAAGTGAATGAGCGGGATCACGGCGAACGGAAGCTGCATGTTGAGAATCACCTGACTGAGGAGCAACAGCTCGAATGTACCGTGTCCGCCGGCGAAATAAACAGTGAACGCGGCAGGTATGATCGCCAACGTTCGCGTAATCAATCGCCGCAGCCAGGGACGCATCCGGAAGTTGAGGAATCCCTCCATGACGATCTGGCCGGCCATGGTACCGGTGAGCGTGGACGATTGCCCGGAGCAGAGAAGGGCGACGGCAAACAGCACGCCGGCCATGGTGGTCCCGAGCAGCGGCGACAGCAGTTCATTGGCCTGCTGAATCTGCGTGACTACGATGCCGCGTTTGAAGAACACCATCACGGCCAGCACCAGGATGGCGGTGTTCACCAGCAGCGCTCCGTTCAAGGCGATGGTGGAGTCGATGAGGTTGAAGCGGCAGGCGGTGCGTTTCTCTTCGATGCTCTTGCCGATGCGCCGGGTTTGTACTAGGGCCGAATGCAAGTACAGATTGTGCGGCATCACGGTGGCGCCCAGGATGCCGATGGCGATATACAAATTGCGTTCTGAAATATGAGGGACCAGGCCGCGCGCCAGGTCGGTCATCGCCGGCCAGCCGGCCCAAAAAATTTCCACCAGGAAGCATCCGGCAATGATCGCGATCAGCGACAGAATGAAGCTCTCGATCACGCGTATGCCGAGGCGGGTGAACAGGAGCAGCAGCAGCGTGTCGGCGGCGGTGAGCAGCACGCCAGTGAACAGCGGAATGTGGAACAGCAGGTTCAGCGCGATGGCAGCGCCCAGCACCTCGGCCAGATCGCAGGCGGCGATGGCGATCTCCGAAAGTATCCAGAGCGAGTACGAGATGGCACGGGGATAAGTCTCGCGGCAGGCCTGCGCCAGGTCGCGCTGGCTGACGATGCCCAGCCGCGCACTGAGCGTCTGCAGCAGAATGGCCATGAGGTTGGAGAGCACCAGCACCCACAGGAGCTGGTAGCCGAAGCGCGCGCCCCCTTCGAGATCGGTGGCCCAATTGCCGGGGTCCATGTAGCCGACGCTGACCAGGTAGGCCGGCCCGGTGAACGCAAACAGCCGCCGCCAGAGCGAAGGCTGCGAGGTGCCGACCGAGGAATGCACCTCGGGAAGGGAAGCGTTGACTGTGGTTGATGAAGACAGATTAACTGTAGTTTACACACTATAACGGCGAGGAACAAGGGGGTGGAGAGGCTACCTGAACAGATAGACGATTTTGACGAGTGAAGATCGGTGGATGGACTTGCTCGGTTTCTCCGTCGTGATGAACTCGTCCGCCTTCAAGAGATGGGCGGCAGCGATGTGGAGCGAGTCCATTGGGCCTACTCCCGAACTTGCTGCTTCATTCTCCCCGAGAGTGAGAACGGCATTGACATTTCTTGCAACCATAGCACGTGCGAAAAACTTCTGAAAGAAATGGGCCTCGGCCGATTGTCTGTTGTAAATTGCTTTGGGTAATACTTCAAGGCGCACAAACAGGCTTGTCAGAAATAGCCGGGCTGGGTCTTCCAAAATCTGTAACGCCCGCGCTTTGAGGTGTAGAGGACCATTGAACGCTGTGATCAGGATGCCGCTATCGAGAAACGTCCGGATCGGCCGGGCCATTATCGCAATCCCCGGTACTCCGCAATCTTGCGTTCCAGTTCCCGCCGATTAAGCTGCTTGCCACCCGAGGCCAAGTAGTCGTCCGAAATCTTGCGGAGTGCTCGCCCCAATTCGGACACGCGCTCTTTCGGTGCGGTGCCGTTCTTCCTCAGCGGCGGTTTTCGCACTGCTTTCGCCATAACTTCATTTTACCGCTGATTCCGAATGCAGAAGAACTGATTGATGTTTTCGGGCCCACCAAACAAAGGAAGACCAGCGAGTGCAGGGTAAGCGCCCAGTGAACACCAGCCCAACCCTAACTCCGACAGCCACGGGGTTTCTTATGACGAGGCGGCACCCGTATTCCTCGACCCGATGGCCTTGACTGTTCCCGATCCATATTATTCTGGAGAAGAACGGGAGATCACAATCGGCTACACCGCTGGCCATCAGGTCGTTCTTGTGTCCCATTGCCCGCGCGGAGACCGTGTACGAATCATCAATTCACGATAAGCGACCGGAAGAGAGCGCAAGGATTATGAAGAAGGCATCGACAAAGAGTTTGGATGACGATCTGCGGCCGGAGTACGACCTCTCGCTGCTCAAAGGGGGCGTGCGCGGCAAATACTGCCGGCAGGCGGCCAGCGGGACCAACCTAATGTTGATCGAGCCGGATCTCGCGAAAGTCTTTGGCGACGCCGAGTCGGTGAACCGGGCGCTACGATTGCTGGTGGATACTGCAGAAGCGGCTGCACGTCCGGCCCGTCGCCGGCAGGGGGCACGCAGTAAGCGCCGGCACCTGTCTGTGCAAAAACCGCACGGCAGATGATGCTCAAGCCGTCAGGGTACCTTGACTCCCAAAAACGTACGCGGGCAATTCGCGTTTGGCTGGATACAGCTTCGCGTGGAGCAGCGGGTTCCGGCGCCGCGCTTCCTGAGGGAGCGTCTCATGGCTTCCCGATTGGCGAGGTAAAACGCGATTGCGCCATAAACTTGTTCCAAGGTTAGCGGCGCGGAAGACTGGCAGATCGATTCGGGGGGACGGGCCGCGTGGACGGTGGTCGAGGCGTTACTAACGAACCGCGCGTCCCCTCGTCAGTTCTCTTGAGCATGACTCGCCTCTTCATCGCACTCGCGCTTTTGTTCACCGCATCCGCCGAAGAATTGCGGACGGCGTCTGGCCACTCCATGCAGTACTACGTCTCTCTGCCGCAGGGCTGGACCGCCGACCGCAAATGGCCCGTCGTTGTGATCATTGAAAGCGCGAACCGGCAGTTTCAGGCGACCCTGGACATCTTCGTCAAAGCTCGCAAAGACATGCCGTTCATTCTCGCAGTCCCGCTGGTCACCACGAACGGCGGCGCTAGCTACCGGCAAGTGGGTACGTACCACTATTCGGAAGCGGTCTGGAGTCAGATCGAGCAAGACCGGTGCGAGTTCGATATGGATGGGATCGCGGCCGTTGTGGCCGATATCCGGAAACTCTACGGTGGAGAAGATCGTTATTTCCTGACCGGTTGGGAAGCGGGCGGGCACACGGTCTGGTCTATGCTATTTCAGCATCCGGAAGCTCTGCGCGGCGCCGCTCCCACGGTTACAAATTATGCCGGCAGGTGTCTCGAATCCGGATTTTCGACCGCGTCTTCGCGCGCGAATCTGCCGGTCACCGTCTTTCAGGTTGCGGCGGCTCGCGATGTTCCGCCGGGCAAGTTCGTCTATACGCAATCGCAGCAAGCCATGAAAGTCGCCGAGGAGCACGGATTCCGCAATGTAACCGAGCGAATCGTCGCCGGCAAGCCGCACGGCCCTCTCGCCGACGACGTGCTCGCTTATTTCTCCTCGGTGTTGGCCGGAAGCCAGAGCCCGCCGGGCTAGAGCTTGGCGTTACGGCTCCACTCGCGGATAGAGCGGATCTCTTCACCGGGGATGTGTAGAAACTCCAGGAACTCCTGGTGTTCTTCCGGCGCCGAGCGCTCGAATTCCACGTGCCAGCGCTGCATTTCCGCGTCGCTGAAACCGGACGCCTGCATGATGGACATCCATTTCTGTTTGGTAATCATTTTGGTTCTCCTTAGGGATTTTTTGTGCTTCAAAAGCTTGAGGATCGCTTGTTGATGGTTGCGCAGCTTCTCGATCTCGGCGCTTAACTCCACCAGACGCCGCTCCAGGACTGCCGATGCGTCGTTTTCCGGGTGGGCCAGAATGGAGCGGATGTGGTCGAGCTTCAGCCCCGCGTCGCGATAGATGCAGATTTGCTGCAATCGCCGTAGGTCTCGATCGCTGTAGCTGCGATAGTTCGCGGCCGTGCGCGCCGACGGCTTCAGCAGGCCGATGGATTCGTAGTAGAGCAGGGCGGTGCGGCTCAATCCGCAGCGTTCGGCGAGTTGGGATACGGTGAACATCGGCAGTCCCAGTGTGAACTGTAAAGCTATAGACAGGTCAAGGGGAAAATCGTGTCGCTCTCATTGGTCAGGCTGACGCCACCGTAAATCGCTGACGGCCTTCCTGATATGATTCGAAGGAAGTCCGCGTCAATTGGCATGCGAACACTTCGACGGCTTCTGTTTTCGTCGATCCCATTTGTGGTTCTAGCGTTGGCTGTATCGCACGGCCAGACGCGACGGACCTTTCAAGTTTGGGTGTTCTCCTACGCCCACGTCGGCAGCGATCGAAAAAATGGCCGGGAGAGCCTGGCTACGGCGATTCGACAATCCGAATCCGCGGCGGGATTTCCTTGGGACATCGCGCTCGATCTGGGCGACATGTCCGGCGCGGAAGGCACGCCGCAAGATCCCGAAGGCGAGGAGATTGTGCGGCAGTTCGGCGCGCTGAAGCAGCACCGCCGCGAGGACATCTACGACGTGTCGGGCAATCATGACCGAAGCGGGCTCGATGAAGCACAGGCTTGGTGGTGGCGCAAGTGGATCGACCCAACGGGCGAGCATTCCGCCTTCTCGAATGTTCACGCCGGCAAGCGTCCGTTTCCGATCGAAGGAACTTGGGAGCATTATTCATTCCGCGCCGGAAACCTGCTGTTCCTGATGATGAGCGACATCAATGAGCCGACGCGGAAGATCGGGCGGGGCACGCTGGGTGGAAATCCTGGCGGCGTCGTGAGTGGAGAGACATTCCGCTGGTGGAAGCGGATGGTGGAACAGAACCGTTCATCCATCGTCATCAGCGCGCATCACTACGTACTCAAGAACACTACGGTCGCATCGGGTGAATGGGAAGGCATGCAGCACGATGAAAACGGCGCGTGGAAAATGAGGTATCACGGTTACTATCCACAGGGTACCCCACAAGGTGCGTCGTTCCTTTACTGGGTGGATAGCATACCGGATTCCGGCGCATTCGAGAGTTTTCTCGCGGCGTCACCGGGACGCGTCGATCTCTGGCTCGGTGCACATACGCACACGGATCCGGACGACACCTATGGCGGCAAGTTACACATCGAGCGGCGCTGGGGCACGACGTTCATCAACGTCGCTCACCTCACCAGGTACCATCTTCCAGCACTGGAGCACCGGGTCCCCCGAAGCTGGCTGCTCACCTTCACTGACGGCAGCGACCAGGTAACGGCGCGCTGCTATCTTCACAGCGATGAATGGGCGCCGCAGGGCTGGTACGCCAAGTCCGACCGTGTAATCAAGCTATCGAAACCGTTCAAGATGCGGTCCACCAAGTAGGGCTCAGGAAGAACAAACATCGCACTCGAGGATCCAATCCGGAACCGGCTCACCCGCGATGGCTGGCTCCTGTTCGCCACCCGATTCGTCCGCCTGTTCTCATACGGGATGCTCGCCGTCGTCCTGGTCTTTTATTTGACCGGCTTGGGCTTGAGCGAGTCCCAGACAGGACTCCTCCTGACCCTGACGCTTCTGGGCGACACAGCAGTTTCCCTTTTCCTGACCACCAGGGCCGATCGAATTGGACGTCGCCGCATGCTGATCGTCGGCGCGATTCTGATGGCCGGTGCGGGGCTGGTGTTCGCATTCACCAGGAATTTCTTGTTGCTGGTAATCGCCGGCACCATCGGAGTGATCAGCCCCAGCGGAAACGAGGTGGGCCCGTTCCTGTCGATTGAACAGGCCGCTCTGTCCGGCGTGGTCTCGGATCGGAATCGCACCTCGGTCTTCGCCTGGTACGCGCTGGCGGGATCGATTGCCACCGCAGCCGGGTCGCTGTTCGCGGGTTTTGCGGTAGGTCTATTGGAGAAGACAACCAGGACGCCCGTTGCAAGTCAGCGAATCGTCATCATCCTCTATGCGGCCTTCGGAGTGTTGCTGGCGCTGGTGTTCAGTGCGGTCTCACCGCGAGTGGAAGTGGATGGCGCCGCGCGTCAACCGTTTGGGCTCGGATCGTCGCGAGGCGTGGTGCTGCGCCTCTGCGCCCTCTTCGCCCTGGACGCATTCGGCGGAGGTTTCGTAGTGCAGAGCTTCGTGGCGTACTGGTTCTATCTCCGATTCGGCGTGGACCCCGCCACTCTGGGCGGCATCTTCTTTGGCGCCAATTTATTCGCCGGACTCTCGGCATTGCTGGCGACACGCATCGCCTCACGCATCGGCCTGATCAGGACCATGGTGTTCACGCACCTGCCGTCGAATGTTCTGCTGATCCTGTTGCCGCTGATGCCCACGCTCCCTCTGGCGATCGCAGTTCTGCTGCTGCGCTTCAGCATTTCGCAGATGGATGTGCCTACCCGGCAGTCGTACGTGATGGCGGTAGTTCCACCCGGCGAAAGAGCGGCGGCGGCCGGCATCACCGGAGTGGCGCGAACCACCGGCGCGGCGATTGCGCCTCTGTTTGCCGGCATGTTGTTCGCGCAGCCAGCCTTGATCAACGTGCCGTTCTTCCTCGCCGGAGCCCTGAAAATTCTCTACGACCTGCTCCTCTACGGGGCCTTTGTCAAGGTACAACCGCCTGAGGAGCGGTAGGAGAGTACTAGTAGTTCCATATCGAAATAAACATTAAGGTTTCATAGGTTCGCGATGTATACTAGTAGCGTTCCGCAAATCAGAACTTTCTCGGATTACTAACCTTCCGAGAAACCACCGAATCTCTCAGGAGGACTTCATGAACAAACTCGTACTAGCAGTGTGCGTTAGCCTCGTGGCAACAACCAGCATGTGGGGTGTTTGCACCCCCACAGGCTTTTTCAAGGACAGCATCAACCTGACCGCCGCGCTGATCAACCCCGCAGGAACCGTATCCGGGGACGTGGACGGCACCGGATGCAACATCGTAGTCTTCTACGACAACGGCCGCGGGTCGATCAAGAACGCAAATGTCCACGGCGCGAATTACTACGGCGTAGTTGTAGACGGCGATGCTATGAATGTAACGGTGGATATCTCCAACAGCAGCATTCACGACATCGGTGAAAATCCGTTCAATGGCACGCAGCATGGCGTTGCTGTTTATTACCGCAGTTTTGGCAGCGGCGGTGCGACCGGCAAAATCACCGGCAACACGGTTAGCCGCTATCAAAAGGGCGGAATCGTAGTGAATGGCGACGGTTCATCGGCGAACGTGCAGGACAATGTTGTTACCGGTTTGGGCCGCGTCAATTTCATCGCCGGCAACGGCATTCAGGTCGGGTACGGTGCAAACGCGCAAGTGATGCGCAACACCGTTAGCGGAAATGCTTACACCGGGCCGAATTTCGCCTCTTCCGGCGGAATCATTGTGGTAGGTGGAGATTTCTATGGCGGCTCACTCACAACGGGAGTCCAGATCGTTGGCAACACCCTGGTGAACAACGACGTCGGCGTCTTCCTGTCGAATCTGGATGCCACTGCCAATGCGCCGTCCACCGCCACCAACGTCAAGGCGATCAACAACACGATCACCAACGATGCGTTGACAAATCTCACCGGCAACATATCCATGGGTTACCAAGCTGGCGTGTCGGACGTCGGCAACAACGACAAAATCATCAACAACACCATTTCGGGAGCGGGGTATGCCGCACCAGGGAGCCTTTTGACCTTCGCGACCCCTGTCGATGCCGATCCCTCCTTCACGAATCGGCCCAAAGTTCACGCCAACAAGTAACCCGATGCTTTACTGCTGAGGTCCGGTCCCCCGGGTCGATACCGATCACCCGGGGCCGGTCCTGGTAACCTCGTGGTCGTGGAATCCATTCGTCTCTCCATCGATCACATCCAAATCGCCGCTCCTGCGAGAATGCCGCTCGCGAATTCTATGGCGGGATTCTGGATCTGGAAGAGGTCGAAAAACCGGCTCAGCTCCAGCGCCGCGGCGGATGTTGGTTTCAATGTGGCGTCCACCAGATTCACGTCGGTGTCGATCTAGATTTTCGACCGGCGCGGAAAGCCCATCCAGCCTTCGCTGTCGACAATCTCGACGTACTTCGGTCGCGACTGCGTACCAAGGGTTTCGAGATACGAGAGGACGGGAACATCCCTGCCACTCGGCGCTTCTACACGAAGGACCCGTGGGGCAATCGGACCGAGTTCATTGGAGCTCAAAACAAAATCGACGGCAGCCACGCGCCCGCCGGATCGCTGTAGAGACCCACGCTCATCAGCGTCATTGGCTGAACCACTCGCAGCCCGTTGGCCAGGCACCATTGGAACAATGCGTTGTTCCGCGACGGGACCAAAATTCCCGAACCTCCGAAAGAATCCACTGACGCGATCATAGCCTGCAAATCGAGGTTGGTTTCAGCCGTGGCGTGACCAAAGAACGCCAGCGATGACGCGTAGCCCGTGATCCGATGCCCACGCTCCACCACCATAGCGGCCCCGTGCTGGATCATATCCGATAACTCGCGCCCGCGATCGAAGCCATGCACGCGCCGGGAGAGCGCGTTGCATTCTTCCACGTCCTGCGTAGCCGCCGGCCGCATGGTACATCCCGGAATTTCTCGCAGCTTCGTTCGCCCCTGCATGCACGAAAGCGGTTCCCGAATATCGAATCCGAGGCTGGCGTAGAGCGAAAGGGAGCGATTGTGAAACGCGCTCTGTACCAGCCGGACTCCAGGCGCGCCTCGTTCCCGGACTCGCTCCATAGCCGCCAGCATGAGCTTCCGGCCAACGCCCCGGTTCTGGATTTCGGGATCGATAGTAATGGGACCAATGCCGGCCACCATCGCCCGTTCGTCGAGACAATTGCTTCCGATCGCGCGGCCTCCACTTTCGGCCACCAGGCAATAGAAACCGGGATGCGAAAACATCATCGATAGCAATCCAACGGCGGCGTCCGGCCCGGGAAAGTCGCAAGCGAATCCGTGCGCCTGGTTGATCGTGTTGAACGCCCGGTAGCAGATCTCGCCACAAACGGGCGCGTCCTCCGGCGTAGCGGTGCGTACGATGAAATCCTGCTGGGGCGTGGGCGACACTGGCTATCGATCCTCCTGGTTCTTATTATTACCAGGGGCTCGATGCGATTGGAAAGTGAATTGATAGGCGCGCCGGCCTATCTTCTTCGTAGCCTGGTTTCGGCAAGTTTCTCGGCCGTGGCCAAGGCATCGGCCGCTTTCACCTTCACATCCGGCTCGACGCCCGTAACAGCCCAATCCTTGCCGGAGAACGGATTGACCGGCTTATGTTCCGGAATTCCAATGGCGAAATGATCGTCGAGATTATGGAGAACGCCAGAGTGACTGGCGCCACCGGTAGTCTCGCCGACGAGCGTCGCGCGCTTGAGCATCTTCAGGTCGTAGCTGAATTGCTCGGCGCCGGAGTAAGTACGCGATGAAGTCAGAACATACACCGGCTTGTCCACCAGCAAACTTCCGGCAACAGGAGAGCGCGTCCACGTTTGCTCGGTGACCGGGTCTTTGGGATTGAACATGTACTCCGGGTGGTCGAACAGATAGCTCGCGAGAAAAACCACCATATTGGGGAAGCCCCCACGATTGTCCCGCAAGTCGAAGATGAGCGCATCCGCATGGTTCACCGCTGCCATGGCGGACTCCGCTTTCTCCTGGCACGCGGCAATATCGGGAAACGCGTTCAGCTTCACGTATCCCACATGGTTCATCCCGATTTCGACCTTTTCGAAGGCGCAGTTGACTTCGAGCATCGCGGCGCGGTACCGCGCCTGATCTTGCGGCGGTGGCGGCTTGGAGAAATCCGGAAACACCCTCGCAGTGTATTCCATGGTGAAGTGCCGATCGCGACTCGCCTCGGTCAGGTGGCGGGCAAGTAGATTGGCGAAAACCTGGCCGGCGGCTGCGTCGTAATCACCTGCCTGTTCGTGCGCGAGAAGTGCGCTGGCGGTGGTTTCAGCAACCTGCTTGTCGAAATAGTATCGCTTCACGTTGGCGGCCGCGGCCTGGATGAGACGATGACGGTCGGCGGCGGTGAATTGCGGGGGCGCTTGCGCCGCAACTTGCATGGCAGTTCTGGGCCGAAGCGAACCGGCTGGCCCGCGTGCGAGCACGTGGCCGATTGGAATCGTGGCGAAGATCAGGAATAGCGACGCGACCACTCCCAGGAATAATGATGCGGCTCGCGGTGCGTCGCTGTCGAGCACTAGGAAAGCCGGGGCGGTGGCGCGGGTCGCAATGGGTGCAGGATGGAGATGCAGCCGTGGGAGAGCGCGCACCAGATCGAACAGGAGATCGATCCACAGCCGCATGGGGGATTCATGGCGCGCACGGTCGCGTACCAGTTGCAGAGCTTCGTCGCCGTACACTAAGCGGAAGTGAGATGGATAGAGGCGCAAAAGGAATGCGTAGATCCGTTCAGACATACTCCCCTCTGAAAATCCTTTTAGCACGCGCGGCGCGTAAGAAATCCGCGAGGCGTTCCGCTTCCGAGCGAGCCAGTTTGCGGCCGGCGGAAGTCAGCCGATAGTACCGGCGGCGCTCCCCGGTCGGCACGGGCTCGATTTGTTCGATCAGCTTCTCTTCCAGGAGCGCCTGGATGGAACTGTACAGAGTGCCGGGGCCAAGCCGCATCCTGCCGGCAGTCTGCTCCTTCACCTGGCGCATGATGGCGTAGCCGTGTAGGTCCTCGCCGGCCAGCGCCAGCAGGATCTGAAAGGCGGCGGAGGGAAGCGGACTTAACTTCTTCTTAGGCATGATCGAGTATCGGTATATCGATTATCGATCATACTGCAGGAAGCTAAGGATTTGCAAGCGATGGCTTTCCGCAGGCCGGCTTGCCATGGTGGGGGAACGGCTGATATGGGCAGGATCGAGTGCTCTGGTAGACGCACTCTGGTAGACGGTCTGCTATAGTGAAGGGCATGGCCAACTGGTGGCGGCGCTTACTTGGTAGACAAACATCCGATTCCGATCTTGAAGAGGAACTCGAAGCGCACGTCGCCATCGAAACGAAGCAGTTGATGGAACGCGGTCTATCGCGCGACCAGGCTGCGAACCAGGCCCGCCGGTTGTTCGGGAACCAGACCCTGGTGCTGGAGGTCAGCCGCGAAGTCAACGGCCACGGCAGTTTGGCTCGCTTCGGGCAGGACCTGCGCTATGCCGCCCGAGTTCTTCGCCGTGGACCGGCATTCACTGTCGCCGCCGTACTCTCGCTGGCGCTGGGAATCGGCGCCACCACTGCGGTATTCAGCATCGCCGACACAATCTTCTTACGGCCGCTGCCTTACGCCGATGCGGACCGGCTGGTGTGGGTGGCGATCCGTTTCCCCAGCATTGGCTCTGAGTTCGTGCCGTCACCGGATTACGTGGCCTGGCGCCGCGACAATCGAGTATTCCAACAGTTAGCCGCTACGCAGGCTGGCGCCTATAACTTCATGGTGCTGGGCGGGCCGGATCCCGCCGAGGTACGGGTGGCGCGGGTTTCCGCGAATTTTCTTGACGCTTTCGCTGCGGCCCCTGCCTTTGGACGCACATTCAGCGCGGAGGAGGAACTTCCCAACGGACCCAAGGCAGTCCTGCTGACCAACCAATTCTGGCGCGGCCATTTCCAGTCGCGGCACGATGTGCTGGGCTCGAGCATAACTTTGGACGGCCAGCCATACACCATCGCCGGCATACTGCCGCAATCGTTCGTCTATCCCGTCGACGTCCACGTCGACCTCCTGACCACTCTCCCGGTTTCTCCTACCGCCAGCCATAGCGATCGAAGCATCTCCATCTGGGCCGTATTTGGACGGCTCAAACCTGGTGTCACGCTGGCGCAGGCGCGTGCCGACATGGATGCTTTGTTCGCCACCAGCAGAGCGGCCGATACCCAAATGTTCCGCGCCGATAACAGCGTCGTACTTCAGCCGCTGCAGGAACACCGGGTGGGCAACGTACGCAGCCTGGTATTCATTCTGATAGGCGCGGTGACGTGCCTGCTTGCCATTGCCTGCGCAAATGTCGCCAACCTGCTCCTGGCCCGTTGGTCGGCGCGCGCCCGCGAGTTGGCAGTGAGGGCGGCGGTAGGCGCCGGACGCGGACGCTTGGCACGACAGTTGTTCACTGAAGTCGCGCTGCTGATCGCCGCGGGGGCAGCAGTTGGCTTGATCTTCGTGACCGCGGCTCTTCGCGGCTTTGTTCACTTTGCCGCCGGCGAATTCCCTCGCCTGAGCGAAGTCACCACCGATTTTCGCGTCTTCGGTATCGCCCTGCTGGTTTCAGTGGCGACGGCATTGATCTTCGGCGGCCTTCCCGCTCTACGGGCCGGCCGCATCGATCTCCAGTCGGTCTTGCAGCAGGCCGGACGCAGTGGCGTCGTGGGCGGGCACCGGCTCATGCGGCGGGTTTTCGTTGTACTAGAAGTCGCTTTGTCCGTGGTTCTGCTGTCGGGCGCGGCTTTGCTTTTCGAAACACTGTGGCACCTGCAGAACGACCATCTGGGATTCCGGCCCGAGCACATTCTGACGCTTTCCATTCCGGTGCGTGGCCCAAGCCTCGACCCGACCGGACGCCAGGCCCTGGCTTCCGATGTATTGGCAGATTTGAGCCGCATTCCGGGAACGGAGGCAGCCGCGCTCACCCAGTGCATACCGCTTTCGCTGGGCGCCATGTCCGTCACCTTCTCCCGCTCCGACCGCCCGCTTCCAGACGCCTTTCACCGTGGCGATAACATCGGCGTGTGCAACGTTGGCCCGGAATACCACAAAGCTGCAGCAAGTCGGCTGGTGCAGGGCCGATTCCTCACCGAGGCCGACTACGATCGTCCAGGCACGGTTGCAATGATCAACGAGGCCGCCGCTCGCGCCTATTTTCCCGGCGAGAGCCCCCTCGGCAAACAGATCCTGGGTGGCCGCGTAGGACGGTGGAAGACTGTCGTTGGCGTGGTTGCCGACACCAAAAATCAAGGCCTGAATCAGGCCGCCGTACCTCAGGCGTTCGTCAATGAAGTTAGCCAAACGGCTACCGGAAACCTTTTCTTTATCGTCCGCACGCTCGCCACCGATGGCGCTTTCGCGCGGGCCCTGCGCGAGTTAATGCGCACCGGCCATCCTGGCTACTTCACCAAGATTGAAACGCTGGATCGGATCATGAACCGGCAGACCGCCAGTCCGCGCTTCAACACGGTTCTGCTTTCCACGTTCGCTGCTGTCGCCTTCTTGATGGCCATCGTGGGCGTATACGGCGTGCTGGCTTTTTCAGTCACGCAGCGTAGCGAAGAAATCGGCATCCGCATGGCGTTGGGAGCAACTCCTGGGGGCGTGCTCGTGCTGGTGATGAAAGAAGGCGCGGCGCTGGTTGGGGTCGGCGCGATAGCGGGCTTAGCAGGAGCGCTGATTTCCACTCGTTACCTCGCAACGCTGCTCTATGGCGTCAAGGCCACGGATGTTCGAACCTACGCGGCAGTCGTCATTGGGCTGACACTTGCGGCCGCACTCGCCAGCTTCGTGCCAGCGCGTAGGGCGGCCAGGCTTGACCCCGTGGAAGCACTGCACCACGAGTAGCCTTCGGTCCTTTCCAATCACCGCTGGTGGTTTTCAGCCATTGCGCGATGCTGGCCCGAGCTTGTAAGCAACAGAAACTAAGCCAGTTGGCTGATGGTTAACAAATTGCCATTACATCGGCGTGGGCGACCTCATGAAACGCTTTCTTATCTTCTCAACTTCGGTGACTTTCCTTGCCGCCGGCGCCCTGCTGGCGCAAAACCCCAACGACCAGCCCCCCGAAGCGGACGGCCAGCCCGACGGACAGTATGAACAGGGCCGCGCCGTGGCCCGCATCAGCGTCATCAATGGCGACGTTTCCGTCCGGCGTGGCGATTCCAATGAAGTAGTCGCGGCCGCTATGAACGCGCCGCTGCTGGCCAACGATACTCTCCTCACCAGTTCCTCTTCACGCGCGGAAATCCAGCTCGACTACGGCAAGATCCTGCGCGTCGGCCCGAATTCGGAAGTGCGCTTCGTCGGGATGGACATCAAGAGTTTTCAAATTCAAGTTGCAGCCGGAACGGTGACCTTCCGTGTTCTGCGCCCCAGTGAATCGCAGGCGGAGGTCGACACGCCGAGCATCGCGGTGCGTCCGATGCGCGAGGGCGTTTATCGCATCAGCGTGCGCGAGGACGGAACGTCTGAAATCACGGTGCGCTCGGGCGAAGCGGAAATCGGCAGCCCGCGCGGCACCGAACGGCTGGAGGCGGGACGCACCATGTACGCCCGCGGCTCAGCCGATGATCCCGAGTTTCAAGTGGCCGCCGCAATCGGCCTGGACAGTTGGGATCGATGGAATGAAGATCGCGACCGCTACCTGGAACGCTCACGCAGCTACGAACACGTCAGCCGCGACATCTACGGCGCGGAAGATCTGGATCAATACGGGCAATGGGTAGACGATCCGAGTTATGGCCAGGTTTGGGCGCCGGCGGTGGCTCCCGGCTGGGCCCCGTATCGCGATGGTCGCTGGGTTTGGGAAGACTGGTATGGATGGACCTGGGTCAGTTACGATCCTTGGGGCTGGGCGCCGTATCACTATGGCCGCTGGTTCTATGGCGGACGCGGCTGGTGCTGGTATCCAGGTCCGATTTACGGCCGTCATTTCTGGGCGCCCGCTTACGTCGGATTCTTCGGATTCGGCGGCGGTCACTTCGGAGTAGGCTTCGGATTCGGCGGTTTGGGTTGGGTGCCGCTCGCTCCGTTTGAGCGCTTCCATCCCTGGTGGGGCCGTGGGTTCTACGGCGGATTCCGAAACGGCGGCAACCGTTTCAATATCGTCAACAACATCAACATCACCAATACTTTTCGCAACGCTCGCGTCAATGGCGGAGTAACGGGCGTGAATACGGCTGAGTTTGGGCGCAACAACGGCCGGTTCCAGACGCTGAACCATGCGCAGATTCAACAGGCGGGCTTGGTCCGCGGCGCGGTGCCGGTGGCGCCGGATCGATCCAGCTTGCGGCTGTCGGATCGCAATGCGCAGGGCAATTTTCCGCGAACCAACGTGCAGAATTTCGCCAGCCGGAGTCAGGCGCCGCGCGTCGATCGTGTTCCGTTCGATCAGCAACAGCGCGGCATGCAGCAGTTCACGCGCGGGAACGTCAACGCCGGAGCAGGGAATTCGGGTGTCGGTGCGAACGGTGGCGCGAATGGTGGATGGCAGCGTTCGGGTGGCAGCCAGGTAGACACGAATCGCGGCAATTTCACGCCGAACAATAACGGGCGCGGTGTCAATCCAGCAGTTCAACAGCCCGGCGGCGGACAGGGAAATCACGACTGGGGTCGCTTTGGTCAACCGATTCACGGAACCGGTGGCGCGACGCCGCAATCGCAGGCGCCGGCCAACCGGTACGGGAATCAGGGATGGCAGCGGTTTGAGAATACGCGGCCCAACAACGGCGGTTCCAATGGCAATCCCGCGCCGCGGAATTTCACGGAGGGCCGGGGTTATCAGGGCGGCGGTGGAAGCCAACCGGTCCGCATCAGCCCGCCGATCGTGCAACAGCGCAACTACAATCCGAGTCCCAGCTATCAAGCGCCTCGGAACTACAATCCGCCACCCAGCTACCAGGCACCGCGGAATTACAGCCCGAGCCCGAGCTATCAAGCGCCGCGGAACAACCCGAGCCCCAGCTATCAAGCGCCTCGGAATTACGGCGGCGGTGGTGGCGGACGCAGCGCACCGAGTGGTGGCGGAGGCGGTGGCTCACGCGGAGGTGGCGGAGGAGGAGGCCGTCCCAGCGGTGGCGGTGGTGGATCGCGCGGCGGCGGCCACCGGTAGTATTCAAACAATTTCTTCCCTCAGGCCCGGACCGCACCTCCCAAGCGATTCGGGCCATCTTTTTGTCCTTCTACTGAAGTTGACATAATATAAGTTATCGGTTATTACTAACGCCTTTCAGTATCAGCCGTCTCTATGGTGTGATATACTCTAGCTGCTATCGCCATAGTTGAAGGAGGCACCCTTTGTCGACCCAAAGCTCCAATCAGTCCATCCTCGAAACCACCTGGCAGGATATCCGCTACGGTTTGCGAGTCCTGCTCAAGAACCCCGGCTTTACCGCCGTCGCCATTCTAACCCTCGCGCTCGGCATCGGCGTCAACACCGCGATCTTCAGCGTGGTCTATGGCGTCCTGCTCCGGCCGCTACCTTATAAGAACGGCGGGCAACTGGTGATCCTCCATCAGCAGAGCGGCCAGGGCCACGCCGCCAACGTCGCTTTCTCCCCGAAAGAGATTTTCGATTATCGCGACCAGAACCACACGCTCGACCAGGTAGTGGAAAACCACACCATGTTCTTCCTGCTCCTCGGCAAGGACACCGCCGAGCGGGTCCAGACCTGTGTCGTGTCGGCCAACTTCTTCGACGTCCTGGGCGTGAAGCCGCTGCTGGGCCGAACCTTCGTGGCTAGCGACGAAACGCCGAATTCCGACGCCGTGCTGGTGCTCAGCTACAAATACTGGCAGTCGCGCCATGGTGGCGATCCAGGCATCGTCGGCCAAAAATTCCAGATGAACAACCGGCCGCACACCGTGATCGGAGTCCTGCCCCCGATCCCCGAGTACCCTGCCGCCGCCGACGTTTATATGCCGACCTCGCAGTGCCCGTTCCGCTCCAACCCGGCGACCATCGCCAACCGCCAGGCGCGCTTCATGAACGTCTTCGGACGGCTGAAGCCCGGCGTGTCGCTGGAGAAAGCGCAGGCAGACCTGGGCACGCTGGCCCATCAACTGGAAGCCGCCTATCCCGATGCGTATCCGAAAAACTATGGCTACGCCGCCACCGCCGCCCCACTCCAGGAAGAACTCACCAAGCGCGCCCGCACCACATTTCTCGTTTTGCTCGGCGCGGCCGGATTCGTGCTGCTGATCGCTTGCGCGAATGTCGCGAATCTCCTGTTGGCTCGCCTTTTGAAAGTCGAGCGCGAGCTGGCCATCCGCGCTGCCCTGGGAGCTAGCAAAGTGCGTCTGATGCGCCAGTTGCTCACTGAAAGCGTGCTGCTCTCCCTTGCTGGCGGCGCGTTGGGACTCGCCTTGGCGCCCTTCACGCTGGCCCTGTTAGTAAAGTTCGCGGAGCGCTTCACCACCCGCGCCACCGAAGTACGAATCGACGGCGCGGTATTGATCTTCACCGCCCTGATATCCATCGGCACGGGCCTCCTCTTCGGACTCGCGCCCGCATTCTCCTCCGGTCAAAATGCGGCCGAGGCGCTGAAACAAGGTAGCGGACGAACCACCTCGGGCCGTGGCCGCAGGCGTCTGCGCGGCGCACTCGTAGTGGCGCAAGTCGCCGTCTCGTTCATGCTCCTGATCGGCGCGGGCCTGATGATCCGCAGCTTCGCCAAGCTGCAACAGGTGAACCCGGGTTTCAGTCCCGACCATCTGCTCACCATGCGCTTGAGCCCCAATTTCACCCGCTACACGCAAGGGCAACAAATCCGGCTTCTGGCGCAAAACATATTGAGCAGGACGCAGGCTGTACCTGGCGTGCAGTTGGCTGCGTTGACCAGTAATTTTCCGTTCAGCCAACGAGGCATCACCAGTGGCCCGGGATCGACCAACTTTGAGATCGAGGGCCGGCCAATCAGTAAAGGCGAACTCGCGCCGCTGGTGGACATCACGGTGGTCAGTCCCGATTATTTTCAAACCATCCGCCAGCCGATAGCGAAGGGACGAATGTTCACCGATCACGACGATTCGAACACTCTCCCGGTCAGCGTGATCAACCAGACTATGGCGAAACACCGCTGGCCCGGGGACGATCCGGTGGGCAAGCGCGTCACGTTCGATCATGGCAAGACATGGACTACGATCATCGGCGTGATCGCCGACGCAAAGGAGTACGGCTTGGAACGACCCATCGGCGACGAGTTGTATTTGCCAGTCACGCAAAATGGTCTCGGTGGTTATCTGGTGGTGCGCACGGCGGCCGATCCGATGGCGCTCTCCTCGGCCGTTCGCGCCGCGCTTCACGATCTGGACCCGCAGCTCGCGGTGGATCAGGTGAACACGGTGGAGCGTTTGCAATACGACTCGCTGACGTCGCCGCGCGTGATCACCATACTGCTCGGCATCTTCGCGGCTCTAGCCTTGGTGATCAGCGCGTGCGGTATCGCGGCCGTGATGGCGCTCTCGGTGCGGCAGCGAACCCAGGAATTGGGCATCCGGATCGCACTCGGCGCAGCGCCCGATTCAGTGATCCGCATGGTGGTTCAGCAGGGACTGGCCCTGGCTGTAGTAGGAACAGTGGTCGGCATCGCCGGCGCGATCGCGCTCACCCGGCTCTTGACAACGCTGCTGTACGCCACCAGCCCGACCGACGTGCTCACCTTCATCGCAGTATCGGCGCTCTTCCTGGCCGTAGCCGCCGTCGCGTGCTTCATACCAGCGCGCCAGGTAACGGAGATCGACCCACTGATCGCACTCCGCCAGGAATAACAGAGATATGGAATAAAATGATTTGGTCTGTCTCCCAGTAACAAATCGGTCTATCGCGCCGTGGCGATCGGATACTTCGCCGCGCCCGTGCTGTTGGGGCTTGCCCTGTACTGGCCGGGACTCGCCTCCTGGTTTCAGAAAGACGATTTCGCCCTGCTCGGATTCCGCGACCTGGTGCATGGTTGGCGGGACTTCTTCTGGGTGCTGTTCACGCCGATCGCGCAAGGCACCATCCGCACCTTGAGCGAGCGCGTAGTCTTTCTGTCCTTCACTGCGCTCTTTGGCATACACGCCCTGCCCTTTCGCTGCCTCGCTTTTCTTACGTTCGCGGCAACACTTCCGCTGTTGCGCTCCGTTTGTGAGAAACTCACTGGCTCCCGCACGGCTGGGTTTTGGGCCACGGTTCTTTGGACCGTGAACAGCGGCCTGGCGGTGGCGCTCTCCTGGACCGCCGCATATAACGAGCTGCTTTGCGCATTCTTCTTCTTACTCAACTTTTGGTTGTTGCTGCGCTACGTCGAGACCGGCCGGCTCCGCTTCTACTGGGCGCAGTGCGCGACGTTTCTCGCGGGCTTCGGCGTCCTCGAGTTGAATGTTGTCTATCCGGCTCTCGCCACCGTCTACGCGCTCTGTTGCGCCCGGCGCATCGTGTTCCAAATTGTCCCTTGGTTTGCGGCATCGGCGGCTTATACCGCGGTGCACCTGGCGGTTGCGCCGTTGCCGGCCAGCGGTCTATACAAACTTCATTGGGATGCCAGCATCGTCTCCACTCTATTCACCTATTGGAAGTGGGCCTTGGGGCCCAGCCAGATGCTATGGGTCAAGATTTATCCATCCCCGTTCCGGTCCGCGCTCACGGTGTTCTTGACCCTGGGATTGATCGGCTTCTTGGTGTGGAAGCTCCGAAACCGGCAGTGGGTTGCGGCATTCTTTCCGGCCTGGTTCGTCATCGTGCTGTCGCCGCTTCTGCCGTTGCGCGACCACATGAACGTTTCCTACCTGCCGGTTCCCCTAATCGGACTGGCCATGTGGGGCGCGTGGAGCCTGGTCACCGGCTGGAATGCGGGCGTGGCTGGAAAAATCGCGGCCGTCTCGCTGCTGGGGATCTATCTTTGCGTCTCCGTTCCGGTAACGCGAGCAATTACATTATCGTTCTACCATCGCAGCCAGGAAATACGCAGGATGGTTCTGGGAGTGGTCGAGCAGGCGCGTGCGAAACCTGAAAAAACGGTATTCCTGAAGGGCGTTGACACGGAAATGTTCTGGTCCGGTGTCTACGGCCGCCCCTTCCGGCTGTTCGGAATCCGGGAGGTATACCTGACGCCGGAGGATGAGCAGCGAATCGCGCTCGGCTCACAACTCGGTGACGCGCGGCCTTTCTTTGCGGACCCAGTGGGGATGAGAACCGCATTGGATCGCGGCCAAGGCCTGGTGCTGGATTTGAGCGAAGGCGCTATCCGCGACGTCACGGAGGTGTACCGGGCATCGCATTAAGTGCCATAGCAGTCGCTGATTCCCCTATAATGCCCGGTAGTGCAAAACCCACTGGAGTTCCTCCAATCCTGGTATCAGGCCCAAACCAACGGCGAATGGGAGCACATCCGCGGCGTGACCATCGAGACACTGGACAATCCTGGGTGGATGTTGACCATCGACCTGGTCGATACGACGCTCGAAGACCAGCCTATGACCGCCATTCGTCAGGAACGCACGCCGAAGGACTGGCTGGTCTGCACGGTGGAAAACAACCGATTCCGCGGGCAGGGCGATTCGTTTAAGCTGCCTGCTATCTTGCAGGTGTTCCAGGATTGGGCCAGCTCTATTGCACCGCGATCCTGATCTGGCTGCCGATCAATCCACCCGTCCCGTAGGTCACGTTCACCGGCAGTACATCGAGCGAGGCCGTATTCGGTGGAATTGTGACGTTAATCTGATAAAGACCGACGAAATTCGGCGTAAGTCCGACGAATAATGGTGTAGCAGGCTGAGCGGCGGTGAACAGGCGATTGCCGAAGAGCACCGTCATGGGTATGGTGACTCGGGCCAACGGCTCAGCGCTGGGAGCCGCCGCACCAGTTGCTACCGCTGGGTCTGTTACGCCCAATCCGATGGCGTAAATCACCAGCGTGTCGCCGACGTGCGCCGGGTGGCCGTTAATTCCTAGCGACGTCGGCACCGGAAATGTTCCGTCTTGATTCACGACCAGACCGTATTCACCGATTCCCAGCAGCAGCAGCCGCGGCGCGATGGAAGTCACCTGCACCGAAACCGTGTTGCCGGCTTGCCCGTCCCGCTCCACTTGCACCAGCGCTTCGCCCGAAGGCGTCTCATAAGGCATCTGGAAATTCACTTGACTCGGCGAGGTAAAGAAAAGCGGCACGGCATTTCCGTTCACCAGCACGCGCACTCCGCCCAGCTTGGTCACCAGCGGCAGTTGCGTTCCGCTCTGCGCGCCGGAGTTCGAAAGCTGCTCGCCGAATAGCGCGGTGATGCAGCCCTGCGCTATAGGATCGTCCGTCGCGAACGTTGCGTTGTTCACCACACCTTGAAACGACGCGGTTGGTGGGCCCAGCGGAACCACTTCGAGATCCAAAGGCACTGTCACCGCGCCGTTGGCGGCATTGCTTCCGATGGACACCAGGGCCGAGTAATGTCCCGGTGACAATCCTGAAGGGTTCACCGTGACGGTCACCGTAGTAGGACCGGTCTGCTTCAATGTTGGCGAGAATCCTGTCGTTAAATTTGTTGCGGTGACGTTGGTAATCGACAGCGCCCCGAGTCCGCGATTGCTCAGCCCGACGACCGCCGTAAGCTCCGGCACATTCTGTACTGCGCGCAACTGGAGCGAGGTTGGACCCACCACCGCGATCGGTTGGGAGGTGACGTGCAGCGTGACATTCGTGACCTTGTTGTCGCCGGCAAACTTAGAACCGCTGATGTTAACCGACCCACGGTAGTTCCCTTCCCCCATCGTGTCCAGCTTGCGGCCCTGAATGCGGTACGGAAACACGAACGTGTAGGTGCCGGCGGCATCGAGCGAAAGCAGCAGCCAATTCTGCTGGTTCTCCGTGGACGTGGTCCAAGTGAGCGCGCTATTGGTGTTGAAAACTAGCTTGTCGGTGTTGCCATTCGTGCCGTCGGGCGTAACATATAGGTCGATCTGATCGGGTATGAATCCGCCCATCTGCACGCTCACCGTAAACGTCTGCGGCGCATCCACCGCCTTCGGATCGCTGACAGTCACGGTAGCGGTGTAGCCGCCCTTTGCAAGCCCCGCTGTCTGAAGCGCGATCTGCAGCGGGATGCAAGTGCCCGATTGCGAGATGCATGGCGCGGACGCCCCCACGGAAAGCTTCAGCCAGGGCGAGCTAGAGGTAAGTGCTAAGTTAAGAGTCCCATCGCCAGCGTTAAAGGCCTCGAGTATTTGCGAGGGTCCGTTTGCGCCCGCGGCAATCGTGACCGGCCCGATGGTGGTGTTAGTGAGCCTCAACTTCGGCGCAGCCAAGAGCCCGGCGGCCATCGCAAATGTCAACACAGCAAACCGAATCGCAACCATACTTCTATCATCCTACCGATGTAGGGCAGGTTGAAAACCTGCGCGCGATTATCAATCGCGCTTAGAATCAAACTTGGGCTCAATCTACACCCGTGAACAACTAATCGCCGCCCGCGCCGTCTGGAAGCAGGCCGCAAAAAAGGTAGTCTTCACCAACGGCTGCTACGACGTCTTGCATCCCGGCCACATCCGCTTGCTAGAAAGCGCCCGCTCGATGGGTGACATCCTGATCCTCGCGTTAAACACCGACGCCAGCGTCCAGCGAATCAAGGGCCCAACGCGCCCGCTGATTTCCGAAAACGAGCGCGCCGAGCTGGCAGCAGCGTTAGCAGCCGTGGACGCAGTGACCTTCTTCGATGAAGACACACCGCGCGACCTGATCGCCGCCGTCCTCCCCGACATCCTTATTAAAGGCGCCGACTGGGCCCACTTCATCGCCGGCCGCGAAGAAGTAGAAGCCGCCGGCGGCCAAGTCCTGGCTCTGCCGCTGGAACCCGGCTACTCGACGACGGGCATCCTGGAAGAAGTGCTGGCCAGGGAGCAATGAGAGTAGGACTTAATGCCTTGACCGCTGTTCGCAGAAGTGCGAACATGGACTTGTGCCCCAGTCGGAGATCGTCTTCTACAGGGAAGGCGCGAGCGTTCTATTCGAGCAATGGTTGAACACGCTTCCGGTCAAGGTGCAGGCTAAGTGCCTTGCGCAAGTTGGTCTGTTGCGATCACAAGGGCATGAGCTTAGGCGTCCGATTGCCGACTTTCTGCGAGACGGTATCTACGAGTTACGCCCGACGTATCAGGGCGTCAATTACAGGATTCTCTATTTCTTTAGCGGCAGGAACATGGTTGTCATTTCGCACGGCATCTCGAAGGAATCCGAAGTTCCGGCCATAGAGATCAACCGGGCAATGGAACGCAAGGAAAAATACGAAGCAAACCCGAACGCGCATGGATGGAGAGGATAAATCATGACCACCAAAAAGAAAGACGCCCTGGGCCAACTGATTGACAGGTTCGTTGGTCATGATCCGAAACGTCAGGCGATGTTGGATGAGGAAATCGTAAACGCCGAAGCCGCTCAATTGGTTTACGACCTTCGCAAGAAAGCTGGCCTCACGCAACGAGAACTTGCCCGCAAGGTGGGCACTACTGCGAGTGTGATCTGCCGCATGGAACAAGCGGACTACGAAGGCTCGCTGCCAATGCTGCGCCGGATTGCCAGTGCATTGAACCGGAGATTAGAACTTCATGCGGTTCCGATGAAACCTCGTGCTACTCGGAGCGTGGCCAGGGCTGGTTAGCCGTGGGTGAGGCCGACTTAGGCTTGCTCCAGCCTTGACCTCGCGCGGCGCGCCAGCACAGGAGGGTCCGAATGTCTCAGACGTTTCCAGCGCCCATCCTCACTAGAGAGACAACCACTTTTGTCAGGTGGGAAGTATGTCAATCCCGCCGATTAGAAATGAGATAGCAAATCGGCGATGTATCCGAGACAGCACGCATTACCGGGATTTGCGAATGGCGGCGACATCCCGTTCGAGATCGTCAATCGTGTAATCGTGATATGCGTCGGCGCGCCGCAGAAAAGCCTCTGTCTCACACCGGGAGCGCAGCCGCAGCCGCAGCATCTGCTACACCTGCGCAGGCGTGAGCGTTCCGGAACGATATGCTTCGATGGCGACAGCGTCGAGTAAGGCCCGCGAAACGTCGGTCGTGTGGACGCCCAGCGGCCGTCCAATTTCATCCGGAGTTTCCATGGCGACGGTCACATCGACTCCTTCCTATACTCTACTGAATAACAGTCTGGCGGCATAGGGCAATCCCCGTTTGATTTGCGATGCGAGCTCGCAAGGGATGTCTTTTCAATTGCCTGAAAAACGTCGTTTTGTTACCGTGGGCGAGATCTGATCTGGCAGGTATGAAGGGAGGGGCAAACAGCCACTCTGAAACGGGTCCGATACAATACAAGTATGACATTACTTCAGCGTAAGGTTGCTACAGCAGCCATTAGTGCGCGTCCGATGACAACCGGGCCCCGGCTTCTTGCAGACATCGCGGCCATCATCGAGATGCCCCAATTAGAGGTGCGAGAGATTCTAAATGGACTATCAGCAGAACACATCGTTCTGCTAAGAGGTGGTCCGGCCGCAAATATTGCCGCCGGCGAGCAGCCGCGTCAGATCGCGCACATCTGGTATGAAAGAGGTGAGATTTGGAAGGATTGATTCAACACTGCTCACAAAACTCGCGTAATGTCTGCCATGTCTTGTGTATTCTGACGATCATGCCGGCAGCAGTGGCAATCGGCCATGCGCAGCAAGTCAACGCTGTCGTCAGTGCTGGGGATTTCATGCCTGGTGTCGCTCCGCTCGGAATCGCTTCGGCCTTCGGATCGGCGTTGAGCACCGTCACGGCTTCCGCAGCAAAGCTCCCCTTACCAACAGATATTTCGGGAAACGGCTTGGCATGGTGCGACTTAACGTTGGATCCCACGATGATGCAGTGTTCTGCGGTCCAATTATTCTACGTTAGTCCGACGCAGATCAATTTCGCCGTTCCGAACATCGAGTTTTCGCAAAACGCACAGCGTCATGCCTTTGGCGTACGCCCGATTTTCAACGGAGCTTCGAGTGGCCCGGCGTTCAGCGCTTTTCCAGTACAGGATTTTGCTCCACGGTTATTCTGGATTGGGTATGATTGCCTCGCAGATACCAGGTTCTTACACGCGAATGTGAATTGCGGCCTGACCACCGTGAAAACTGATGAAGCCTTTCAATCGGACCGGGGTGCGGTGACTGATCAAAACGGCATTGTTCTCAGTTCGTCTCATCGAGCGAAGTTGGGGGAAGCCTATACCATCTGGACGACCGGATTTGGACAATCGCAAAACGGGAAGCTGACATATCCACCGTTGCTGCTCATTACAAATGTTCCGGCATACGGCTATGCTGGAGACACGTATCTTGCCGGTCCGATCCTCTATGCCGGACTCTCGCCCCAATATCAAGGCCTCTATCAACTGAACTTCGTTCTCCCCGTTTCTATCGCGGGAAGCAGCGATCCGACTCGCTACCCGCTTTTCCCATGCGGGGACTATGATTGGGAGGTATCGCTTGATCTCATTCAAGGAAGCGGGTTCGGCGAAATCCACGCGAATCTCGTTCAGATTCCGATTCACGTAACGAAGGGCGATGTGCCTTGCGCTTAATGATATGATCCCAACCATCGGCTTTATCATCGGCACGTACGTGATCCTTCGAAGCCTGGATCTGATTTGCGCCGCGAAGGCGCGTTATGCGACAGAAGGGGTTCGGGTGCTGATGATCACCGCCTGCGCTATAACACTTGGAGTTACAGCGTTTCTGCTCGCGGGGCTGCTGTTGCAAAGTTCCAGTCCGATTACTCCATACACCGGGAAATCAAACCAACGCCTGCAGAGATCGAGAAGCAGCGCCGGGAGAATCAGGAACTGTTTCGGAGGGGGAACGAGGGGCACTGAGCCTCTCTTGCCCCCAATCGCGATGAGATTAATGCACACCTAGCCCACTACCTAAAAGCAGCCCGCAGCTCCAGTTAAAATAGAACTGAACCACTTGCTGTGCGCCGTGCACGGCCTGTGTCCGCTCTCGTGACGCATCCTGCCATTCGCGACCTTTTGCAATCGCTCAGCCGCGATCCTGCATTCCAGGATGTGCTGAGCAAGCTGATCCACGATTCTGCTGCGCACCGTTCCCTGCCCGGCCTCACTGCCACCGCCAAGGCGCTCTACCTGGTTTTGCTCTGGCAGGCGACGGAGCGAAATCTGCTGGTCATTGTCGACGGCAACAAGGAAGCCGAGACGCTGAGCGAACTGGTGGACACGTTCTTCGAACTGCTGGTCACCTCGGACCTGCCGCGGCCGCAGACCATTCCCGCGCTCGACGTGCTTCCCGCGCAGCGCCTCTCGCCGCACAGTGAAATCAGCGAGCAGCGCGCTGTCGGATTGTGGCGGCTGGCCTCGCGCAAGACCAGCATCACCATTACGCCGGTGGCCTCGGCGCTGCTACGTACGGAAGGCGCGGAATTCTATCGGCAACTGGCGCTCACGCTTCGTGTCGGCGAAGAGATCCCGCTCGAAGATCTCTTGGCCCATCTCGAAAGCATCGGCTACGAGAAGCGCGACCCGGTGGAGATGGTCGGCGAATACTCGCTCCGCGGCGGCATCCTCGACATTTTCCCGGCGGAGGCTTCGAAGCCCATCCGCATCGAGCTGTTCGGCGACCTGATCGAGTCCATCCGAAGATTTGATGTGGAGACGCAGCGCTCAGTGATGAAGATTGCCGAGACCACGCTGCTGCCGTTAACCGAATATCCGAAGTCGCGCGAAGTGCTGCAGCAGATCGCGGATCAAGTGGATGTAGCGAGCCCCGGCGATCCATTCGCGGGTTGGGAATTCCTGACCCCGCTAGTTCGCCCGCGTTCCCATTCTCTGTTCTCGCTGAGCGAAAACCCGGTAGTCGTGCTGGACGAGCCCGAGCAAATATCCGCGGCGGCTGCGCGCCTTTGGAAACGGCTGGATGATCCCGATCGCCCATTTCCCTGCCCTCCGGACAAAAACTTCTTCACTTGGCCCGAGCTTCAGGAGACCATCGCAAAGAAAGCCGAACTGGCGCTCCGCGAGTTGGAGCTACTCACTCCGGGCGGTGTGGCTCAGGTTCCCGAGGCCAATCCCGTGTCCACCAGCCGGCCGTCGCTGGCGTTTCATGGCAACGTGCAAGCCGCCGTCGCCGAAGCGCGAAACTTGGTGGAGCGCGGCTATCGCGTGGTATTCTTTGCGCAATCGCTGGGCGAAGTGGAACGGCTGGCCGACATTTTCCAGGAGTATTCAGTTCCCTTCCAGCTTGGGCTCGATCCTGCGGATGCCACGCGGCCCTATCTTGCCGAGCGTTCCTATATAGCAGGCGCGACCGCCAGCACGCTTCTGGTGAAAGGACTGGTTCGCCGGGGCGCGGTGTTCCCGGACGCGCGCATTGCTCTGTTCGGCTCCGAGGACCTCTTCGATACTTCCGATCTCATCGCCAAGCCCGCGCCCAGCAAATCGCAACTCGCCGCCTTCACCGCCGACCTCGCCGATCTCAAACCCGGCGACTACGTGGTTCACGTCACGCACGGCATCGGCCGGTTTCTGGGCATTCGCGAAATCGCGCAGGGCGAGAACAAGGGCGACTTCATGCTGGTGGAATACGCCGCCGAAGCCAAGCTCTATGTTCCGCTCACGCGCATGGATCTGGTGCAGAAATATCGCGGCGCTGGCGAGGGAGCCGCGCCATCGCTCGACCGGCTGGGCGGCGTCACTTGGGAGCGAACGAAATCGCGCGTCAAAGCCAAAATGCGTGACATGGCCGATGAGCTGCTGAAGCTTTACGCGCAGCGGCAGATGGCCGAGGGTTTCAAATATTCCGCGGACAGTAATTGGCAGCGCGAGTTTGAAGACGCCTTCGATTTCACCGAGACCAAGGATCAAGTGGCGGCCATCAAACATATTAAGAAGGACATGGAAAGCGGTCAGCCCATGGATCGCCTGCTGTGCGGGGATGTCGGCTATGGAAAAACGGAAGTGGCGATGCGCGCCGCCTTCAAAGCACTCGGCGACGGCAAGCAGGTGGCCATTCTCGCACCGACCACGGTACTTACCTTCCAGCATTTCGAAACGCTGAAGCGCCGCTTCGCAGCATTCCCGGTACGCATCGAGATGCTCAGCAGGTTTCGCGACAAGAAGGAAATCGCCGAAGTGCTCACCGGCCTTGCCGAGGGCAAAGTGGACATCGTGGTGGGCACGCATCGGCTGCTTTCGAAGGACGTCGAGTTCCGCGATCTTGGCCTGCTGGTTGTGGATGAGGAACAACGCTTCGGCGTGCGGCATAAAGAACGCATCAAGCAGCTTCGGCACAATGTCGACGTGCTGACCATGACAGCTACGCCGATCCCGCGCACGCTGCATATGTCGCTGCTCGGACTGCGCGACATGTCGGTGATTGAAACGCCGCCCAAGGATCGGCTGGCGATTCAGACCGTCGTGGCGCACTACAATCCCGACCTGATCCGCACCGCCATTGAGCAGGAAGTGAGCCGTGGCGGCCAGGTGTATTTCATACACAATCGCGTGGACAGCATCTGGATGCGCGCCGCTTCCATCCAGGAGTTGATACCTAACGTCAAGATTGGCGTAGGTCACGGGCAGATGGGTGAGGCCGCGCTGGAAAAAGCGTTGCTCGGATTCATGCGCCACGAGTACGACGTTTTCGTCTGCACGACGATCGCTGAAAACGGGCTGGACATCCCGCTGGCGAATACCATGATCATCGAGAATGCCGAGCGTTACGGACTGTCGGAGCTCTATCAGCTTCGCGGGCGCGTGGGCCGGTCGAATCGGCACGCGTATGCGTATTTGCTGGTTCCCGCCGACACGGAGCTGAGCGAGATCGCCCGAAAGCGGCTGGCCGCGCTCAAGGAATTCAGCGACCTTGGCGCGGGATTCAAGATCGCGGCGCTCGATCTGGAGCTGCGCGGCGCGGGCAATATTCTAGGCGGCGAGCAGCATGGGCACATCGGCGCAGTCGGTTTCGATATGTATGTCCGGCTGCTGGAAGAAACGGTCCACGAGCTGAAGGGAGAAGAGGTCCCGCTGGAAGTGCACTCCACGTTGAACCTCGGGCTGGACATCCGCATTCCGACGGAATACATCGCCGACGAGCACCAGCGGCTGCGCGCATATAAGAGGATAGCCGACGCCGCCACCACCGAAAAGGCGGCCGAGTTGCTTGCGGAACTCGAAGACCGTTATGGACCCGCGCCCGACGCAGTCCGCTCGTTGCTTAAGTTCTCGGTGCTGAAGAGCGCTGCACAGAAACTGGGGATCGAGGCGATCGATCGGCGGGCGGGCGCGCTGAACGTGAAGTTCCACAAAGAGGCGCGCATCGACCCCGATCGCCTGATGAACCTGGTGACCAATACGGAGGGCGCGCAATTCACGCCGGCTGGGGTTTTGCGCATTCCGCTGGACGGTGCAACTTCGGCGGCGAAGACTTTGGAGCTGCTGGAAGCTCGCTTGGCGCAATTGCAAACTTAGCGGTTGCTACAATCACGAGATGCGCTCGCTAGTCCCCATCCGCTGGGTCGCCATCACGATTTTTGTTTTCTCGGCGGTTCTGAATTATCTGGACCGGCAGGTAATAGCGACAATGGCGGAGATCTGGCGCAAGAATCCGGACTTCCCGTTCACCGCCACCGACTATCCCCATCTGATCTCCGTTTTCTCCATCGCCTATGCGATGAGCGCCCTGTTCATCGGCTGGTTCATCGATCGCGTGGGCCTGAATCGCGGCGCAACCATTTCCGTTGCGGTCTGGGCCATCGCCAGCATCGGCAGCGGAATGTCGCACAGCGTGAACGAACTGCTGGTGTGGCGCGCGCTGCTGGGTGTTGCCGAGGCCAGCGGCGTTTCGGCGGTGGGAAAAGCCGTCGGCCTCTACTTACTGCCCCAAGAGCGCGCGGTGGGATCGGCGATGGGACAGTTGGGTCTCAGTCTCGGCGCGGGCCTTGCGCCCGGCGTCACTGTCTTCTTCGCCTATCAGTACAGTTGGCGCTGGACTTTCTTTGCCGTCGGCATCCTGAGCCTCGCCTGGATTCCGGTGTGGCTGGTTACGGCGCGGCTGGTACCTCCGGTCGCGCGAGTATCGACAGAGCAGTCCAAACACTCCTTCGGCCTTCTTGCCGATCCGAAATTGTGGGCCTTGATCATCGCGAATTTCTTCGCCATGACCATCTACAGCCTGTGGACCAACTGGCCTCCCCGGTACCTGGTGCAGACCCACCACATGGATCCGCAACAAACGGCCCGGTACACCTGGATCGTTCCGATCTGCGGCTACCTAGGCGCAATGCTCGGCGGCAGCATGTCCTGGCGATTTATTCGCGCCGGCATGACGCCGATCGGGGCGCGTAAGAGGGCCTGCCTGGTGTCCTCAATTTTCCTGCTCGGCACCATGACCATTCCGCTGCTTCCAAATCCGGCGCTGGCGACAGCGGGAATGTCTCTCAGCTTTTTCTGGATCTGCGCCTGGAGCGCGAATCACTACACGCTGCCGATCGATATTTATGGCGCAAGCCGCGCCGCTTTTGGAGTTGCATCCTTGATCTTCGCTTATGGCCTCATGCAGTTTGTAGTCTCCGGGCCGTTGGGCGCCATCATCGAACGCTACGGTTTCAAGCCCGTGTGCCTTACGTTTTCATTTCTGCCGATCCTTTGCTACTTCCTGGTGGATTGGTTGATTCGCGACGATTCAGGAGAAGCGCAAGCGTAAGCCCTAGCCGATAAACACCTTAACTTTTGTAACGTTTTCGGTGCGGCAACAATCTAAGTAAGTGAAGGCATGTACCGGCGAAAGTTGCTGGAAGCCGCTCCTGCCGGGGTCTTGAAGGAGAAAACACAATGAAGGTTCATTGTCCCTACAGATGCGACTATTGCAATAGCGATAAGGGCGAGACGAATCATTGGTGGCTGCGGCCGCAAGACGCGGAGAAATTCACGTTGCTCCGCTGGGACGATACGCTGGCCGACCGCGAAGGCTTCGAGCACATTTGCTCGGAATCGTGCGCTTCGAAAGCGCTCTCGAAATGGATGGCGCGAGCCAGCACGCAGTTTGTGCGCGCGCCGCATCGGGAACTTTCGCGCGTAGCGGTCTAATAAAATCGCCCGAGCCACTCGGCTACTATTGCCGGCTTTTCGGAGCCTTCTACTTCAACTGTCACCAGCCAGGTAACTTCGTTCTCCGTGACTTTCTGCGGGGTGAACCGCGCCCGGACTTTCGAGTCTGCGCGCACCGGAGAGACGAAGCGCAATTTGTTGAAACCATAATTGACGCGCATTTTGCAATCGGCCCGAACGTCCACGGCTTCGCGCGCGAGTTTCGGAAGCAATGAAACCGTTAGGAATCCGTGCGCGATTGTTGTGCCGAATTGCGATTCGCGTTTGGCGCGTTCGACATCGACGTGGATCCACTGATGATCGTCAGTGAGATCGGCGAATTGATCGATCATCTTTTGCGAGATGGTGATCCAATCGCTCACGCCGACCTCCTGGCCGGTGAGCGACCGCAGTTCATCAAGACCGTTAACGACTCTGGGATTTGGCATGTTCCACCATTGGTAAATCGGGATCGGCGTTCTTCCAGGCGTTCAGGAATTCGCCGTACGCTTTCGCTGCCCGTGCTTTGTCGCCAGCCAGTTCATACGATTGGGCTATGCCGTAGAGTGCGTGACCGCTGGCCGGGCGTGTGATCATCTCATCTTGAAAAGCCTTGCGCGCCTGCTCCCACTTCCCTGCCCTGACGTAGGCATAGCCGAGGCTTTCGAGTTCGGGGCGGCCGTATTGAGGAGGCTCGCCGTAGCCGACTTCTTTTTCTTTGTCCAGTGCTTTCTCCAGCAGGGCGATGCCCTGGTCGTGTTTGCCTTGGGCCATTCGCAGATATCCGCGGAGGTCGAGTGAAAGCATTTCCAGAAGGTTGAGTACACCGTCGGGCTTGCCGTCTTCATCGCTGTCGCTTTCGGCGTGGAGACGCCAGGAGGTGGCATCGAGCGCGTCGGAATCGCGAGCGGCGGCGGGGAGATCTTTGCGGGAGAGCGCCAGCATTCCGCGGGCGTAGGCCAGCACTCCGTCGCGGTAGGCAACGGCGGCAGCGCCGGCGACCGATGGATCGAGACCGATGTTTATCGGATGGTCGACGATCGCTTGCCAGTTTGCGAAGCGGATGTTGAGCCGGGCTGCGCTGCCGCCGACCGTGATGACGTGCATCGGCGAGCCTTTTGCTAGAAACGGATTCGCTGGAAGTTTTTCCAGACGCGCGGCCATTTCGAGCGCTTCGCGCAGACGGCCGGATTCGGCGTCGTTGGCGATCAGGTAGCTGAGGTTGTGGGCGTAGTTCCAGTCGTCCAGCGTTCCGACCTTTTCGCGCTGCATGTAGTCGGCGTCTACTTTCAGGGAATCGAGAAACGACTGACGCGCGCGGTCGTAATCGCCGAGGCGGTAATAGATGTGGCCGGGCATGTGGACCATGTGGCCGGAGCCGGGGACGAGTTTAGCCAGCGCGTCGGCATCGGCCAGCGCGTCCTGCGGATGGGTGCTGGCTTCCAGAAGATGAATGCGGTAATGATGCGCGGCACCGCTGTTCGGATGGCTGGCCAGCACGTCGTTCACCAGCATGCGCGCATAGATGGTGTTGTCCTGCGGCTTGCCGTCCTTCTTGCCGTAGCCGTAGCTGGAGTGGATGGCGAGGAAAAGTTTGGCATCGATGTCGTCGGGATACTTGTCGATCAGCGCTTCCATTTCCTCGCGGTAGTCCTTCTCACCGTTATCTTCGTCCTGTTGGGCCTGCTGCGCGCGGATGTAGTACTGCTCGTGATCGGAGACTTTTTCGAGCAGAGCTTTCGCTTTGTCGAGCGCGGCGGTTTTGGTGTCTTTCATCGCAGAATAATCGGAGACTGTTTCGGCGATGCCCCAGTACGCCATGGCTGCGTTTGGATCGAGACGGGCGGCTTCCTTGAAGGCGCGGTAGGCTTCGAAATCCCAGAAACAGTGGAGCAGGTTGAGCCCTTGATCGAAAAACGCCTGAGCTTTTGGAGACTTGGTGGTGATGGTGAGATGGCTATCGCCGATGCCGGCGATGCGCGGTGGCGGCGGCATTTCGGTCATCTTGTAATCGCGCGCGACGTGGCCCTTATGCGTGTTTTGTGCGGCGAGCGAGAATGCCACAAAGAAGAGTGCCGGGACGGGCCTCCAAAATCTCAACGATGGCATCTACTTGTTTATAGCTGACTTCGCAGGGTGCGCGCCGGGTCGGTCTTGGCGGCTCGCCACGCGGGGATCAAGGTGGCGGCAGTGGCGGTGAGTAGGAGGAGGCCGGAGACTCCGGCGAAGGTTGGCACGTCGGTTGGTGCGACGCCGTAGAGCAAGGTCGCCATGAGGCGGGTGCAGGCGAATGCCGTTGCGAGTCCAAGTGCGACGCCGATCAGTGCGAGCTTCAGACCGTGCGCGAGTATCAGGCGCAACACTTGGCGTGCGTCCGCGCCGAGGGCCATGCGGATTCCGATTTCCTGGGTGCGCTGCGTAACGGAATAGGCGATGACGCCGTAGATTCCGATGCTCGCGAGCAGCAACGCGACGGCGGCGAAGATGCCGAGGACTAGCATTTGGAATCGGGGGCGCGAGAACGATTCGGCCAGCCGATCTTCGATGGTTTTGACGCCGGTCACTGCCGATTCTTTGAGCACTTCGTTAACCGAACGCGTCATGCCCGGGGCGAGGCGCGCGGGATCGCCCGCGGTTCGCGCGACGAAGAACGTGAACGGGATAGTGTTCTGCATTTGCGGGACATACATTTCAACGCTGGTTTCCGCTTCGCGTCCGATGTGTTGGACGTCGCCAACTATGCCGACTATTTCGCGAGGCACGGGTACGCCGAGAGCACGGCGAGGGAAGGCGATGGACGCGCAGACGATCCGTTTGCCGACGGGATTTTCGCCGGGCCAGAAGCGGCGGGCCATGGACTCGCTGACGATGACGACGTCGGGAGAACCTCGGCGATCCTGCGCGTTGAACTCGCGGCCGCGGCGGAGCGGAATGCCGATGGTGTGGAAATAATCGGGCGTGATGCTCATGTATCCCGCGCCGAGAACTTCGCCCGAGGTTGTCGGTGGGCGGCCTTCGATGGTCAATTGGCGGCCTTGGTTCCATCCGCCGACGGGAAGATTTGTCGCAGCGGAGGCGGAGAGGACACCGGGGATGGATTGCAGGCGCTGGACGACGCGGTCGAAATCGTAGGCGACTTGCTGCTCGGTGGCGTATTGCTCCACTGGAATGCTGACGTTGAGGGTGAGCAGGTTTTCTGTGAGGAACCCGGTGCTCGCGCCGTTGAGAGCGGCGAAGGTGCGGATCAAGAGGCCTGCGCCGATCAAGAGAACGAGGGCGAGGGCGACTTCGGCGACAACCAAGGTGCTGCGCGTTCGCCGGCCGGAACGCCCCTCTGATGCTCCGCGGCTTGCGTCCTTCAACGCGTCGTTGAGATCGACCTTCGAGAATTGAGCGGCAGGGGCCAGGCCGAAGAGGACTCCCGTCAAGAGTGCGATGAGCAGGGTGAAGGACAGGACACGGACGTCGATGGAGACTTGGCTCAGGCGCGGGATGTCCGGTGGATGGAGGGCGAGGAGTGCGGATATGCCCCATTGCGCGAGCAGGATTCCGAGCGCGCCGCCGGTGACTGCTAGCAAGATGCTCTCTGACAATAAGCGGCGGACGATGTCGAGGCGGCCTGCACCGAGTGCGGATCGGATGGCGAATTCTTTTTGGCGTCCGGCAGCGCGGGCGAGCAGCAAGTTGGCGACGTTGGCGCAGGCGATCAGGAGCACGAATGCGACCGCGGCCATGAGGATGAGAAACGCTGGCTTGATGTTTCCGGAGATTGCTTCCTGCAGTGGGACTACGGTCGCGCCCCAGCCCTGGTTGGATTTCGGGAATTCGAGCGCGAGCTGCCGGGCGATGGTGTCCATTTCGGCTCGGGCTTGCTGGAGTGTGACATTTGGTTTGAGACGTGCCAAGGCTTGGAGGTCGTGGTAAGCGCGATTGGATCGATTGGCATCGAGCGGCTGCGGTGCGTAAAGCTCGCTTTCGAAGCCGAAGAATTCGAAGGCGGGCGGCATGACGCCGGCGATTACGTAGGGGCGGCGATCAAGATGGATGATCTTGCCGATGATCGACGGGTCGGCGCCGAAGCGGCGTTTCCACAAGGCGTCGCTTAGGATCACGGATCGCTCCGCGCCGGGTTGTTCTTCGTCGGCTGGGAACACGCTGCCTAATGTGGGCGCTACGCCGAGGACGGAGAAGAACGCGCTCGATACGCGCATGCCGTTTAGGCGCTCCGGGCGGTCGCCGTCGGTCAGGTTGAAGGATGCGCCGGTGAGGGCGGCGATTTGCTGGAAGGAGCGGGTGCGGTCGCGCCAGTCTTCGAAGTCGGCGGCGGAGAGGTCGTTGCCTTGGCCGGACGGGTTGGATTGCCAGAGCATCACCAGGCGGGCGGGATCTTGGTACGGGAGCGGGCGGAGGAGGACGGTGTTCACCAGGGTGAAGATGGCGGTGTTTGCGCCGATGCCTAGGGCTAGGGCGGCGAGTGAGGCTAGGGTGAAGCTGGGGGTTTTGAGGAGGGAGCGGATGGTGTGGCTGATCATTTGGTTTCGACGTTCGGGTGGGTGGGGGCGTTTCTGTTGTCAGCGGCAACCGCTCCCTAACCCGGCACAGCCGGAACCAAACAGGGAGATGAACGGAGTACGATGCTATCCGAGGTGGAAGGATGGGATTCGTACTGTTGACGGAACGTCATGGCCAGCAGATCGCTGGGGTGTTGTCCTGCTATGA
>DASQGY010000033.1:0-11249 GCA_035632375.1 Bryobacteraceae bacterium | reverse complement strand
ATCGAATCCGATGTAGGTAAAGAAAATGATCGCGGCACCGGTCAGCACGCCCGAGTAGCCGTTGGGCATGAACGGATGCCAGTTCGCCGTGTTCACCGCCTTCGCCGCGCCAAAAACGAAAACCAGAATCGCGATGATCTTGATCACCACCATCCCATTGTTCGCCCCCACGCCTTCCTTGACGCCACGCACCAGAACGTAGCTCAGAAACATCAACACCAGCAGCGCCGGCAGATTGAACCAGCTTCCCGTAAACTGCCCCTCCACGATCATCGGGTCGGAAAGCTGCTTGGGCAAATGGAACCCGAAGAGGTTGTCGAGGATGTCGTTGAAGTAAGCCGAGAAGCCAACGGCCACGCTCATGTTCGATACCGCGTACTCGAGAATCAGATCCCACCCGATGATCCAGGCGAAGATCTCGCCGAGCGTGGCATAAGAATATGTGTATGCGCTTCCGGCGATCGGAATCATCGACGCCAACTCCGCATAACAAAGCGCCGCAAAGCTGCACGCCAGCGCCACCAGCACGAACGAGACGGAGATGGCCGGACCAGCCCCGGCGCGCCCACTCAAAGTCGCAGCATCGCCACCATTCAGCAACAGGTCCAACACGGGCGCCTTCAGAATCGACTTGTCGGCGAAATGCATCCCCGCCGCCGCAGTCCCTGTGAGCGTAAAAATCCCGGACCCAATCACCGCCCCAATCCCGAGTGCAATCAAACTCCACACCCCAAGCGACCGGCTGAGCTTCTTCCCAGGCTCCTCGGAAGTAGCAATCAACCGCTCAATGCTCTTGGTGCGAAGTAATCGGTTCATGATGGCGCTCTGAGGCGGCAGGCATCAGGCGGCAGGCGCCAGGCCGGAACAGGTGTTTTCCCACCACCCACTACCTACCACCCACCACCGAAAACGTTAGCGCCGCGCTAACGTTTTCTCTGCCCTTTGACCATCTTCTTCACTCTCTTCTTCATGGACCCGCGAGCCACGCCCGCCGCCCGCTTGGCCTTCGGCGCAGCTTTCTTGCGCGCCGCGCGCTTGGCCTTCTTGCGCTCTGTTCGATCTAAAGTTTTTGTATTCATTCCTCTTGGATTCCCGCGTATTTTTCTACCATCTTCTTCAAGCCGTAGCCATCGAAGCTTATGGTGAGCTTAGCATCCTCGCCATCCCCTTCGCGACGTAGGATCTTCCCGCGCCCATATTTCGGATGCCGCACCGTCGCCCCAGCGCGAAAAGATCGCTTGCGGGGTGTGGGTTGTTGGCTGTGGGTTGTGGGAACTGCCGCACTAGCCGTAGGTGCGGCCTTCACGGCCGGCTTGGACACAGGCTGACCGCGCTCCGCAAAAAATTGCTGGATGTTCTCCACCGAGTTGTACGTCTTGCCCGTGTACAAATTGCGCTTCGCCGTCTCGCGAACCTCATGCCCTTCGGCGAACAAATCCACGTGCGACACCCGCCGCCTCGGATTCAAATCCTCCACCAGCCCCGGCGGTACTTCACTCAAGAATCGCGACGCAATCGACGGCTCCGACTGCCCGCCTCCCCAGCGCCGCCGCGATCGCGCGCTAGTCAAAAACAGCCGCTGCTGCGCGCGCGTCATCCCCACGTAGCAAAGCCGCCGCTCCTCCTCCATCGCCGCCTTCGAATCCAGTGCCCGCGTGTGCGGAAACAGCCGCTCTTCCATCCCCGCGATAAATACGATCGGAAACTCCAGACCCTTGGCATTGTGCATCGTCAGCAGCGAAACTGCCGCCTTCTCATCCAGATTATCCGTATCCGACACCAGCGCCGCGTGATCCAGAAACGCCGCCACATCTTCGCCGCGCTCCGACGCCTCCACCGCGGCATTCACCAGTTCCTCAAGATTCTGGAGCCGCGATTCCGAGTCCCGATCGTTATCCGCTGCCAGCATCTCCGAATAACCGGTCCGGACCAGAATCCGCGTCAAAATCTCGTGCACGGGTTCCGATTTCGCCACTTCCGCCAAGTCTTCCATCATTCCGTGGAACGCCCGCAGCGCCGCTTCCGCACGTGTAGGAAACGCCCGCTCCTCCAACATCTGCCCGATCGCCGACCACGCACTCAGCTCGCGCTCCAGCGCATAATGCTCGATCTGCTCAATGGTGCTCTTCCCGATCCCGCGCGCCGGCGTGTTGATGATGCGCAGCAGGCTCACCGAATCCTGCGGGCTCACCACCGCCTTCAAATACGCCAGCACATCTTTCACCTCGGCGCGCTGATAGAAACTGAATCCGCCCAGCACCACGTACTTCCGGCCGTACCGCCGCAGCGCCTCTTCAATCTGCCGCGATTGAAAATTGGTTCGATACAACACCGCCGCCCGCAACCGAGGATCGTGCGTCAACAGCTTCTCGATGGTATCGGCGATGAACAGCGCTTCCTGCTCTCCGTCCATGGCCTCGAACCGGCCGATGCGCTCGCCTGCACCGGCTTCGGTCCATAGCCACTTGCCTTTCCGCTCCTCGTTGTTGGCGACAACCGCGCTCGCGGCTTCCAGAATATTTTTGGTCGATCGATAATTCTGCTCCAGCCGGATCACCGTCGCATCCGGATAGTCGCGCTCGAAATCCAGAATGTTACGGATGTCCGCCCCGCGCCATCCATAAATCGACTGGTCCTCGTCGCCCACCACCGCCACGTTCTTGTGCGACTGCGTGAGCAGCCGCATCAGCTCGTACTGGCTGCGGTTGGTGTCCTGATACTCATCGATCATCACGAACTCAAACCGCCGGTTGTACTGCTGCCGCAAATCCGTATCGTGCGCGAGCAGCCGCACAGTCTCCAGCAGCAAATCGTCGAAGTCCAGCGCATTGGCCTGCCGCAGACGCGCTTCATACTGCTCGAAGATCGACGCCAGCCGCGACGTGTTCGCATCGGTCGAGGCCTTGTACACATCCTCCGGCGATTCCTTGTGGCTCTTCTTGTGGCTGATCCACGACGTCGCGGCTCGATATTGCATGAACTTCTCGTCCAACCCCATGGCCCTGTAAATCGACTTCATCAGCGCAAGCTGATCGTCGTCGTCGTAGATGGTGAATTCTCGCGTGAAGCCCGGCCGAATGTCCGCCAGCCGGTCGCCATCGCGGCGCAGCAGACGCACGCAAAAGGAATGGAAGGTGGAAACCAGCGGACTCTCGCGCGCATCGCGCCCGCCCAGCAGCGCCAGCACCCGCTGCCGCATCTCATCGGCCGCCTTGTTGGTGAAGGTCACCGCGACGATGCAGGGCCCAGGCACGCGGTGCGCTTCAACCAAGTGCGCGATGCGGTGCGTAATGACACGCGTCTTACCGCTTCCCGCCCCTGCCAGCAGCAGCAGCGGACCTTCGACGTGCGCGACAGCCGCCTGTTGTTGCGGGTTCAGACCCTGGAGAAAATCCATGAGGAGGGGTGCACCACCAATTTAACACGCTGCCCCAATCACCTCGCTCTTGAAGCGTGCAACATCCATACAAATTCCGGACTCGTCCCCGATCTACGAACTCGTTTCCGCGACTAAAGGAGCGGTTGTAGTGGGACAAGAAGGAGGGGCGACGCTCACCCCACTGTCGCGCGCTTCCATATGCAAACGTTGTCCCAGCGCCGCTTCAATCAGATCCAGCCGCGAGCGGCGCCGCAAAGAGAACAACCATTCAACGTGGGTCTCGGTGTCCCAATACTTGGCGCTGCGGTGCGATGGCCGGGGCAGCGTTTCCCTCCCGGACAGTTGCGGCACTCAATGGCGCTCTACGCTGAGGAACTCCTTAATGTCGGTGTCCTTGCTTTCATCCACCAGGACCTTGCCGGTCTTCTCTTCCCATTCCTTGTAATGGAACCGGTAGAAGACTTTCACGTAAAACTCAGCCCGATCCCATCCGTAGGTATCTTTCCCTACTAGGGCGATGTTACGCCCCTCCATCCAACCCGATCCTGACGAGGTGGCCAGCAGCACACCACACCATAGCTCGACGCCGCCGGTGAAGCCTTCGAAATCAAATTGCGTGCAGATGTCGTTGTAACAGCCTTTAAAATTCGGGGGTGGAACCAGACTCCGGACGCGTACCCTGACATTCACGGTTGGGCTGCTGACGAAGACGTTGGTGAAGCTTCCCGGCGGCGCCACCCGCGCTCCCTGACCTTCAATAACCCATTCTGTGCTCATGCCGGGAAAGTAATCGCCGGGCCCCTGATTCTTTCTCTCCAGCAGGACAGTGAGTCCTGAGGAGATTAGGACGTCGAGGGTCAGCGGGGTCACACCCGTGTGCGACGTGACCGTTCCCCCATCGGCAACCACGATGTAAACGAATCCTCCGTTCTGCGCCAAGTCCTGAACACCTCCGTATTCGAACGTTCCGCCATATTTTGGCAGCGTTCCGGCCATGATGGTGTCGTGCCCCGCCGCTCTTACATAGATAATGCCTTCGGCATCCGTCTGCGTCTGACCGAGTGTGATCTTGAGCCGCGTATCCGCCGGCCACTGAGTGGTCCGCTTGGGAAACTGAAGGATCATCATTCGGGCCGAGAGGGCTTGCGATTGCCACGACACTGATGTTCCGTTATCGGCATCGGAAGCCACAACGTACGGTTTCACCACAGGCTGCTGTCCCGCGGTAAGGGCCGCTACAAGCGTCTCCAAGCCGACCTCGGGACGGACTTGGCGGTCGCAATAAGCCCGGATAAAGCGCAGCCACTTGATTTCGAGATAACTCACCTCGCGCTCCAGACCCGCTGTGGCCGTGGCGTTTACCGGCGTACCAGCCGTTGTCTCCGCCATGCGGTTGAACCACCGGCCGACCAACTTGTTTCCATATGTTTCGTTGTTCACCAAATAGCGGACGAACGACGACGCACCATAACCGTGGCGGCGCTGAGGTTCGTTCTGAGTATAAAGACCGGCTGCCGTGGAGTCGGGAGGGTACTCCAAGCCATGCAGGAATGGGAAGATCTGATTTGCCTGGACCACGTCGGGGAAATAATTCGGATTGGTATCGTAGGCAATCCGTCCCTCAAACCAAGTTGCCGTAGCTTCCAGCATCCACAGCCAAGTGGATTCACTGAAGGACTGTTGAATGGTTCCAGCCGGTATGTACAACGACTGAAATACGTGCAGCAACTCGTGACTTACGAAGATAGGAGCCGCCTGCACGCCATTGACAGCTAGCAGTTCGTCGGTATTGAGATTCACGCCCATGTTCTCGACACCCCCGACGGCGCTGTCCGCCACAGCCACGTTATTCTGCCGCATCAGGAAGATCCTGCCTTCGGCCTGGCGGAAGGAGATCATCCAGATATCAATCGGCTTTTTTCGTCTGGATAAGTCGACGCCGAGGCCGCCGATCATGCCCCGGGACTCTTCGGCCTTGCTTAGTGGATAGTCCACGTACTGCTTCAGGGCCGCGTCGTTCCCGGCAATGGACACTGGGAAGTGGGCCACGAAGTTCCCTGCCGCCGACTCGCGAGTGGTAAAGCCGGTTCGCGCGCTGATCCAGGTGCTAGTGGACACAGGAGTTGCCGCTGCCGCGGCTGATCGTACCGTAGAGACCGGTGGGCTACTTTGTGAGAACGGCCCGAGCGCAGGCAATACTGCTTCGAGCACATTTCCCTTGCGCGTAGCCTTAAGTTTGACCGGGCCGGATTCGGTATCGCCGTCGGGACGAACTAACAGGAAGGCTTCCCCGCCGAGGTCCATGGAAGGATCCACCGCCACCGAGACGGTCAGCGGTTTGCTGGCGTTCATCGGGAGCCCTTCAATCCGATATAGCCCGCTGCCTCCCGCAGTCTGTGCGCCGTCCGAAAACGGAATGATCCTCAGCGTGGTTGTATTGGCAATCGCGCCCGCCGGTACAATTCCCGCGGCGTTACCTGCTGAAATCGTGCCTCCCGCTGGACCCACAACCCTCTCCACTGGATCCGCGGGAGGAGTGCAGGCCTGACCCTGACTGGTAACCGCCATGGCCACCACGTTGCTATCGATCCCATCGGCTATCACGTTTACGGCAACGTAGCATCCGAACTGCACATCAGATGGAATCTCCACATAAACGACGTCGACTCCGGGAAAGCCGGGCGCCCGACCGCCATAGAGCACCTTGGCTTCGCGGCCACCGACATAGGCCTTCACTTGGACAGGAAGGTTTCCACCCACCGGAGGTGTGTCATCCCGGCCGGCGACGGCTCCCAAACCCGTGGCCCATAGTATTGCTGTCTGGTTCGGTTTAGCCGGACGGTCAAGAGTATTCAAGGGGTAGTCTGTTTGCGATGCGACCTGCTGGATAATCCCAAATTCCCTGCCAGCCGGGGCGCTGAAGAAGATGCCTGGTTTCGCATTGACCACTCGAATCGGCGCCGGTGTACTCGACTTTCCACCCTGGCTCACGACGATCTCGGCTGCCCCCGCGTCGAGCGCCGACGGCAGGATCATGTTGATTTGACCCGGAGAGACGTACAAGAGGAAAGATGCCCGCGTTACGCCACCTTGTATCACGTCCACGCGCGTGCCGCCCAATTCGGACGGAATCGGCAGTTTGTCATTTGATATTACGGACCGCGCCAGTTCACGGCCGAAAATGCTGATGAGGGAGCCACGCGCCGCCCCCTCCCGGAGCGCGGAGGCATAACTCGCGGCGTTGAAGATTCCGTCTTCCGTGATTGCCGGCCCACTACTCGCGGATGCGCCTGCCTGCTGCAAGGTAAATGTTTTGTCCGCTACGGTTATGGCGCTGCTTCGCGCAGTGGTGGCAGAATTGGGATCCGCATTGTATGCGATAGTTCCCGATCCCGTACCGCTACTGCCGGACGTGATGTGGAGCCATGTCGCACCGCTCTGGGCCGTCCACTGGCAGACTGCTCCTGCGGTGACGTTTACTGTTCCGGCGCCGCCCGAGGCCGGCACGTTGGCCGATGCGGGATTCAGCAAATACGTGCATGTTGCGGCCGCCTGTATCACGGTGTGTGTGCGGTCCGCTATGGTGACAGTTCCAGTCCTGGAACTTGTGCTGATATTCGCATCAACGGTGTAAGTGACTGAACCGCTACCAGCGCCAGAGCTACCCGATGTTATGGCGATCCACGAAACGTTACGGACCGCCGTCCACTGGCACCCGCTTGTCGTGGTGACAGCTACCTGACCCGAACCCCCTGCTGCATCCATGTTTCTGACGGCCGAGTCGATTGAGTAGGAGCACGCTGCTGGGGGCAAGCTAAGGGTGAAGTTGGCTACGAAGAATGGCGCGCCATTCCAATATCCCCGAATGACCCAATTGCCCGGGTACTGTGCGGCGCTCTCGCCGGCAACATTGATTTTGTTGTCGAAGCACCAGCCACCTGCTTCCGGCAAGCCGTCGGATGTGGAATTTCGGTAGACCGCGCCGTCCGGGCGGATCCAATCGATCGCCAGCCGGTCGCCGGCCGCCGCATTGGACACGGAAACATACAGCCAGACAGCGGTGTCGGTTGTTAGAAACGCCGACTTTCTTGCCGCCGGATTGCAGGCCTCGTCGGAGGGGCCAATCGTCGTGAACGCAGCGTCTAACGTCACTGCAGCGCCACTTTCCGCTGTCAAGACCATAGCCGCAAAAATGATCGCTGCTTGGAATCTGCTCATGGCACACCACGGGAATAGATGCACGCTTTGCGCCTATTTCGGCCAGGCCGCGCTAGAATCGCCGTATCATGCGCTTGGGTCAATGAATCGACCAGTCAGACCATCCGAGTGCGCTTCAGCACGCAAAATTGGGGGATAGTAGCTGGGCCTCCAAACCCATCGACAATAGGCTTTACTATCTGGCAGCGATCCTTGTATCAGGCGATGGCCAAGCATTCTCACCCCTCGGGAACACCGGGTGCATCGTTTTTGCTCGCATGAGACAGTTATCGTGCCTTTCCGCTTTGTAAGATCCGTTTTTCGAGCTCAACAGCGACGAATATTATCGAACTGATGGCGAGCGTCAGAGCCAGGTCCTGGAACTCTAGCGCGCGGGTTTTGAAGACTGCCTGCAGCAACGGCACATACAGCAGTGCGAGTTGGAGCAGTATAGTCAGCGACACGGCGCCTAACAGCGGCTTATTTGACATGAGACCAATCTGAAATAAAGACCGGCGTTCAGACCGGATGGCCATGACGTGCGCCATCTGGGACAGGGTGAGAATGGTAAATAGCACGGTCTGCCAGTTGGAATCGCCTGCGCGCCAATACCAATAGCCGGCGCCCAGCGAAAGAAATCCCATGAGCAATCCAACCCAGATTACGTGGCGTCCCATGCCTCGAGCGAAGATGCTCTCATCGGGTGGATAAGGAGGCCGCTGCATCACTTCGGTTTCCGCCGGCTCCACGCCCAAGGCAAGCGCGGGAAGGCCGTCGGTCACCAGATTCATCCAGAGAATCTGCAGCGGCAGAAGGGGCAATGGCATTCCCAATAACGGTGCGATAAGCATGACCCAGATCTCGCCTGAGTTCGTGGCTAACATATACCGGATGAACTTGCGGATGTTGTCGTAGATGACTCGGCCTTCTTCCACGGCCGCGACCACCGTCGCGAAGTTGTCATCCAACAAGACCATGTCGGCCGCCTCTCTGGCCACGTCGGTGCCGGCTATACCCATGGCGACTCCAATATTCGCCTTCTTGAGCGCGGGCGCGTCATTCACGCCGTCTCCGGTCATAGCCACGATGTGGCCGCGACGTTGGAGCCCCTCGATGATCTTCAACTTGTGTTCTGGTGACACTCGCGCGTAGATCTGTGCCGAATCAGTGACGCGTTCCAGTTCCGCTGAGGAGAGCCGATCCAAATGCGGTCCGGTAACGATGGGAGCCAGGAGGGTAATTCCCACGAGATCGGCGATGGATTGGGCAGTCAAAGGATGGTCACCGGTAATCATGACCGGGCGGATGCCTGCCGTCTTGCATCTGGCCACCGCGGAAAATGCCTCGGGGCGAGGACGATCCATCATTCCCACCATGCCGACGAAGATGAGGTCTTGCTCCAGGTCGATCCCGGCGCTCGGAGCTGAGTCCAGGCCACGAAAAGCCATGCCCAGGACACGCATGCCTTTCTTTGCCAGGCCATCGTTGGCATTGGCGAGAAAATCGCGCTGTACCTGATTGAGCGGCTCGACTTGCCCGTTGACCCAAACAGTTCGCGATATTTCCAGCAGGCCGTCCACAGCGCCCTTTGTGAAAACAAGATAAGGCCAATGCTGACGCCCCGCTTCGAAGGATAGTTGCCCAGGATCCGAAGTGACACGGTGTACTGTCGTCATCCGTTTGCGTTCGGACGAGAACGGAACTTCGGCGACACGTGGGAGCATCTTTTCCAGATCGGGCTTCTGTAGACCGAACCGGCTCGCGACGGCCGTTAGAGCCGTTTCAGTGGGATCGCCGAAGGACGCCGGTGGTCCTTCTTCGCTCCTATCGGATGATATTCGCGCGTCGTTGCAGAGCGCGGCAGCCGCGAGTAGGAGCCGAAACTTAGCAGGTGCATCGGTGCGGCCCTCGGCTTCCAGGTTGAGGCTTTCGTCGGGCAGTTGCAGTACGGCGGCGGTCATTCGGTTTTCAGTCAGAGTGCCGGTCTTGTCAGAGCAGATCGCGGTTACCGATCCCAGTGTCTCCACGGCGGGCAGTTTGCGGATCAGCGCTCGCCGTTTCCGCATCCGTTGCGCGCCCAGGGCGAGCGCGATGGTCACTACCGCCGGCAGCCCTTCCGGCACCGCTGCGACTCCGATGCTGACCGCAGTCAGAAACAGCAGCCTCAGTTCCTCCCCACGCAGTAATCCAAGAACAAATATCACCGAGACCAACAACAGTGCGGCCGCGGCCAGGCTCCTGCCGAGCCGGTTGAGGCGTCGCTGAAGCGGGGTTGGCTCGCGGTCGACCTTTTGAATCAGTGTGGCGATGCGGCCTAGCTCGGTGCGCATACCCGTTTCTGTCACCACAGCCTCACCACGCCCTGCGGTAACAAACGTACCCATGTATGCCATGTTGAGCCGGTCGCCTAGAGGCAGATCGGCCTTGGCGATAGCATCCGCCGTCTTCCTGACCGGTTCCGACTCACCAGTCAGGGCGGATTCGTGGGTTTGGACGCTGGCGCTCTCCAAGATACGGCAATCGCCAGCCACCGCGTTCCCGGCCTCGAGAAGAATGACATCGCCCGGGACCAATAGGGAAGCATTCATCCGCCGGACTTCTCCGCCGCGCCGGACCAGAACAGACGGAACAGCCAATTGCTTCAGGGCTGCGATCGCTTTCTCCGCTCTATACTCCTGGCTGAAACCCAGAAGGGCGTTCAGGACCACGATGATCGCGATGGCTGCGGCATCTTTGTAGTCGCCGAGCGCCGCCGAGACCACGGCAGCGACGATGAGGATAATCATCAGCAGAGCCGTAAGCTGCTCCCAGAGGATCAGCCAAGGGTTTTTGATCCCGCTGCCCGCCAGTTCATTGCGGCCATGTGCAGCCAGCCGCCCTATTGCTTCGACCTCGCTCAGACCAGCCCTAGCATCCGTGCCAAGCTCCCGAAGCACCGAAGCCGAGTCCAGCTCATACCAATTCGTCATAAATTGGGTGGGCCGGTCAGATGCTAATAACGGCACAGGGCGACTCCCGGATGATGGCAAGGGAATGTGTGCGCAGCCGCCCCAGAGCCTTTCGCGAATGGCCTCGGCCGACGATCAACAGATCGGAATGCTGCTGACGTGCGGTCTCTGCCAGTCTGACGGGAATATTGCCGCCACGAAGCACCAGTTCACTCCGAAAACCTGCTTGATCCATGAGAACCTCGAATTGCGCCTTGGCGCGTTGAATGAAGTAGCGCCGAAGTTCCGCCTCACCACGATTTCGCGACGATTCGTTGAGTGCGGGAATCACGTGTACCAACGTGACTACCGCTTGATACTGTCGCCCGAGCCAGGCAGCCCAGCGCATCAAAGCTACCGCTTCGCTGTTGCAGTCCACGGCGCAAAGGATGTTGCGATAGTTCCCGGCGTGTCGAGATTGAGCGCGCTGGCCGTGTACTGACGTCCATACAGGAACAAGGGAATCGTGCAGGACCTTCGCGGTAACAGATCCTGTCAAGAATCGCCGAAACTGGCCGTAACCATGCGTGGGCATCATGATCAAGTCGATCTTGTGCTTATGAGCGTAATCGACAATGAGCCGCGCTGGATCGCCTTCCTCGATCACGCGAGTCAGGGCCTGCGATGCGAAATGACGGGCCACGAAACGATCCATCCTCTTTGTGGATTCTTCCTGAATTCTCGTT
>DASQGY010000032.1:0-5770 GCA_035632375.1 Bryobacteraceae bacterium | reverse complement strand
ATGGATTGGAATTATCTCGCGCAGAAGACTTCCGCGATTTTGGTTTGGACGGTTACGTTTGCGGTGGTTTATCGGATTGTCAGTGGCAGGCCGATTGGCAATCGGCCGCAGGATTCCATCCTGCCCCACAGGGATTGGACTTTGGCGTTGTTGGTTGTGGCGGTTGGCGTGCTCCTGGCGCATCGCGGGCTTGGGGCTGTGCAGCCTAAGGCGGACTTGGGGCGCTATGCGGGGTACAACGCGTCTTATAAGGTGCTCTACGATTGGCTCGCGCCGCGCGAGGGGGATGGGGATTACTACCATTTGCTCGCCGCGAATACGAATCTGCCTCGGGAGCGGAAGATCGAGCCGGTGGAAGTGCGGCTTAGCGATCGTCTCACTGGAGCGGGCGGAGCGCGGCCGAACATTTTCGTCTTTGTTGTCGACAGTCTGCGGCGGGATTATCTGGAGCCGTTTAATCCAAAAGTTGCGTTCACGCCTGGCGTTGCGTCGTTCGCGCGCGAGAGCGTGGTTTTCGAAAATGCTTTCACGCGTTACGCGGGCACGGGGCTTTCCGAGCCATCCATCTGGTCGGGGGCGCTGCTGCCGCACAAACAATACGTCACGCCGTTTCATCCCATGGACAGTCTGGAGAAGTTGCTGGATGCGTGCGGATACCAGCGATTCATCACTGTGGACACCATCCTCGGCTCGCTGCTGACACCGGGGCCGAAGACCACGGAGTTGGATCAGGGCACGTTGACGATGGATCTGGACCTCGCTCATACGGTGCGGGAACTGGAAGCGAAGCTGAAGAATCGCACCGCGGCGGATGGGCCGGTATTCGCGTACACGCAGCCGCAGAATCTGCACATTTCCGTGATCAACCGGGCGAACCGCAGCGTACCGGATGGCGAATCGTTTCCGGGGTTCAACGCGCCCTATGCATCGCGCGTGAAGCATGTGGACGCGGCGTTTGGCGAATTCATCGGCTTTCTGAAGAGCAAGGGCTGGTATGACACCAGCATCGTGGTGCTCGCCGCCGATCATGGCGATTCGCTGGGCGAGGACGGGCGGTGGGGTCACGCTTACACGCTGGTTCCGGAAGTGATGCGGATTCCGCTGATTGTTCATGTGCCGGCGGCGGTGAAGGGGACGAACGTGTTCGATGCGCACGATGTCGCGTTTCTTACCGACATCGCACCGAGCCTGTATCAGCTTCTGGGGCAGGGGCCGTTGCGGAAGGAAGAGGTTTACGGAAAATCGCTCTTCGCGCCGGACGCGGCGGCTCTCACGGCAGAGCGGCGGGACGATTGGCTGATGGTGGCTAGCTACGCGCCCATCTACGGGATTTTGCATCGGGGCCGGGAACTGTATGTTTCCGATGGCGTGCAATACCGCGAGTTTCTGTACGATCTGAGCGGCGGAGGGTCGCGCGCCGTGGAACTGGGCGCGACGACGCGCCGGACTTACCAGGATTTGATTCGTCGAGACATTCAGGCGCTGCGGACTTACTACAGGATGGACACTCATGAGTGACGCGAGCACCATGTTGCGGAGCGCGGTAGCGCCTGTGGCGGCGGAGCGAAACACGCCGGCGCGCCGGAAGCGGGTAGTGGTGTTCGATCAGATCCTGCGGGATGCGGAGTTGCCGCGGGCGCTGCAGTCGGCGGGGTTTGAAGTGACTCCGAAGCGCGTACTGGCCGATGTTCGATCGGCGGAGGATGCGCCGGACCTGATTCTGGCGGAGATTGGAGAGTTGACGGAGGAGGATCGCCGCGCAGTGGAGAGCGTGCGGGCGGCCCATGAGGGCGTAGTGGTGATCGGCATTGGGACCGCGGTGATGGTGGCCTTGTCGAAGGGGCGGCGGAGGGCGCACAACTCGCCCGAGCGGCGGAAGGGCGCGGAGCGGCGTCACCTGATGGACGATTTTGTCACCGCGCCGCTGGACGTTGGGAGCCTGGTCTATTTGCTGCAGGCCTGGGAACTGGCGGCGGAGATCCGGGAGCGAGGCGCCACGAGGTCGGCGGTGAACGTAAGCAGCGTGCAGGCGCTGGCGTCGATGGGCGGCAGCAAACTGTTGGAGGAATTGGTGACGCCGAGCACCGCGGCGGTGCAAGAATCGCTGGCGAATATCCGGCAGGCTCTGGTGAATCGCGATCCGGTGGCGCTGCGGAACGCCGCGCACTACTTGCAATCCACCAGCGGCGTTTTCGGCGCCACGCGCATGACTGAAATCGCGGTGTTGCTGGAGGACATGGGCCGGGCGGGATTTCAGGACGGCGCAGGCGTACTGGCGGACAGCCTGGAAGAAGAAGTGGCGCGGTTCACAAAAGACCTTCGCGCCTTGGCTCGATCCATGGCCAGCGCGAGCGACAAGCCGGTAAATGGAGCGGTAGTGCGGCCGGTTTTGAATTTGCGGAGCCTCGCGCCGGCATTCCGGGGGCGGCGGATCGCGGCGTTCGGATTCGATGGTTTAATCACGGAGCGGTTGGAAACGCTGGTGAGAAGCGTCGACGCCTCGTTCGCTATAGTCTCGGCGGAAAATTGTTGCGACGGATCGTGGGCGGATTGGCACGATCTGTTGATTCTGAGCCTGGGCCAGGAGGATGTTCCGGAGATAGACGGAGTCCGGCAGGTATTCGAGTCGAAGCGAGCGCCGATTGTAGTTCATTTGCGCGATAGCGGGAAGGAGTTGCTGGAGCTGGCGACTTTGGCCGACGACACGGTGGCCATGCCGGGCGATGCCAACGAGGTGATGCTGGCGGCTCATCGCGTGCTGGCGAACCTGGAGACGATTCCGGCGGCGCGAAAAGCGAACGGCAGAGGCACTCCGTGGGTCCCAGGTGGAAACGGTGCAAAGGCGCAGGTGTTGGTGGCTGAAGACGAGCCGCTGACCGGGCGGTTCCTGGTGAGCAGCCTCGAAGCCGGCGGGTTTGAAGTGACTCTTACGTCGACCGGCGCCGATGCGCTGGAGGCGGTGGGCAAACGCCGCTTCGACGCCGCGGTGCTGGACATCAACATGCCGGAGGCCGATGGGTTCGAGGTTCTGGCGCATATACGGCAAGATCCGCTGCAGCGGGAAATGCCGGTGATGATGCTGTCGTGCCGCAGCCAGGAACGGGACATTGTGAAGGCATTCGATTTGGGTGCGGACGATTATGTGATGAAGCCGTTCAGTCCGCCGGAAGTGGTGTTGCGCTTGCGGAAGCTGGTGGGAAAACAATAGCGATGCGAGTTGTTCTCAGAGTTCCGTGGTTGCATACCTCGCGCTGGGCCATTGTGGCGCGCGTGGCGGCCGTGGTGTTACTGGCGCTATTTCTGCTGGCGACGTGGTGGACGTCGGGATTTTTTACGAGCTTCGGAAATCGGGTAGTGCAGTATGCGCTGGCGTTCATCACCGTGCAGGTTGCGTTGCTACTGCTGGTGGGCGTTGGCCTGATGGTGGCGAAGACGATTATCCTGCACCTGGAAAAGGTCCACGAAGCCTGGCAGCGCGCGATCGAAGAACTGCTGACGGACGCGCTCTTGTTTCAGCGGCGCCAGGAGGCCCTGCTGGCGGAGTGCCAGCGGCATCCGGAGCAAGCGGAGGCGGCATTCGGGATGGCGCTGCGACGATTGCGCGGCGAAGTGCGGGTAGAGGCGGAGCGGCTGTTCGTGGAATCGGGACTGTATTACGGACTGGTGAAAGATATTCTCTCGAAGAATCCGAACCGGGCGCTGTTCGCGGTGACCTTGATCCGGGAGGTGGATTCGGACGCGGCGCGGGAGGCGGTGCGGGCGGCGCTGCTGCACCCGTTTCCGATCGTGCGGCTGGCGGCGCGGGTGGCGGTTCTGAAGAACGGGAGCGATCAGGCGAGGCGTGAGGTGCTGGATCACGTTGGCACGCTGCCGTTCTGGCAGCGGCTGGCTTTGTTCCACTACGTGCCGAACGATTCGGAGTTGATTCGCGAGTATCTGGAGCGCGCGCTGGCTTCGCGCGACGACGAGGCGGTGTTGGCGGCGCTGGAATTTGTCTTGACGCGTCAGAAAGGATTTCCACTGGCCGACGACCTGCCGCGGAAGCTGCAGCAATCGAAGAACCTGGAGGTCCGCATCAAGCTGTTCAAAACGCTGCCGTTCTTTAGCACCGCGCGCAATGCCGCCGGCGTGCTGACGGCGGGCCTGGAGGATCCGGATTGGCGCGTTCGCTCGATGGCGGCGAGGGCCTCGGGGATTTTGCGAGTGGAGGAGACCAAGGGACGGCTGCTGGGGATCGCCGCCGGGTCGGGGTCGCTGGTGGAAGTGGCACATGCCGCGCGAGCGGCGCTGATGTTGCGGGCGGACGCGACGCTGGAACTGGAGCAGGTGGCGGTGCGGTGCGATCCGGAGAGGGCGGCGGTTCTGACTCAAATCCTGAGTGAAGCGCAAAAAGGAGCCGCGGCATGAGCTGGCAGGGCTATTTCATCCAATTCGTTTACTGGTACGAGTGGTGGGTGCTGGGATATCTGTTCGCGATCAACAGCATCTATTTCATCCTGATGGTGGTGGGGCTGCTGGAGTTGCTGCGCCATCGCTCCACGCGGCGAGACCCCGCGCAATATGAAGCGATGCAGTTTTCCAACTTGATGCCGCCGATCTCCGTGCTGGCGCCCGCTTACAACGAGGCGATGACCATCCGGCAGAGCGTGCGGGCGATGCTGCAGATCTCCTACCCCGAGTTCGAAGTGGTGGTGATCAACGACGGATCGAAGGACCGGACGCTTCAGGAGCTGATCGACGAATTCGATTTGGTCCCATCGGCGCGCTATCACGGCGGCGATCTGGAGACCGAGCCGGTGAACGCGGTGTACGAGTCGCGGCGCAAGATTCCACTGGTGGTGATCGATAAACAGAACGGAGGCAAGGCGGACGCGCTGAACGCGGGAATCAACGCGTCGCTGTATCCGCTGGTGTGCACGGTGGACTCGGATTCGCTGCTGGAGCCCGATGCGTTGTTGCAAGTTGCCGCGCCGTTCGTCGAAGATCCGCGGGTGATCGCATGTGGCGGGCTGGTTCGGGTGGCCAATAATTGCGGCATCCGCAACGGGCGGGTGATCCAAACGGGATTGTCGAAGTCCTGGGTGGTGCGATTTCAAGTTGTGGAATATCTGCGGGCGTTTCTAGGCGGGCGGATCGCGTTCAGCTCCATGAACTCACTGCTGATCATTTCCGGCGCGTTCGGCGTGTTTTCGAAGAAGGTAGTGGTGGGTGCGGGCGGATACCATACCGATACGGTGGGCGAAGATATGGAGCTGGTGACGCGGATGCACGAGTACGCGCTGCGCGAAAAGATGGAATATCGCATCGTGTTTCTGCCGGATCCGGTGTGTTGGACGGAGGTGCCGGACAAGCTGGAGATCCTGCGGCGGCAGCGCAATCGCTGGCAGCGGGGCACGCTGGAGACGCTGTGGCTGCACAAGGGCATGTTCTTCCGGCCGAGCTCGGGATGGCTGGGGATGTTCGCGCTCCCCTATTTCGCTTTGTTCGAGGGGCTGGGGCCGTTGGTGGAGCTGACCGGTTATGTGATTACCATCGTCGGGCTGGCGCTGGGGATCTTTTCCTGGAAGATGGCACTGTTGTTTTTTATCGCGGCAGTGCTGTACGGCATGATTCTTTCGACCGCCGCCGTGGTGCTGGAGGAGATGACGCTGAAACGGTATCCGGAGCTGAAGAATCTGTTCGCGCTGATCGCCGCGGGGATTTTGGAGAGTCTGGGGTTCAAGCAGTTGCTGACGGTGTGGCGATCGATGGCGTTTGTGGATCTGTTCCG
>DASQGY010000031.1:0-31016 GCA_035632375.1 Bryobacteraceae bacterium | reverse complement strand
GTTCCCACCACTCCTTCTCTGGATAAAGTAGGCTGCCTAGCCTATATTGAGAGACCTGCGAGGAATCCAGTTTCCATCGGTGGTGCTTGCGCTGCGATAGAGTAACATCCAGTACGCCGCGAAAATCGAGGCCAACTTGATTCTCCCCACACCTAGTTCCGCCCTGAGAACTGCTACCGAAGCCGCTCACTAGGAACGCGTTTTTCTGCAGTGCGAAAGATCGAAGATCAATCCGTTCCTGTTCGGTCAGTGCGAGCTCCGGAAGAACCACACCATCAATTCGGCCAACTTGCTCAAGAGCGGAGTCATATAACTTGCTCACTGCTTCCACTACATCGCCTGAGTCCCGCTGGTCGAAAGTGAAAAAGCCAAACCTGTCCGGCATGTTTCGCATTTCGTTTTGAAGAGGCACCGCAGCCCTAAACTGGACTGGATAAATCTCGAAGGGCCATGGCACGACAAGTAGATTCATGCTGTCATCCCTCAACGGACTCATGGACTGAATCCAATACGGAACCACTTCACTGGGTTCGCACAGGGCCAAGTAATGGGACAACGAACGCACAGTGAGGCCGGTCTGTGGGGTATGCATCTTCGGTAAGACACGTAACCTCGTTACGTTAATTTCTTCGCACAAGCTAGAACCTGGGCTATCCCGATCAAGTAATCCACTGGCGTGGAACTGAAATCTTTCCTCGATTTCAGTTTCATGGCCATCCAGTGGACTTCCCACACCCTCTGAAGCTTCGTCGGCCACCGCACACAGTTGAAGAACCGCTTGGCCCAATGTTGCGTTTTCTGCAATGGCTTGGACCGGCTTGTCTCTTGCGTCGATTAGCGTTCCCCAATAACGCGCGACTGCCTTCGGGGCAGTGCGCTTAGTAACCCACATGCGACGCCAGCTCCGACCGTGCTTAACTGCGGCTTTGTCCCAATCCTCTGGTGCCCTGTATGTCTTCGGAGGCCAGTTGACGAGTACCCTACAGTAACCACCAGACTTGACCAAGGCAGAAGCGCAGATCGCAAAAACATCCGGAGGCCAAATGGGAATTGTTGGGTCGAAAGAGAGCCTCGGGAGCACATATTCCAAGTGCTGCCCGATTGTCAGTCTCAGGTCGGAATGGGTTGCTTTCATGGTTCATCCCTTCTACGATTCGAACGAAATCCTTGTGACCGGACCGTTTGCGGGCCAATCAACAACTCGACCTACAGAATGTTTGCCGTCAATGCCTTGCGAGACCTCAGTCTCTAAACTCGCAAAAACTAGGTGACGCCTTGCACCTAATACCAGAAAAGGCGGGCCGGATGACGGTGCTCCCTCTACGTAAATCGCCCGCAATCTGCATGGCGCAAATCTGTGCTTCCCAAACCTACGAGTCGACGAGTAAGTATGACACAAAGATTTGTTGTCGCGCACTGATGCCGAGCCGCGACACGTACTACTCTTTTGTTTTGGTCAAGAATTGGTTGACCGTGGGCGTCCTAGCATAGCTAAGCTAGGACCCGGGCGCGTGCCAACCTCCCTGCTTTGCGAGAGGAACGGATCAGAACCCTAGTGGCGTAGCTTCAACCCATCTCCGGCATTTGCCTGCCGCTAATCACATCTTGGCTTCTGTGCTTCGCTTCCTGACTAGAAACTCGTTCCCCGGTCCAGTTTGATCAATCCGTGATTTAGCGTTTATTGAGTTTATGACTCTGTACAAACGTCCGGATCACGTCGGGCCGCGGCTTGTGGATTCCCCTCTTGACAGAAATCACAAATTGCAATATGCTATTCACAGATTGCAATGCGCCTCGGCGAAAAACTCCGCTACCTCCGCGAAGTCGAAGGCACCCTCCGCGGCCACCCCCGCGAGTTGACCCAGCAGGAAGTCGTCCGCGCCATCAAGAAGGAGCTTGGCAAATCCATCAGCCAGTCCTATCTCTCCCAAATCGAAAGCGGTGCGCGCCCCCACCTCACCAACTCCACCCGCATGCTCCTCGCCCGCTTCTTCAAGGTCCATCCCGGCTACCTCGTCGACGACCCCGAAGGCTTTCATACCGAACTCATCTCCCCCGTCCGCACCACAGAGGATCAACTCGACCTCTGGCTCATCGACGGCGCCGAACACCTGCGGCGCGATCCCGACCTTTGCCGCGCGCTGCTCGCCCTCGCCCGCCACGAGGATTCCCGCAAGTGCGTCCTGCTGCTCGCAGCCATTCTCGACACGCCCGGCCTGGTCGACCGTCTCTCGCAAGTGCTCAACCCCGAGCCTGGCGCTCCAGCAAGGAGGCAAGCCATATGAGCTGGGAAACGTTTTATCTTTTCTGCTTCTTGATCGGATTTTTCTTCAGCGTGATCTCGTTTTTGGCGGGCTTCCACGCGCTGCACCTGCCCCATTTTCATGCGCGCGGCATGCATCACGGTGGAGCACGCGGCGGGAATTCGCCGCTCAATGTCGGGACCATCGCCGCATTTCTCGCCTGGTTCGGCGGCACCGGTTATATTTTGGCCCGCTATTCCAGCATCTGGACGCTGCTCGCGCTCGCCCTCGCTTCCATTTCCGGATTGGTCGGCGCAACCGCCGTCTTCTGGTTTCTGGTGAAGGTGCTGCTCCGCAATGAAAAACCGCTCGACCCCGCGGATTACGATCCGGTCGGCGTGCTCGGCCGCGTCAGCAGCACCGTCTTCGCCGGCGGTGTCGGAGAGATGATTTATTCGCAAAACGGATCGCGACGCGCCGCCAGCGTTCGCAGCGAAGACGGCCAGGCCATCGCCAGAGGCGTCGAAGTCGTGGTCACTCGATACGAAAAAGGAATCGCATACGTGCGTCCGTGGGATGAGCTCACAGAAGGTAGCGGTCGAAGCTCCGCGGGCAAGTAAGGAGAAGGAAATGCATATCTCGTCGGAAGTTTTTGTCATCGCCGGACTGATGGTCCTCACCATCCTGTTCCTGATGGCCATGTTCGCCCGGCTCTATCGCAAAGCCGGTCCCAATGAAGCCCTGGTCGTGTTCGGATTCCGCGGCACCCGCATCGTCATCGGACGCGGCACGGTCATCTTCCCCATGATCGAAAGCTACCGCGGCCTGTCGCTCGAGCTGATGTCCTTCGACGTCGCACCGCCACAGGATCTCTACACCAAGCAGGGGGTCGCCGTCACCGTCGAAGCCGTCGCGCAGATTAAAGTCAAGTCCGATCCCGAGTCCATCAAGACTGCCTCCGAGCAGTTCTTGAGCAAGACGCCGCAGGAACGCGAAGCCTTGATCCGCCTCGTGATGGAAGGCCACCTCCGCGGCATCATCGGCCAGCTTTCTGTCGAACAGATCGTCAAGGAACCGGAGATGGTCGGCGAGCGCGTGCGCGGCACTTGCGCCGACGACATGAGCAAGATGGGGCTCGAAGTCATTTCCTTCACCATCAAGGAAGTTCGCGACAAGAACGAGTACATCTCCAACATGGGCCGGCCCGATATCGCGCGCATCAAGCGCGACGCCGACATCGCCGCTGCCGAAGCCGAGCGCGATACCGCCATCAAACGCGCCGAGGCCATGCGCGCATCCGCTGTGGCCCGCGCTCAGGCCGATCAGGAACGCGTCCTCGCCGAAACGCTCTCGCAAGCCAAACAGGCCGAGGCCACGCGCGACATGGAAGTCAAAAAGGCCATGTACCTCGAGACCACCAAGAAGCAGCAGGCCACGGCCGACAAGGCCTACGACATCCAGACCAACATCATGCAGCAGCAGGTCATCGCCGAACAGGTGAAGATCCAGCAAGTCGAAAAGGAACAGCAGATCAAGGTGCAGGAAGCCGAGATCAAGCGCCGCGAGTTCGAGCTGATCGCTACCACCTTGAAGCAGGCCGAAGTCGAGCGCGGCCGCATCGAAACGCTCGCCTCCGCCGAAAAGATGCGCTTGACCACCGAGGCCGAGGGCCACGCCGCCGCCATCCGCACCCAGGGCGAAGCCGAAGCCGAGATCATCTTTAAGAAAGGTGAAGCCGAGGCGCGCGCCATGAACGTCAAGGCTGAGGCGTTCCAGGAGTACAACCAGGCGGCCGTCGTCGACAAGTTGCTCACCGGCCTCCCGGAAGTCGTCCGGGCCCTGGCCTCGCCGCTTTCGAACGTCGACAAGATCACTATCGTATCCACTGGCAACGGCGATTCCGCCGGCATGCACAAAATCACTGGCGACATCACCCAAATGGCCGCCCAGATCCCGGCCCTCTTCGAGACATTGTCCGGCATGAAAATGTCCGAACTGCTCGGAAAGGTCCGAACTATAGGCGATAAAACGGCGAAAACAGAGTAGAAAAAAGGAGAACAAAATGGCACTGATGGAGCGAGTAGCAACCCTGGTCCGGGCTAACCTCAACGATCTAATAGACAAAGCCGAGGAGCCCGAGAAGATGATCAAGCAGGTCATCTTAGACATGCAGAATCAACAACTTCAGGTGAAAACGCAGGTCGCGATCGCCATCGCCGACCAGCACTTGCTGGACAAAAAGCAGAAAGAAAACGAGCAAAAAGCGGCCGAGTGGGTCCGCAAAGCCGAGCTCGCGATCGACAAAAAACAGGACGACCTGGCCCGCGCCGCGCTCGAAAGGTCCTTAAGCTACAAGCAGTTAGCGACTGGATTCGCCGAGCAGGTGGCCGACCAGACAGTGCAGGTGGAGAATCTGAAATCGGCCCTGCGGAAGCTGGAGCAAAAGCTGTCCGAGGCCCAGGCGAAAAGCGAGGTCCTGATCGCCCAACACCGCCGCGCCCGCGCCCTAAACAAGGCGGGCGACGCGCGGCTGGCGATGGGGGACGCGGAGCGGTCGAACGCGTTCGACCGGATGAAGAGCAAGGTGCAGCATAACGAAGCATTTAGCCATGCCAAGGCGGAGCTGACCGGGGACTCCATGGAAGACCGGCTGGCTTCGCTGGAGCGTGAGGACGAAGTGGAGAGGCTGCTAGCGGAGCTCAAGGCAAAGCGCCAGTAAAGCGATGGTACCACTGGTACTTCCGGCAAAGATGGACGTGTCCGGCGTGGGAGTACTACCAGGCTATCACCAGGGGGCTAAGGTGCTGAAATCACGGTGCGTTGCGGCGATTAACCAAAGTACTAAAAAGTGTTGCATTTTCTGAAGCGATGGAGTACAGTAACTGAGTACGGAGGAAACAACACACTTTATGTCTACAAGCAGAATCATCTCGAAGGTTGTGCTTTTTTCGCTGGTCTTAGCGCTTTCGCTCACAGTGAGCTGGGCCGGCACACTAGAAGGGTCCACCTCAGTAGCGCGCACGTTCACTGACACGAATATCGGCCAGGTAATGATTTTCAACGGCGACTTCTTCACGAATGGCGTGACTGTGTCCACTTTCAGTTTCTTTGACTCGAACGGGTCCGGCACCAGGTGGGTTACGCCGATCCTGTTTCAAGAGAATGTAACCGGGCAGTTCACGGTAGTGGGTATTGGCACGAGCGATTCTTTCAGCACCAACGTTCTTCAGGTATTTCCTTTTGCACTCCAAAACGGTACGGCCAACGTAACGAGCACCAACTTCACGTTCGGTTTCATCGAGTCACAAGTGACCAGCGCCGGGAATGAGACGGCGAATGTGAGTGCCGGAGGTGTCGATTTCAACAATGGTGTCGATCCCGGTACCGACGTCTCGGCTGACCTCGGAAGCACCAACGATTGGCTCTTCACTCCAAGCCCGGGCGCAAATGGCGTGAATGTTCAGCTTGGCTCGACATTCAATATCCCCGGCGTAGCCTCTGGCCTTTTCCCGTTGAACCGTTCTACGCAGGGCGGGTTCAACCAGGATCGGACCTACTCGGCGAACCTGAACTCGACCATCGTGCAACAAGGTGTTCCCGAGCCGGGTACCTTGGGGCTCTTCACTAGCGGCGCTGGATTGCTGCTGGCGGGACTGATTCGCTTCCGTCGCCGGCGGTAGTGGATATCCTGTAACCTTCGAGATCAATTGATGAGCGGGGCCTCAAGCGAGGTCCCGCTTTTTTATTGCCCTTCACAAGTGCCCTCCTAAGTTGTGTCGCTCCAACCCCGGAGAACTCTATAATGAAAGGGATTCCTCCGCGAGCCGTCAGGGACTAACCATGGAGCTTGTTGAAATCGGGCCCGTTGACACAACGGAAGCCTGCAACCTCTACTGCGTCATGTGCCACTTCAACGGACCCACCGCGGCCCGCCTGGAAGGTACGCCGATGGTGGAAGAGGTGCGCCAGTTTGCCTGCTCCGTTCCTCCCGGCCCGCTATGGTTTGCCTCCACCGGCGATTTCCTGACGGACTCCAATGCCATGCAGCACCTACGCACCGCGGTGGCATATGGCCATGTGCCGCACGTGCCGACCGACGGGCAGTTGCTGACGCCGGCGTTGATGGACGAAATGCTGGGGATCGGGGTGGAAGAGATCCCGATCAGCGCAGACGCCATTGAGGCCGATAGCTACCGGAAAATCCGCCGCGGCCGAGTTGAGCGTAATCCTGCAACCGCCATCGGCAGCACCACGGCAGGCATTTCCAAAGTGAAATATCTGAAGATCGACGCTCAGGGCGGCGACCTGGCGGTGATTCGTTCAGCCGGCGAGCGATTGCGGGATATCGACCGCATCTCGCTCGAAGTGCAGATCACGGCGGTTCCTCTATACCGTAACGCGCCCGGCAAAGAAGAAGTCGTCCGGTTTCTGGACGAGGCAGGCTTCGATCTAGTCACTATCGAGCAACAGAGTCACGGTCAGGAAGAGAACTTGACTTTCTCCCGCCGCGCGGCTGAAGGCCAACAACCGTCAGCTCAGCAAGATCACTACCCCGTACAGGCACTCGGATGAACTGGCGCCCGGGTGAAATGGGCCACGGCAATCGGGTTAAGGCCGATCTATTTCCGTTTGGGCTGCTGATTCTTCCGTTCCTGGTTCTTTGGCGGAACTCGAATCTGATGTTCAGCGGCCTGGGTTACATCGATCCGTGGGTCTATTATGGGTTCTTCCGCAACCTGGCTCTTTTCAAGGGTGAACTATTTCCAGACACTTATTATGGGAGCCGGCTGTCCTGGATAGTGCCAGGTTATCTGGTGAACCGCCTATTCGAGCCATTGGTGGCCAACTACGCGCTGCACCTAGCGGTCTACTATGCCGCAGTGCTCTCGCTCTACTTCGTCCTGGCGCGAACCATTAACCGGCCGACTGCCCTGCTGACAGCCATCGTCTTCGGTCTTCACCCGTACGTGTGGCTGGCGACAGGGGGAGACTATCCGGATGGAGCTTCGATCGCCTATTACCTGCTGGTGTTGGCGATGCTCACGGTTGCCGGCGACCAACCTAACAAGCGCTGGGCCCTGGTCCTGGCCGGCGTCTGTTACGCAGCGCTGGTATATTGCAACATCGTTTGGCTCCTGTTCACGCCAGTGTTTCCGGCCTTTTATATTTTTCGCAAACACGTAACGAACCGTCTTCATGAACTGGTGAGACTTTGTTTATGGGCCGGGGCGGGGGCGGCGGCTCTCACCATCCTGCTTGGAACAATCAACTATCGCGTGGAGCACAACTTTTGGTTCTATGCTCCCTCCTGGCACTACCTGTTCAGTAATGTGGGCAAGCCAAACCAACACAAGGCTAACGGCCTGGAGTGGGTCTCGCAAGCGAAATGGCTCATGTTTCCGGCCCTGGCACTGTTCGCGATGCCTTTCGCCTTGTGGCGACGCCTCCGCAAGCCTTTTCCGGATGACACGCGAGCGATTTTGGTGTTTTCCGGCGTTTTTCTATTCCACGCCGCGCTCTTTGGGATGGTGGAGGCGCTCGGCAGCCCGATGCTGGAATTCCCTTACTCCGCCAGCCTGCTGCTGCCGTCAGGTTTCCTGGTGTTTGGCTCCTTGCTGTTGCGAATAGGTGACGGTCACGATCCTGTTCGCATAGCAGTGCTAGCGGCGGCTGCCGCAGTGGTTCTGGCGACGCCTTGGTGGGACCTGAATGGACAGCTTTGGAGGTTGGTGGCAATGCTCGGGGCCGGTTGGGTGGGCGTGGCCGCAGCGGTCTTTCTGTGGCGATCCTTGCAGCCCGGAAGCCGTGCGGCGCTCGCGGCATTGTTGGTGGCAATGGTGGCGTGCGGCTCGCTTGCTCTGTGGACGGACCGATATATCATGCGAGCGGGGCCGTGGCGAACGGGAACGGAAGGCCGCGACGGATTTCTTCGCATAACGGATGCGGTGAGTCGTATCCAAGCGGTGAAACCCGATCGCAGCACTCGATTTTGGATCGACGAGGGGGAGCCTGATGGAAAAGAGCTCACTTCCCTAACGTCGGTGTACTTGTATGGCTACACGCTGCTAAGCCGCAACTTTCCATCAATACCCGCGGACGTGCCGGTGTCGTCAGGGTCGCTGGTTATCATCCCGTCGAGGCGTCCGGACGTTCCCGCGCTGGCTAGGAAGGCGCTGGAATCAAGGTATCTAATACCGGCGGTGGTTTCCTCGAATCGAATTGAGCGCGGCAACGTAGGGTATTTCCTCAATATTCTCCGGGTGGACAGGGATCCGAGTGTGTTGCAGCCGCTCACGCTTCGGACCGGCGGTGAACTTGCGCCTGCTTCCCCGGGGAGGGCGGACGCGCTGCCGGACGACAAGTGGACGCTGGCCGGAAAAAGTGGAACGGCGCAGCGCGTGGCCGATGGCATTGCGGTGACCACGCCGGCGGATCGCTGGGGATACGCGGTGTACTATAACGCACCTCTGACCGCACCGAGCGATGGAGCCTATCTTTTTGCCCTACGCTTCAAGCTGCTTTCGGGAAGGATTATGTTCGGGGCATTGAAGGAGGACCGTAGCGTCTGGCTGGCGCAAGCCGGAGAACCGGTACGGCGCGATGATGTCTTAATGGAGGAGTGTACGGTTGCGCTGAAGGCGGGGCAGAGGATCTGGTTGCAAACGACAAATGATCAGCCAAGAGGAGATGCCCGATCGGTGTTTGTAATTCAGGAGATCAAGGCGTACCGTCTTCCATGAGCAAACGCGTGGCGGTAGTACAGTCGAACTACATTCCGTGGAAAGGGTACTTCGACCTCATTCACTCGGTGGATGAGTTCATCCTGTTCGACGACATGCGCTACACCAGGCGGGACTGGCGAAACAGGAACCGCATTAAGACGCCGCAAGGCGTGGCGTGGCTGACCATTCCGGTGCAGGTGAAGGGCGGCTACCTGGACCAGAGGATTCGCGATACGGTGGTCAGCGATCCGCAATGGAACGTCAGGCATTGGAAAACCATTGTCCATCATTACTCCAAAGCCAGGTGTTTCAAACAGTATCGACCCCTTCTGGAGGAACTGTACCTGGGGCAAGCGGAAACGCACCTCAGTCTGATCAATTATCGATTTCTAAGGGCGATTTGCGCAGTGCTCGGAATCCAAACCAAGCTCTCCTGGTCGATGAACTACAGCATAGGGGAAGGGAAGACTACGAGGTTGATCGATCTTTGCCGGCAGGCTGGCGCGACGGAATACGTCTCCGGACCGACCGCAAAAGCGTATATGGACGAACGGCAGTTCGCGGATGCAGGGATCGCGCTGCGCTACATGGACTATGAGGGGTATCCGGAGTATCAACAGCTCTACCCGCCGTTCGAACACGCGGTGAGCATCATTGATCTAATCTTGAATGAAGGATCGGAATCGATGCGCTACATGAGGAGCTTCTGAGCAAACCAGATGGCGGCTGAATCGGACTTCCTCCGGCGAGTGGAGCAGTATTACAGCGGCAAGCTGCGGATGCACGGGGCCACCTGGCAGGGCGTCGACTGGAACTCCATGGAGTCGCAGCATCTGAGGTTTGAACAACTGCTGAAAGTATGCGAGCCGGGGGAGCCGTTTTCGATCAACGATTATGGATGCGGTTATGGCGCTCTGATCGATTACATGGCGTCGCGGGACCTTCGCTTCACTTACCGTGGTCTGGACATTTCCGAGGCCATGCTGGAGCAGGCGCGTGAAATCCATGGCCAGAGGCAAGGGTGCGAATTCGTATCGGCTGAGGAGAGTGTTGCTACGGCGGACTACTCAGTGGCCAGCGGGATTTTCAATGTGAAGCTGGATGTGACGCGAGCAGCGTGGGAGAGTTATGCGGTGAATACTCTGCACAAGCTGGACTGCTGGAGCGCGAAGGGGTTCGCGTTCAATGCGCTGACGTCGTATTCCGATCCGGAGCGGATGCGCGAGGATCTTTACTATGGGGATCCTTGTTTCTTCTTCGATTATTGCAAGAGGAACTTTTCGCGGAATGTGGCTTTGCTGCACGATTATGGGCTTTATGAGTGGACCATGCTGGTGAGGAAATGATTGGCCGACGAGGGCGTCGGCCGCGGACCAGGGAAAGCCGTGAAGAAATCGGCAACCGCTTCCTCACGGTCGCGGCTCGGTTTCGAGTGTCGCGTATTTTGGGAGATGTTTTCGAGCCGTGACCAATCAGGGAGCGGTCGGCCGCTAGAAACGAGGTCAGGATGAAGAAGGTGGTGTTGTTTGGGACCGGGGACTTCGCGCGGGTGGCCTGTGTTTACTTGCGGATGGACAGTCCTTATGAAGTGGCGGCGTTTACGGCCAATGAGAACCGCATCGTGGAGCGCCGGTTGCTGGACCTGGACGTTGTGCCGTTTGAGACCATCGAACAGACGCATCCACCCGACCAATTTGCGATGTTCGTGGCCATTGGCTTCAAACGCGTCAACAAGGCACGCGCGGAGATTTACGGACAATGCAAAGCGAAGGGTTACGAGCTAATCACTTATATCAATTCGAAGGCGGTTCAATGGGGTGAAATCACCGTTGGAGACAATTGTTTCATCTTCGAGAACAATGTCCTGCAGCCATTCGTGCGTATTGGGAACGACGTAATCATCTGGAGCGGCAATCACATTGGGCACGATTCGGCGATTGGGGATCATTGCTTCATTGCATCGCATGCGGTGATATCGGGCAACGTGAAAATCGGATCGCACTGCTTTATCGGGGTGAATGCGACATTCCGGGACGGTATCAGCGTCGCTCCGGAATGCGTCATAGGCGCTGGAGCGGTGATTTTGAAGGACACGAAGCCCGGTGAGGTGTATGCGGCGGAGGCGACCCCGGCGTCGGTCGTTCCCAGTTCCAGGCTGAAGAGCTTTCAATAGGACTCGAGCGTGGCGAGTCCGATGCCAGTCCGGCCAAAACCATTTCCGTTGTAGAGCATGTAGGTGTTGGCGCCGTGGCGAAACACGCAAGGGTACTCGATCATATCCGAATCCCAGCCGGAAGGAGATGGCTCGATGCCGGCCAACTGGTCTTTTCTGGTCCAGCGTACACCGTCGGCTGATTCTGCATAGCCGATCCGATAGCGCTTTCCGCGGTAGGAGTACCACATGCGATAGGGGCCGCCGGCGTCCTTGGTTACGCAAGGCCTGGAGATGGCGTATTCTTCCGGGGACTGAAAGTCGATGCTTACGATTCCGGTCTTGTTCCAGTGGATGCCGTCGTGGGAAGTTGCATATTTGATGTGGTAATAGTGCTTGGGCTGGCCGGTTTCATCCAGTTCCCAGCGGCAACAGGAGAGATACCACATTCGCCAAAAGTCATTTTCGACCATGACCCAGGAACTAGCTGTGAAGTATGGATCGGTATCATCGCGGGGCAGGATGGGGCCTCGCGAGGCTTTCTCAAACGAAAGCCCGCCATCGCGACTGATCGCCAAGCCGACCGAGTTGTAGAAAGGGACAGTGCGGCCCAGATTCCAACCGATGTAATAGAGGTAGACGCTGTCCTGGTGCCGGAGCACGCAGGAGGTCATGGCTCCACTGTCATCAAAAGAGCCGAGGCTGCCGGGAGACAACACCGCGTCCGTTGAAACTCGAACGGGGCGCGCGGGTTCCTCCGGGTTGAAATCGAAGAAACCAACGCGAGAGCGGTTTGCGGTATCGCGGCCCGTGAAGTAGACGCGCAGCAGGTCCCCGGTTTCCAGCACGCAAGGCACGGCGGCGTGCGTAGCCATCCAAGTCAAGCCGGCTGGAGGCTGAAAAAGGATTCCGTGCTTGATCCACTTCATGAATTGCTACCCGGGCTCAAGTCCTTCCTGCCGATCATGGTGATGTATTCGTGCCAGAGGGCATGGCGTTCCTCCAGGATGACGGTCAGGTGCCTGCCCAGGGCGGCGCGCAAAACGCCGGAAGAGCGGGGATGTGCACCGCGATCGATACTCCACATCAGCCGCGTGGCGGCGCGAGGGCCGGCCAGTGCGTCCAGAAACACCAATCGTCCGCCCGATTTCAACACGCGGCGCGTTTCCGAGAACATACGGTCGAGTGCGATATCGGTGAGATGGTGGGAGACGGCGATGGAAAGGACGACGTCGACGCAATCGGAGCGCATGGGCACGCTGGTAGCATCGGCCAGAATGGCGTCAGCCTGCGGGTGGGCGTTGCGCAAGCCTCTCAACTTTGCCCGGTCGCTGTCTAAGCAAGTGTACTTGGAGTGTTGAGGCAAATAGGGCGCAACGGCGCCGGTCCCGCCGCCGAGGTCGAGAACCAGGGCTCCCATGGGGAACGTATCGAAATGCCTCTTCAATCGGATGCGGCTGCGGTGGGCTCCCGTAAGGGTTTGGACCAAGCCATAGAACCAGGGATCCGACAGCAAACTCATCCTGGCCCTCCACTGCGCTCATACACTTTGCGAATCACTGTGTATGGCCGGTCCTTGACCTCCATGAAGATTTTGGACAAGTAGATTCCAATCAGCCCGATGCAGAAGATGGTGAGCCCACCGAGGAACCACAGGGAAGTCATAACCGAAAGCCAGCCGGAAAGGAACACGCCGAAGAAGAGCCGTTGAACAATCAAATAGAGGCCACCGAGTCCAGCCAGCGATATGATGGCGCAACCCAGATAAAAGATGTACAAGAGCGGAAGGCTGCTGAAGGAGGTGATGGAGTTCACCAGTAGCGCCACTTTTCGCGGCAAGGTGTAGGTACTTTGGCCTTTGGAAGACTTCACTACCGGCAAGGCCAGTTGCCGGAACCCGGTGATGGCCCATAGGCCGCCGATGAAGATTTCCCGGTCGCGATGCTGTACCAGGCTTCTTACATATTCGCTGCGCATGAGCCGGGCGGTAACCACATTTGCCGGGATCGGATAGTTTGAGAACAGGTTCAACAAGGTGTAAAACAAGTTGCCGCTGACTCGCTCGAAGAAGTGGCCCTTTCTGGAATTCTGCACGCCATACACCACGTCGGCATCCGACGGCAGCAGGGTATTCCAGAACGTTTCGAGCAGCTCGGGAGGTTCTTCGAGATCGGAATCGATGAGGAACACCAGGTCGCCGCGAGCGTTGGCCAAGCCGGTCATCATGGCCTTGTGCTGCCCAAAATTCCGCGACAGGTCAATGACGCGGACCCGGTAGTCCTGTTCATGGATGGACAAGGCGATCTCGAGAGAATCGTCCGCCGATCCATCGTTGACCAGGACGATCTCAAAATCGGGAGTCAGGTTGGCCGCAGCCGCTCGAATCCGCTCATAGAATTTCCGGAGATACGGGGCTGAGTTGTAAAGCGGTGTGACGATGGAAAGTTGCATGGGCCAGAGCTGATCGATTGCATCATACCAAGGCCGGGTTGTCCGGAGTACCCGAGTGGGCGTGATCGGGTATGGTGGAATGTTAACATTTGGTCTTGCGGTGGTCCAAGGGGAGTCCTGCGAGTGAAAGTGTGCGTGCGTTGTGAGGAGCGGTTTGAAGCGTTGGACTGGCGCTGTCCCAAGTGTGGCTCCGGACCGGAAGTGCACCAGGGATACCTGTCCTTTTCGGCGATCCGGGATGACGAGAGCGATGGGTTCGAGGCAGGTTATTTCGAGAATCTCGCGAAAGTGGAAGAAGCGAATTTTTGGTTTCAAGGACGCAATCGATTGTTACTGTGGGCGCTGAAGCACTATTTCCCGGAGTGCTCGGGCTTGCTGGAAGTAGGTTGTGGCACAGGCTTCGTACTGGAAGGCGTCCGTGGCCGGTTCCCGGAAATGAGGATCTCGGGGAGCGATGTATTCGCCAGCGCGCTGCCCTTCGCCGCGAAGCGTCTGCCGGGAGCGACTCTATTGCAGATGGATGCCCGGCATATGCCATTCGACCGGGAGTTTGACGTCATCGGCTTATTCGACGTATTGGAGCATATTCAAGAGGACGAGCTAGTTCTATCTGAAATATTTCGCAGCGTCAAGCCAGGAGGCGGGATCATGCTGGCGGTCCCCCAGCATCCGTTCCTTTGGAGCATCATGGACGAACATTCGTTTCACAAGAGGCGCTATCGGCGCGCGGATCTGGTGAGCAAAGTGGAAGGCGCCGGGTTTCGCGTGCTGCGAACTACGTCGTTCGTATCGTTACTCTTGCCGCTGATGTATCTATCCAGAAGCCGTCACCGGATCCCGGCGAGCAAGTTCGATCGACTGGCGGAGTTCCGCATGGGGCGGGCGCTGAACGGGTTTCTGGGCGCGATTATGACCCTGGAACGCTGGATGATCGAAAGTGGAGTTTCCCTACCGGCGGGTGGTTCTTTGCTGGTGGTGGCGCAACGCCCGCGGAGTTAACGTATGGCCAAGGTCCCATTCAATCATCCCTATCTGGACGGCAAGGAGTTTCAGTATATGGAGCGGGCGATCGCCAATTTGCACGTCTCAGGCGACGGCCAGTTCACGAAGAAGTGCCACGCGCTGTTGGAGGAGATGCTGGGCGTTCCCAAGGTATTGTTGACCACTTCTTGTACGCACGCGCTGGAGTTGGCGGCTTTGCTGCTGGAGATCCTGCCGGGGGATGAGGTGATTGTGCCGGCGTTCACTTTCGTTTCGACGCTGAATGCATTTGTGTTGCGTGGGGCCCGGCCGGTATTTGCCGACGTCCGGCCGGACACCCTGAATCTGGATGAGGCGCTGCTGGAGCGGCTGATCACGCCCCGGACGAAAGCCATCGTGGTGGTGCACTACGCCGGTGTTGGGTGCGAGATGACTCCGATTATGGATGTCGCACAGCGGCACGGGATTCCGGTAGTGGAAGACAACGCGCACGGCTTGCTGGGGAAATACCAGGGGAAGAATCTCGGCACGTTCGGCTGCCTGGCGTCGCAAAGTTTTCACGAGACTAAAAACTTTCACTGTGGGGAAGGCGGGGCGCTGGTGATCAACGACTCGCGTTACTGCCAGCGAGCGGAGATTCTGCGGGAGAAGGGAACGAACCGGAGCCGCTTTTTCCGCGGCGAGGTGGATAAGTATACGTGGGTGGACGTGGGATCCAGCTATCTGCCGTCCGACTTGCTGGCGGCATTCTTGTGCGCGCAGTTGGAGGCGCGGGAGCTTATTCAGAACCGGCGAAAGGGGATTTGGGATTCGTATCGAGCGGAACTGAGCGGGTGGGCGAAGGAGAAGGGCGTCGCGCTGCCGACAGTACCGGCGCATTGCGAACAGCCGGCGCATCTCTTCTATCTGCTGCTGCCGTCGGAAGCGGAGCGAGATGGGCTGATCGCCCACCTGAAGAAGCGGGAGATTTACGCCGTGTTTCACTACCAGCCGTTGCACTTGTCGGAGATGGGCCGCAAGTTCGGGGGCAGGGAGGGGCAGTGTCCGGTGACGGAGAGCGCCAGCGGGCGGCTGGTGCGGTTGCCGTTGTACACGGGGATGACGGAAGCGGAACAATCGGCGGTGGTGGCGGGGTTGATGGAGTTTGATTGGAAGGGCGATGCCGTGCACGGTTCACGATCTTAATGGCGGGCGGGTCCTGGAGGTGCGGGGGAAGGGAAGTTGCACAGTTGGAGGAGCTGCACAAGCTAAAGCATGTGCTACCAGTTGCTGACTAGTTTTGGTAGACTTTAGCGGCTTATTTTTGGTTCCAGGGAGACCAGGAGATCGCTGCGGGGGAGGAGATAGAGCAGGTAGACCGAGCCGCTTTCGAGGGCGCGATAGGACCCGAGGTTCACCTCGTAGTAGCGGCCTTTCACGCCGAAGTAGTATTTCTCGATGGGATCGCGGCCGTTCTCGCGCAAGACCTGGTCTTCGTGCGCGATCAGGCGGGCTTCCTGCGTGGTAACCTTGCGGTCCAGCAGGTCAAAATAGAGCGGGATGGAGATGCGGGAGGCCATGAAGAAAGCCAGACCGAGGAAGACAATGGTGGTGGTGAGCGTAACGAAAGCGCCCCATTTACCTTGCGAGGCGGCCAACTGGCTGACGTGTACGAGGTTGCTCAGGAAGACGGGGAAGGCTTCATCGAAGGAGACCTGCAGTTTGCCGGCGGTGATTGCGGTCCAGAATACCAGCGGCGCGAGGAAACAGACCACGGCCATGGTGGCAGGGCGGCTGCAACGGCCGATGTACTTTTTGAACTGCTCCTTGGCGAGCTTGCCTTGGCGATTTGCTTCGAGCGCCTCGGGTGAGAAGGGAAAGGCCTGGGCTAAGTCGATCAGGACTTGTTCCTTGCTGCGGAATCCCGAGGCTTCCGTGGTGATCATTCGAGGGTTACTTTAGATATATCGACCGCGGGGGGTGGGTACTTTAATTTCATCGATTCGAGGGCCGAAACAATGAGTTTCGCGATGATGTGGTTGCGGAACCATTTGTGGTCGGCGGGGATGATGTACCAGGGCGCCCACGCGGTGCTGCATTTGGCCAAGGCGTCCTGGTAGGCGTCGGTGTAGTCGTCCCAGTGCTTGCGCTCCTCGAAATCGGGGAGTGAGAGTTTCCAATTGCGTGCGGGATCTTTCATGCGGGCCAGGAAGCGCTGCTTCTGCTCCTCCTTGCTAATGTGCAGGAAGAATTTCAGGATGGTGACGCCGTTCGCGTAGAGCATGCGTTCGAATTCATTGATGTGCCGGTAGCGCTTCGCCCAGACCTCCTTGGGGACCAGGCGGTGGACGCGGGCGATGAGGACGTCTTCGTAGTGCGAACGGTTGAAGATTCCGATGTCGCCGCGGCGCGGTACGGCGTGATGGACCCGCCACAGGAAATCGTGAGCCAGTTCTTCGTGGGAGGGTTGCTTGAACGAGGTGACTTCGCAGCCTTGCGGATTCACACCGGACATGACGTGGCGGATGGTGCCGTCCTTGCCGGCTGCGTCGCGGCCTTGTAGCACGATGAGCAGGGAGTAACGGCCGTCGGCGTAGAGCAAGTGCTGGAGTTCGCGGAGGCGGTCGAGTGTTTTTTCCTGGGCTTTGTGATTGCGGTGGTGGCCGAGAGTGTCGGCGGGGTCGCGGTCGGCGAGGCGGACTTTGGAGCCGGGGGGGACGATGGTGTGGTGGGAGAGGGCCATGGTTCAGGGTACAAGGAATGGAAGGAAGACGAGGAAGACGAGGAAGACGGCAAAACCGCTCCCTCACGGTCACGGCTCGGAAACCGTATCGATTTCATACTGAGCCGTGACCGTCAGGGAGTGGTTTTATTCCTGCTCGAAGAGCTCGGAGCGACTGATTCGTTCACCCTTCAACATCACCGACTGGATGCTTTCGATTTGCTTGATCTCTTTGAGTGGATTGCCGTCTACTAAGAGCAGGTTGGCGTCGTGGCCTTCCTGAATCAGGCCGATGCGGTTCTCCTGGCCGAGGAGTTTTGCGGCGTTGTAGGTTGCGGCTTGGAGCGCGACGGCCGGGGGAATTCCTGCTTCCACCCAGAGCTCCACTTCGCGTTGGATTGTCGGGCCGTGCAGGGTGAGCGGATTGCCGGCGTCGCTTCCGGTGACCAGCATCACGCCCGATTGCCAGGCGCGGCGCAGGTTGTCTTTCGCGGCGTCCATGTTCAGGTGATAGAGCTTCATCTGATCGCGCATTTTCGCGCCTTTGTCGGATTGCAGGAATTTTTTGGTGGAATCGAGCAAGGCGGCGGGGGCGGATTGGAGGACCAGTGGGCGCTCCAAGGGATCGGAGCTGCCGTTGATCAGGGCGGTCAGGTTTTCGAGCACTGTTAGCGTGGGATCGTAGGCCACACCCTGCGCTTTCATCTGTGCGAAAAGCTCGTCGGGGATTTTGTCGCGGGCCGAGCCGTGTTCGATGCCGCGCGTGCCGGCGCTCAAGGCATCGGCGACATCGCGCGAATCGCCGGTGTGGATCACGAGGGGCAGTTGCTGCGCGCGAGATTCTTCGGCGATGGCGCGCAGGATGTTCACGTCCATGCGGTTGAACAGCATGCCCGCTTGGCCGGCTTCGAGAATCGTTTTGATGCCGTCGACGCCGCGCTGCTTCAGGACGTCCACCTGCTGGCGGGCTTCGTCGGGAGTCTGCGGAGTGCGGACGGTTTGATCTTCGGCGGCCTTGCGCGCCTGCTCGGGGAGATTCTTGAAATACTCCGTGCCGTGGCCGCCCGCTGCGGTGAACATCGGGCCGGTGGTGAACAGTTCCGCGCCCAGGCGTTCGCCGGAGTTGACCAGCGTACGGACTTTAAGGATCTGATCCAACGGATCGCCGACGCTTTTCACCGCCGTGATGCCGCTGTAGAGATAGGCGGCCAGGGCGCGCGGCATGGTCTTGCCGGGCTCATAGTCGCTGGCCGAATCGGAGAAGCCGCCGGGCGCGGCGAGGTGCACGTGCACGTCGATCAGGCCGGGGAGCAGGGTCTTGCCTGATGCTTCGATGGCTTCGGCTTTCAGCTCCTTGGGGTCGGGCGCAGCGCCGTCGTACACGTGGGCAATCTTGCCGCCCTTCACTAGTACTGCGCCGGATTCAATAACGCGCCCGTCGCCGATGAAAATGCGCACGTTGCGGATGAGCACGTTGCGGTCGCGCAGGATGTCGCGATTCAGGACGCGCGCCTTGGTTACGTCCGTTTTGGTGTACGCCTGATAAGTGCCCAGCAGGAGGAACGGAGAGAGCACGGCCAGCAGCCACAGCTTCGACGCGCCGCTGATTTTTTCTTCTTTCTCCCAGCGGAACAGCTTGACGCCGAGGAAGGTGGCGAGCACGGTGGTCAGCAGCAGTGCGCCTGCCGGCTCCGCATTTTGCGCCAGCGATTCCTTGTGGCCGAGAATGCTTTGCATGCCGGTCATAAGATAAGTGGCCGGGATGAAGTGGGCGATGATCTGCACCCAGTTGGGCATGATGCTGATGGGGATGGTTGTGCCGCTGAGGAACAGCATCGGGAAATAGATCAACTGGATCACGATCTGGCTTTCCTGCATGGAATTGACCACGGAGGCGATCATCAATCCGATGGATCGGAACGCCACTGCGCCGATGGCGACGAAGATCAGGAGCGATAGCCAGCGATCGGGAAAGGCCATGCCGTAGATGTAGTGGGAGAGCAGCAGCATCATTACGGCGGACGGCAGGAAGTTCAGCAGTCCGGTGAGCAACGAGGCGAAGAGCATCGGCGCGGCGGAAATGGGGGCTACTTTGAAGCGGCGAAGGATGTTGGCCTCGCGCTCCTGCACCGCGCGAATGCCTGCGCCGAAGAAGCCGCTGCCCAGGATGCCGATGCTGAGCACCATGGTCAGGACCTGGATGATCGCGCCGCCCTGTTCGGCGTGATAAAGCTGGGCGAAGATGAAAAAGAAAACCAGCGGGAAAAGATAGTTGAAGAAGATGACCGTGCGGTCGCGGAAGGTGAGCTTGACGTTGATGGCGGCTTGGGCGGTGTAGGCGTTCATTTATTCGCGCAGCCTCTTGCCGGTGAGTTGGATGAAGACGTCTTCCAGCGTGGGGCGCTTCAGGTGGATGTCGGCGAGACCGATGCCGAGCTGGTCGATCCACTTCACGATGTCGACGATCGCGCGCGCGGGGTGGGCCGAGTGGACGGTGAGCGATTTGCGGTCGGCGGAGAACTCGTGCGTTTCGCCATTCAGGAACGGTGGTGGGTCGCCCGCGGGGACCGGCTGCTCACACTGGATCTCGATCAGGCTGGTGCCGAGGGTGCGCTGCTGAATCTCGCGCGGGCTGCCGATTTCGATGATCTGCCCTTCGTCGATGATGGCCACGCGGTCGCACAGGCGCTCGGCTTCTTCGATGTAGTGAGTGGTGAGGAGAATGGAGCGCTTGGCGTCGCGCAGTTCCTGGATCAAGCCGTGGATCTCGAGGCGGACCTGTGGATCGAGGCCGGTGGTGGGTTCGTCGAGAAACAAGAGCTGCGGATCGTTCACCAAAGCCAGCGCCAACGCTACGCGCTGTTTCTGGCCGCCGGAAAGTTTCGAATAATACTCGTTGCGTTTTTCGGTGAGCTGCAGGCGCTCCAGCAGTTTTTTGTTGTCGGTGTTGCGGGAGTAGAAGGCGGAGAACAATTCCAGCGCTTCGTGGACCTTGATTTTGTCGGGCAAGTTAGTGGCCTGGAGACAGACGCCGATCCGGTCCTTGATCTGGCGCGTCTCCAGGCCGGGGTCGTAACCGAGCACCAATGTTTCGCCCGCGCTTCGTTGGCGCAGGCCTTCCAGGATCTCGACTGTGGTGGTTTTTCCAGCGCCGTTGGGGCCCAGCAATCCGAACACTTCGCCGGGCTGGACTTCGAACGAAATGCCGCGCACCGCTTCGAAAGTTCCGTAGCTCTTGCGCAGACCGCGGACGCTGATAACGCTGCCGTTTCCGTTCAAGCGATTACCGGATACTCCACCAGCACGTCCATGGCGGCGCGGCAGAATGCGGGAAGGTCCTCCGGCTTGCGCGAGGTAACCAGGTTGCGATCCACCACGACTTCGGAGTCTTCATAAATTGCGCCGGCGTTCACCACGTCGTCTTTGATGGCGAAGAAACAGGTGGCGCGGCGGCCTTTGAGGATTCCGGCGGAACAGAGAACCCAGGGGCCGTGGCAGATGGAGGCGACCAGCTTGCCCTGCGCGTCCATGTCTTTGACGAACTGATTGGCTTTGGGATAGCGGCGGATGTGATCGGGCGCGTAGCCGCCGGGAATCACCACGCCGTCGAAACCGTCGGGGCTCAGGGCGTCGTAGGAAATTTGCGTGGTGGCTGGATAGCCGACCTTGCTGAAATAAGTTTTGCCGGCTTCGGCGCCGACGAACATGCATTCGGCGCCGGCTTCCTGAAAGCGGTAATAGGGGTACCAGACTTCCATTTCCTGGTAGGCGGTATCGATGAGGATGGCGATGTTCTTGCCGGTGAGATCCATCTATACAAGAATACAGGAGGCAGAATCCAGGAGGCAGAAGGCAGGCGGCGGGCGCGCCTGTGACTGTTTCGATCACAATGTGACGGGAACGCACGGATTCTGCTTGACAGGGCCTTCGTATGCAGAACATTGCGAATGGTCACCGTTTTGCTACCGTCGAAGCCATGCGTCTAGTCAAGATCGCTCTGCTGACTCTCCTCATGTTGCTGCCTCTCGCGGGGCAGGACGCTGAGGCGCAAAAGAGGTTCGCCGGCACTTGGGAGGCGAAGTGGAAGGACAAGGTGATTTGCATTCTCAGGCTGAAGAGTGGCACACAGATCTCTGGAGAAACCGTGTCCTGCTACATTCAAGTCGACGCGAATGGAGACCTGCAAGATCCGGGGTCCACCGAACATACACCTAAGCCGGCACCCATTCTGAATGCGAAACTTCTAGACAACACCCTGACCTTCGAGGAGAAGGACGACGATGATGTCATGAAATTCGAAATGAAGCTGATTGCCGACGGACGGGCGGAGTTGAGAATCCTGGACGCTCCGGTTGCGATCAAGCCAATTCGGTTCGATCGTAAGTAACGGCGAAGCCGGAGAAGGATGAGGATAGCGATGTTTTTGCGGTTGCTGCCATTAACGACGCCGGCCCTTGGCTTCTACCAGTTCTTCGATCTGGATCAGCTCGGTTGGATAGTCGCCGGTGTAACAGGCGTAGCAGTAGCGGTCGCGATCGTCGGCGACGGCGCGGCGGAGGGCGTCGAGTGAGAGGTAGGCCAGCGAGTCGGCTTCCACGTATTGCTGGATCTCTTCCACCGAATGATTGGCGGCGATCAATTCGGCTTTGCGCGGCGTGTCGACGCCGTAGAAGCAGGGCGAAACCGTCGGCGGGCAGGATATTCGCAGGTGTACTTCGCGCGCGCCCGCGTTGCGCACCATGCGGACGATCTTGCGGCTGGTGGTGCCGCGCACGATGGAATCGTCCACCAGGATCACGCGACGGCCTTCCAACAGATGGCGGATGGGATTCAGTTTCAGCTTGACGCCGAAATCGCGGATGGCCTGCGACGGTTCAATGAAAGTGCGGCCCACGTAATGATTGCGGATCAGGGCCTGGCGGAACGGGATGCCTGATTCAGAGGCATAGCCGATGGCGGCGGCAACACCGGAGTCGGGAACCGGCACTACAATGTCCGCGTCCACTCCCGATTCCTGGGCGAGCAAGCGCCCCAGGTTTTCACGCGACTCCTGCACCGCGCGGCCGAACACGACGGAATCGGGACGCGAGAAATAGACGTGCTCGAAGACGCATTGCGAGACCGGCGATTCCGGGGCGTAGCGCTCGCGCGTCATGCCCTCGGGCCCGATGCAAACCATTTCGCCGGGCTCGACGTCGTTGATGTAGTCGGCATTGATCAAGTCGAACGCGCAAGTTTCGGAGGCGAAGACATAGGCATTGCCACCATCGACTTTCAACTGGCCGAAAGCCAGCGGGCGGAAGCCATGCGGATCGCGTGCCACAATCACGCGGTCGCGCGCCAAAAATACCAGCGAGAACGCGCCCTCCAGTTGCAGCATGGCCTCGCGAAGTGCACCGGCCAGCGTTCGCTCGCGCGACCGGGCAACCAGGTGCAGGATTACTTCCGTGTCGCTGGAGGCCTGAAAGATGGAGCCCTCGCGCTCCAACTCGCGCCGCAGATCGCCGGCATTGGTGATATTACCGTTGTGGGCGACGGCGATCTGCCCCTTGTTGCAGGCCACCGAAAACGGTTGGGCGTTGAGCAGAGCGGTGTCGCCTGCGGTGGAGTAGCGAGTGTGTCCGATGGCCATGTCGCCCGGCAAACAGGCGATCTGTTCCGGAGTGAAAATATCCGCGACGTGCCCCATCGACTTGTAGCAGCGGATCTCGCGGCGGTCGCTGGTGGCGATGCCGGCGCTCTCCTGGCCGCGGTGCTGCAGCGCGTACAGGCCGAGATAAGTGAGATTGGATGCTTCCGGATGGCCGTAGATTGCGACTACTCCGCACTCCTCTCGGAGCTTGTCGAGGCTGTGGGTTGTAGGTTGTAGGTTGTGGGAAAAGCGTTTCATGGCTGGTGCAGCTTGGTTTCGAGTGAAGTTTCCCACGGCGTCCTCAACTCTTTCAAATCGCAATCCAGCAAGGGTTCCGAACCGCAATGGATTCGTAACCGCTCTTTCATCGTAACACCGATCCGGGACGCTTCGACACGATACTTTTGGGCGATGGCCAGAACATTTTGAGGGTTCGATGTCGTTACCAGGATTCGGGAGGGCCCCTCGTGAAACAGTTGGAATTCGGTGCGGCTGTCGTCGGGGATTTCGATTGCGGCACCGATTCCTGCGGACCCGAAACTCGATTCGGACAAGGCCACTGCCAAGCCGCCGTCGCTCAGGTCGTGCGCTGATTCGGCCAGTCCGGCGGCGATGATTTCGCGAATCGCCCGATGCACGCGCTTCTCGTAATCCATGTCGAGCGCGGGCGGCAGGCCCCACATGGAATCTAGAATCACCTTCGCATATTGGGTTCCGCCGAAATGCTGTTCGTCACACTGCCCGAATCCGCCGAGCAGAATGATGTCACGGTCCGGCTGCTGGAAATGCATCGGTATCGGCTGGGCGGTTTTCATCAGGCCGACGATGCCCATCACCGGCGTCGGGAAAATCGGCTCGCCCAATGTCTCGTTGTACAGGCTCACGTTGCCGCCGGTGATCGGCGTTTCGAAAAACGCGCAGGCTTCGGCCATGCCCTCGATCGCTTCGACAATTTGGGCCATGATCTCTGGGCGCTCGGGATTTCCGAAGTTGAGATTGTTGGTCGCGGCGACGGGGAGAGCGCCGGCGGTCGACAAGTTGCGGCAGCATTCGGCAACGATCAGTTTCGCGCCTTCGCGAGGGTCGAGCGCGCAATAGCGGCCGTTGCCGTCAAGCGACATGGCGATGGATGTGCCGGTTTCCTTGATACGGACGATGGCGGCATCGGAGCCGGGGCCTTGGATGGTGTTGGTGCGGACGGTGTAGTCGTATTGTTCCCAGATCCAGCGCTTGGAACAGATGTCGTCCGAGGATAAAAGGGCTATCAAATCGCTCTGGATCGCTCCCTGACGGTCGCCGCTTGGTAAGCCAGTGGGAGGATCCATCGGGGCGGGGCGATAAGGCTTGGTGTGCGGGCGGTTGTAGAGCGGGGCTTCGTCGGCTAGCGCGCGGTTGGGGATTTCCGCGACCACCTGGCCGTGATCCTTGACGCGCAGGATGCCGTCGGCGGTGACCTTGCCGATGGTGACTGCATCGAGTCCCCATTTGTGGAACACGGCGAAGACTTCCTGCTCGCGGCCGCGCTCCGCTACCAGCAGCATGCGTTCCTGCGATTCCGAGAGCATGATCTCGTACGGGGTCATGCCGGTTTCGCGCTGCGGGACATATTGCAAATCGATCTCGACGCCGGTCTCGGCGCGGCTGCCCATCTCGCAGGTGGAGCAGGTGAGTCCCGCTGCGCCCATGTCCTGAATGCCGACGATGGCGCCGGTCTTCATCGCTTCGAGGCACGCTTCTAGAAGCAGCTTTTCGAGAAACGGATCGCCCACCTGGACGTTGGGGCGCTTCTGTTTCGACTCTTCGGAGAATTCCGCCGACGCCATGGACGCTCCGTGGATGCCATCGCGGCCGGTCTTCGCGCCGACGTAGATCACTGGATTGCCGATTCCCTTCGCTTTTCCGTAGAAAATCTCGTCCTGTTTGAAAACGCCGAGGGCGAAGACGTTCACGAGCGGGTTGCCGCTATAGCTCGGCTCAAAGACGCACTCGCCGCCGACGGTGGGGACGCCGAAGCAGTTGCCGTAATGCGCAACGCCCGAGACGACGCCTTCGAGAATCCGGCGATTGCGCGGATTGTCGAGCGGTCCGAAGCGGAGAGCGTCCATCACCGCGATGGGGCGCGCGCCCATAGTGAAGATGTCGCGCAGGATGCCGCCGACGCCGGTGGCTGCGCCCTGGAATGGCTCGATGAAACTGGGGTGGTTGTGTGATTCGATTTTGAAAGCGATGGCATAGCCGCCTTCGATGCCGATGATGCCCGCATTCTCGCCGGGGCCTTGGAGCACCAGCTTGCTGCGGGTGGGGAGTTTTTTCAGGTGCAGCCGCGAACTTTTGTAAGAACAGTGTTCGCTCCACATCACGCTGAAGATTCCGAGCTCGGTGTAAGTAGGCTCGCGGCCGAGCAGGGACACAATTTTCTCGTACTCGGGGCCGGTGAGTTGGTGGGCCTCGATAACCTGTGGCGTCATTCGTTAGTGTGCTGCCACCAGTGCGGATGCCATGGATTGAAGAATCACCAGGCCGTCGCTCGATCCCATCAGCGGCTCGCTGACGCGCTCGGGATGCGGCATGAGTCCCATGACGTTGCGGCGTTCGTTGAGGATGCCGGCGATGTCGCGCATCGAGCCATTCGGATTCTCCAGATATCGGAATACGACGCGGTCTTCGGCTTCAAGCTGGTCGAGTGTGCGATCGTCGGCGATGTAGCAGCCTTCGCCGTGAGCGATGGGCATGGTCAGGCGCTGTCCCTTGGTGGCCTGTGACGTGAACGGCGAATTGGTGGTCTCCACGCGCAGGGGTACGGGCTTGCAGATGAACTTCAGTCCCCGATTGCGGATCAGCGCGCCGGGGAGCAATCCAGCTTCGGCGAGAATCTGGAAACCGTTGCAGATGCCTAGCACGAGGCCACCGTCGGCGGCGAACTTGCGGACGCTCTGCATCACTGGCGAGAATTTCGCGATGGCGCCGCAGCGCAGGTAATCGCCGTATGCGAATCCACCAGGGAGAATGACGGCATCCACGTCGCCAAGCGAGGTGGCGTCATGCCATATGAATTCCGCTTTTTGTCCGAGATTGTTTGAGACCGCGAACCACGCGTCGTGATCGCAGTTGCTGCCAGGGAAGACGACGACACCGAATTTCATCGGCAAGTCTGATTGTAGCGTAAACGCCGGGGACAGCGAAAGGTGATTTGTTGCCGATACGGAGGAACCTCAATCGCCGAAGCGCATGAGCAGCGGCCCGAGAACGTACGCACTGAAGACGCCGATGCAATAGATCGCTCCTGAAATCCAGAGCACTCGCCGGCCGATGCGGCTGGAGGATGAACAGGCGTCCGGCGCATCGGGCAGGCATGCAGGGCTGGATTGTATCCGCGGCGCGAGCACGTAGACATACGCGAAGTTGCCGCCGATCAGGAGTCCGCTCACCAGGAACACCCAGCTCTTGTGATGGGAGAGGATCACTAGGCCGGGCACCGCTGCAAGGAACGAGGCCACAGTCGCTCCCAGGCCGAGCAGAACCAAGAGCGACGGGAGCGCGCAACAGAGCAAGGTGCCGAAAGAGGTGAAGAGCGAGAGATAGTTGAAGAGTCCCTGGAGTGCGGGTCTAACGGTGGTCATTGATCGCCTCTGATTCCGGTGACGTGGAGCGACACCGGGGCTTTGACATCTTTGGCGGGCGTGAGCGTTCCTTCTACGGTAACTTCGTGGCCCGATAGCTTCTTGATGTCCTCGATCAGCTTCGGGTCTGCCTGCAGATCGAACGCCCGGCCGCTGCCGGTGACATTCAGCTTTTCGCCGTTTACCTGGCCGCGAACGACCACTCGCGTTTCTTTCGGCGTGAAACCGTTCTTGCGCACCGTCTCCCAGAATTGCTGCGGCCGGACGTTGTTGCCGGGTTTCAGCTTCACGGTGGCCAGGCCTTTGTTCAAGCTCACGTCGACGGAATCGACACCTGGATATTTCCTGAGAGCCCCGCGCACGGCGTAGGCGCAGGTCATTCAATCCATACCGAAGATGGAGAGGTCCATTTGCAGGAACTCGGCCCGTAGCGGGAACGTGGCGGCCAACAAACAGAAGGCTATGATCGATCGCATTCGAGGCTCCTTAGAAGAAATATGAAAAGTTGATGGCGAACCGGAAGTGTTCGCGGGGAAAGAACTGGCGGCTCACATCCTGGTACACCGGAAACTGCACACCGGCTGACACAGCATAGTTCTTGTAGACGCCGAGAGTAGTGGGGCCGATGAAAACCTGATGGCTGTCGCTTTGCGGCAGCAGCACGCCGGCTCGCTGAAGTTGGCCGGCTTTTTCACCGGTGAGCTCGCCGAAGATTCGCCAGTCCCAGCCTTTGTCGGTACGCCAGGAGGGCGGCCGATAGGCGTAAGCGGCGCTGTAGAAGAGCACGTCCGGACGGCGGTCGCCTCGCGACTGGGCGTATCGCTGATAGGTTGCTCCCACCCAGGCGTAATGACTGCGCGAAGCGATGCCGGTGACGATGCCGGCCAGTGCGCCGGGGCCACTGTGCAGGCCTTCGAGAGCGCCGCCGGCATGCTGCGGCCCGGGCGCGAGCACGCCGCCGATGGCAGACGTTTCAAATCGCGAGCCGACGCCGGTATCCTGCCGATGGAAGCGCCAGATTGCGAGGCCTTCGAAATCGCCGCCCATCGGCGTGAACGCGGCGAAGCGGGCGCTGGGGAATGGCTCGGCTTGAAATACGAGCGGCGCTGAGATGGATACTTTCAGATTCTCCGTGATGCCGTAACCCAGGCTGGCGCGGAACATAGTGCCGGCTCCGTCGCCGTATCGGCCCATGAGGCTGGTATCGAAACTGAAGCCGCCCGCTGGATTGGTTGGAGTGGCCAGACAAAAAATCGGGCCGTGGCCGGACGCGCGGACGAGCTGTGGCGCGGCGACCAGCGTCGCAGCGAAGCAGAGGAGAATGTTCTTGCGCATGAAACCCTTCCTTCGTATCTCAGAACAGACAAATATCCACAGACCGGCGTGGAAGGGCGATCAGATCAGGAATATGGAGTTAAGAAGGTGCAGGTCAGGCGGTGGATGCTCCACTCGCTCGGGCAGCAGAATCGGCGCAGTGACTGTGACTGGCGGAGCAGCAAGATAATCGCTTGCGAGGACGATCTCCGGCAGTGCGGCGTCGAACTCGACAAATCCGTGCCGGTCCAGCGCCATGCGGTTGCACTCTTTGCGTGGAGCATTCTTGCCGGATTTCGGATTCTGGCAATGGCCGCTCTGGCAGCAATCCTTCTTTACCCCGGGAACCATGAAGAACTGGGGGCAGGAAACGCAGCCGCCGCACAGGAGGGTGGCGATGGTCAGTCCGCAAAGTAGCGAAGTGAGAAAGGCGCGCAACACCGCTTGTTCTATTATGCTATTTGTCGGTGGTCAGAATGCGCGGGGATTGGATTTTGAAGCTGACCCTGAAGCCTGAAGCGGCTTGGCATGGACCGGCCATTTGCCCCTCTCGCTGCTAGAGCATGGTACGAGAGACCTAGATTTGGATGAACGCCAGTTTCAATTCGAGTGGGACGAGGTCAAGGCAGCAGCCAACGTGCGTAAGCATGGCAGTCGCGCGGTATAGTGCCGGATGCAGACTGCAAGTCAGCCTCACAAGCACCTTGGTAGCTCTGCGAACACGTTTTGAGGCCGACGAGGGTGTCCGCCCCACGAATCGCGGTTGTGGAGATTTCAGACGATATTGGCGCAGGTGGCGGAACTGATCAGGTCGGCGATTTCGGTGTCGGTGTAGCCGGCTTCCTTCAGGATCGCGCGGGTGTGTTCGCCCAAGGCTGGCGGGGGGCCGGCGGGCGATGCTGGGGTCGTCGACAGGCGGAAGGGGAGGCGCGGGACTTCGGCGGGTTCGTTGCCCGCTAGCGCGATTTTGGCTAGCTGGTCGAGTGCGACGATTTGTGGGTCGTGCATTACCTGCTCGGCGTTTTGGACTGCGTCGCTGGGGACGTCGTATTGGGTGAAGACCGCCAGCCACTCGGCCGTGGGTTTGGTGGAGATTAGGTCGGCTAGTTGGGCTTCGAGGATTTCGCGGTTGTGGACGCGAACCATGTTGGTGGTGAAGCGCGGGTCGTCGAGCCAGTCGGTGCGTCCGACGGCAGTGGCGAGGCGGCGGAAGAGGCGATCGTTTGAGATGCCGATCATGACTGCGCCATCCGTGGTGGCGAACGCGCCGTAGGGGGCCACCGAGGCGTGGCGCGACCCTTGCGGGCCTGGGCTGACGCCGGTGAACTGCTGGTAGAGCAGGTGGTAGCACATCAGCATCACGCCAGTTTCGAAGAGCGATGCGTCGACGCGCTGGCCGCGGCCGGAGTTTTTGCGCTCGAACAGGGCGGCCAGAACGCCGAGCGCCATCCAGACGCCCGCGCCCATGTCGAGAATGGAGACGCCGGCGCGGATTGGTGTGTCCTTGTTTGGGCCGGTGACGCTGACGATGCCGGTTCTGGCCTGCAGGATGGCGTCGTATCCGGGCTTCGAAAAATCGGGGCCGACCGGACCGTAGGCCGAGAGCGACGCGTAGACGATGTCCGGTTTGTGCGCGCGGACGGCTGCTTCGTCCAGACCGAGTCCGGCTGCCTTGCCGCCACGGAAATTCTCGATGAAGACGTCGCAGGTTTTCGCCAGGCGGAGCACGGTTTCGCGGCCGGCGGGTTTGGTGATGTCGAGAGCGATGGAGCGTTTGCCGCGGTTGATTGGAACGAAGTATGCGCCCCAGGGGCCGCGGTGAGGGCCCATATCGCGCGAGTCGTCGCCGCCGTCCATGCGTTCGAGCTTGATGACGTCGGCGCCGAGGTCGGCGAGGATCATGGTGGCGGTGGGGCCAGCGACCACGCTGCTGAGGTCGAGGATGCGAATGCCGGTGAGTGGGGGGGGCAAGAAGCGAAGATAGCACGGAGGAAGGAATACAGGGAATAGGAGGAAGACGAGGAAGGTTGGGCCATGGTGCGTTACAGTGGGAACAATCACACTGAGCAGGAATCATGTGCGCCAACAAACCATATGCTTTTCCTTGCCGGAGGACGAACACGCCTGCCACGTTCGCTGAAGCCCTGGGATGGGTGCGGGAGGACGCGAAGCGGAAACGTGTCCGGTTAACGCAACGTGAGATCGACGCTGAAGTTGCTGCCGTGCGCCGGCGAACGGCAAGAGGAAAAGGAAAACAATCGGCCCTCGCAGCGCTCCGTAAAGAGTCGTAGAAGCGTCGGTCGAAGAAACCAAAACGCCGACATCGCTGACATTCGCATTCTTCCATTGGTTACCGGAAGGCCCAATCAACAATCGGCCGGCGCTCGACAAACCACCGACGCGCCCAACGAGGAAGGCCGTGCCTGCGGTGCTACAGCAAAAGCTTTCGAACGATCCGCGCCTTTGAAGCAGGCTGAGACATCGCGTGTTACAGTGTCGGGGTGTTGCGCGTGCCTTACTACGTCGGGTGGCCGGTTGCATTTGTGTCGGCGTGTGGCGGGGCCTATTTTCTGGCTAATCGCGCGGTTTATTATCCGGCGAAATATCCCGAAGGATCTTGGGAGTTGCGGGACCGGCTAAACGCGCACGATGTTTGGATCGAGACTTCCGATCACGTTCGGCTGCATGGGTGGATGGTCCGGCCGGAGGGGGCGCGTTGGGTGACGCTGTTCCTGCACGGCAATGCTGGGAATGTGACGCATCGGGCTGCGGCGATTCGGGAGATTGCGGCGGCGGGGTCGGCGATATTGATGCTGGATTATCGCGGGTATGGGAAGAGCGAAGGGCGGCCAACTGAGAAGGGTCTTTACCGGGACGGCGAGGCGGCGTACACGTATTTGCTGGGGCTGGGGTATCGCAGCCGGGAGATTATTTTGCACGGGGAATCGTTGGGGACGGCGGTGGCGGTGGACCTGGCGTGGCGAAGGCCGTGCGCGGCGTTGATATTGGAAGCGCCGTTTAGTTCCGCTAGTGACGTCGCGGGGACTGTGTTGCCGATAGTGGGTCCGATGCTGGTGCGGAGTTACAACTCCATGTCGAAGATACGGTGGATCGTGCCGCCGAAGTTGTTTATGCAGGGGGATCGCGATGAGATTATCCCGCCGCGATTGAGTCACGAACTATTTCGGGCGGCGCAGGGG
>DASQGY010000030.1:0-52452 GCA_035632375.1 Bryobacteraceae bacterium | reverse complement strand
TTACGTCGTGGAGGCGGTTGGTGTAGAGGGTGGCGAGTTGGCGGCGGCGGCAGATGACGTCTTGATACGTCTTCAACTGAAAATCGAGGATAGCCGCCTGAAGATTGTCGAGGCGGGAGTTGAGGCCCCAGGAGACGACTTCGCCTTGGGTGTTACGTCCGTGGTCGCGCATCTGATAGGTGCGCTCGTACATGGCGTGGTCGTTGGTGATCACAGCGCCGCCATCGCCCAAACATCCGAGCACTTTGGCCGGGTAGAAACTGATGGCCGATGCAACGCCAAACGTTCCGGCGCATCGGCCCTTGTATCGCGACCCAAGGGCCTGGGCGGCATCTTCGACGATGAGCAGGCCGTGCTTATCGGCGATGGCCTGGAGCGCCTGCATGTCGCAGGTTCGGCCGTTCAACTGGGTCGGCATGATGGCGCGCGTTCGCGGGGTGACGGCGGCCTCGACTGCGGCGGGGTGGATCAGGTGATCCGGGCCGCAATCGACAGGGATGGGCGACGCGCCGGCAAAATGCACCGCGGCTGCGGTGGCGATCATGGTGTGGGAGCTGATAATCACCTCGTCGCCGGGACCGATGCCGGCGGCGCGAACGGCGAAGTGGAGTCCGTCGGTGGCGTTGCCGACGCCAAGGGCGTGCTGGGCGTTTAGGAGTGCTGCCAGGTGTTGCTCGAAAGCGACCAAGTCTTGTTGCATGATGAACGCGCCACGGCGTCCAACGTCGCGGAAGACTCGCATGAGATCCTCTCGTTGGGAGACGAAAACGTGCGGATAGCTAAAGAAGGGCACGCTGCGAACGGTCTGAGCAGTCATCATCGATTCAACGCTGGCTCCGAATGTTTCCGCAGCAAGTACGCGACCTGCCCAACCAGAGGCGGGCAGAAACACGCGATAAGAAAATAGAGTGGTCCTGCATATTTCGAGAGCAGTCGGCCAACGGGAGGGACAAGCGCGCCCGGGTAGATGCCGACCAGGCTGGTGGTTCTTTCCATTGCGAAGAGCTTCCGAACCTCGGCTCGTGTAAGCGCCTTGTAGTTCTTGTCCCACAGCTTCGGCGTTCTCCAGTCAACGAGCAACAGGAAACCGCCGGGCGTGCATACCCGGAGCATTTCAGCGGCGATGCGGGCACGAATGCCGTCGTCGGGCAGCGTGGCGAACATGGTGGACTCGTAAACGAGATCGAAGGAAGCGTCCGCGAAGGGCATACCGGCGGCATCGGCATGGATGGCGGTGCATTGCGGGTACAGATCGCCAACGCTAGCCAGCCGCTGGCGTTGGAGGTCGATGCCTACGATCTCTTGCGGCTTCACACCCAGGCGGAACAGTTGATACCATGCGCCGCCAGCACCGCACCCGACATCCAGCACACGGAGGCCAGAAAGCTTCAAAGGGATGTGGTAAAAGGCGCGAATGAGGGACCGCTCGGAAGCAATGGTTTGAAACAGAGCGCCGCGATTCACCCTGAGATCATTTCGATCGGCGCCCACCCTGGAGTAATAGCGGGCGTACCAGTCCGCAGCCATGTCGAGCGGAGGCTTCTCCGCTACGTCATGTCTCGGCGGTTCCGGCAGCAACTTCAACTGGCCCAAGCTGCGAAGTCCGAAGGCGGTCCCGCGCGTTCCGTAGGCGAATAGCTGGAATCCCACACGGCGGCACACGCGGATGGAGGCCATATTGCTCTCTCTGCTCACGTACCAAAAACGCCGCCGTGCGGCAGTCATGGTGCGTAGGATGTGGGCGAGCGCGCTGGAGGCGAGTCCCTTGCTGCGGAACTCGGGATCAGTCCAGGTGCTGCTCACCTGGAGATCGTTCTCGCCCATAAAGGGCCACCGGAAGTAACGAGGCAAAACACACGAACGGTGCACGATGCGCTCTTTGAAGCGGATGTAGACCACCCGGTATCCACTGTTCGCGAATAGGCCACAAGCATGGAATGATGTCCAAACAGCGGCATTGACGTTCAGAGTCGCTGGCACTGGGTGGCGCATAGTCGGCGTCCACACTGTAAACGAGTACTCGTCCGGAAGGTCGTCGCCGATCTCGGGAGGCCCTTCGCGAACATACAGCACAAACGGTTCGGAATCGGCCCTCATGAGAACTGGCCTACCGTAGCGGGTGCGCTGGTAATGGCTGTCACTTCCGCAAGATGTTCGGCCATGCGCGTATGGACAGCGTTGGCCCAGAAGTCGCGATCGAATATGGCCCGAGCCCGTACGGACATTTTAGGGAGCGCTGCCGGGTCTGCCGCAAGGTATTCCAATATCCCGGCTAATTCGTCCGCCGAGCCTGCCCGGTAACTTAACCCGCAGCATTCTTTCCTTAGGAGGTCCGAGAGAACGCCGCTCAGGGGGCTAGAGATAACCGGCAGCCCGGCGCTCAGGTACTCCACGGCTTTGTTGTTGATGGTGGCAAGGAAATCGTATCGATCGGGGAGCGGGTCCAACCCGGCGCTGGAGCGCTGCATAAGCGTCCAGATTTGCGCTGCGTCAACCCATCCGGGGAAGAAAATGTTTGGAAGGCCACGCGCTCGCCGCCGGTAGTGTTCAAGGCGCTCGCCCTGGCCGCAAACAACGAAACGAACATTGCACTCACGCCGATTGAGAATACGGGCAGCGTCCACCACATGCTTCAGGTCCAATTGGACGCCGATACTTCCGAAGAAGCACAACGTGAGTCCTGGTTGGCCCTTGAAGATGCCACGATCATCCCAGAATTTTTCCGCCGCAACCAACTTCTCGGAGGGTGGCGCGATCACTTCATATGCGATCGGAAAAGCCTTATCTAGACGTGCACGTTGACGCCCGCCACGCCGGAGGCCCCAATCGACGAATTCTTCTGTGATACCGATGATGGCTGTTGCGTGAGCGCAGGCCCTTTGAGCTTGCCGATACAAGGGGCTCAACAGCAGCCGCGCGAAGGGGCGAACCGGCCTTGGCACGGCATCCAGAAAGATATCGGGCCACATGTCGCGCATGTCGAGCAGGACTGGAACTCCGCGGGCTAGGCCGTAGTCCACACACGCTTTGCAAAGCTCAATGGCCGGGAGTGCGGCAATAACGACATCCGGAGCGTCGCACTCCGCCGCGGCTGCGGCGAATTTTCCTGCGATCTGCACGTGATCCCTGAACCGGCTCAAGGAAATATTTCTAGAATAACCGCAGCCTTTCAATAAACGCACGTTCAGCCGCGGCGCTGGCTGAGCCGCGGTGTCGCACGCGAAATGATGCCACTTGCGGAAGTGATCGAAGGTAGAAGTCCACCAGACGACATTGTGCCCGCATGAGGCGAGAAAACTTGCGAACTGACCTGTCCGGTGAAGGCGATCGTCCTTCGAGATCCCCAGCGGCAGTGGTTCGCCGATAGTAACCAGCCAGATGTCCATTTGTTTGGGTGCGTTGCTCTCAGGTATTCTTGGGCCACTGAATCGAGCGCCACTCGTCTGGCAGCTTCACGATCTGGTTCCATTCGTGCATGACGGGACTTATCACGATTGATTCTGGAGTTCTGCCGAGCCACGCGGCCCACCAACTGAAGGTGCTGTTCGCCAGTATGAAGTGGCGGCATTGGCTCATCAACCACAAATCCTCGAATTGGGCGTTTTCACCTTCGTTCGAAACTTGGATGACGTCTTCTTGAATAGCCGGGGCAAAGAGGTGGAATCGGCTATCGCTGAACAAGTAGAACTTCGGGTTTCGAGTGCGCTCCCGGATTTCTCGAAAAGCTGAGAAGTAGTAATCGATTGGAAGACTCCGGATAGCGGATTGGGCCTCTTGGCAGCCAGCGGGAACGCCGTGCAGTCGTCTCACGTGGACGGCAACCGATTCCGACTTGCGGATTTCGCGCGCTAACCCTTCATTCTGTTCCTGGTGGCGCTGGCGGAAGGTGAGCTCGTCCTTCAGCTTCGGACGGATATCGGAAAAATATTGTTCATCTTGCCAATACCCTTCGAGGAATATGGATCGCGCGACGCGAAGGTCCAAGTAACGTTGATCGAACTGGCTGCCCGATTCGCGAAAGTATCGACGGTAGCGAAACGGCAGCATTCCATTCACGGTAATCGCCGCCCGTCGCTTCCATTGTGGCTGCCGAACTCTCGCTACTGCCCGGCCAGTGATATTAAACTTGTTCAGACCATAGGTCCGGCGGAAGTAGTCGCCCTCGAAACCGGAAGAGACATCGAGGTACAACGGGACGCTATTGACTAGCGCCAGTCTACGTCCCATTGCATAGATGAAGAGTTGGTTTCCAATTCCTCCTCTGAGTTGGATACTCACGGACGGGCCGGTTTCCTGACTTCGAAAGGCGGCGATGCTCTCGCTCTCCTGCTCGAGACTGGGGACCGTACTAATCACCGATACTCCGCCGTGCGATCAGATCTTGATAGGTCATCTCCATTAAGTTCATCGAGCTATTCCACGAGGCACGCTGCTGCACGATTTGCCAGTTCAGGTCTGCCGCGGAACGACGGAGGTCCGCGTGCCCAAGCCCGCCCAGGACTTGATTCGCCAGACCTCCAGGGTCGTCAACATCGACGAGAAAACCGTTGCGCCCGTGCTCAATCCACTGCCGGTTCGCAGGGATGTCGGTAACCACCGGAAACGCACCGCATGCCATGGCTTCATTCAGTGAAATGTTATTCCCGTCGGACAAGGACGTCGACACGAAGATATCGGCCCTTGAAAGCCGCGTGGCGATTTCAGATTGCGGAAGCCTTCCGGTGAAACTAACCCGATGGTCGATACCGAGTTCCCGGGCGCGTGCTTCCAGGCCGGAACGCGTGGAGCCGTCTCCAATGATTTCCGCCCGAGTGTTCGGAGAGGCATCGAAGATCTTCGGTAACGCTTCGATCATGAGGCGGACATTGTAGACAGGTTCGAGGTTCCGCGTGCTCACGATGAAGGGGGCTACACCATTGGTGGCTTGTCTACGGTTGGGGTGGAAGACGCTGGTATCCACGCCGAAAGGCAGCGTGATCACACGCGCACCGTTCACGCCGAGCGACCGGATGGTGGCGGTCATGTGGTCGGCCATGGAGGTGATTAGATCGGCTCGCCGCAGCGACTGCTGAACGATCCATTTCAGACATCTATTTGTCCGGGGGACCACAAGCACATCACTTCCCCACGCCGAGAGCACCAAGGGATGAAAGCCCGACAGCGCAGCAAGTAGACCATATCCACCGACGTAATGACCGTGAACAATGTCCGGGGTCATCGTTCGCAACGCCCGTCGTACTCGAGGCAAGGCTAAGAGATAAGCTGATCTCCCCACTCGCGCCGGATCGGGACCAACGGTTTGAACCGTCGCTCCCGGAATATGAGCGTTAGTCAGTGAAAGGACGGCAACAGCGTGGCCCTGGTTGAAAAAGTAAGTGGCCCATCGTTGCGTGTGGATGCTTGCCGCGTTAGCGAGCAGACAGAGCTTCATGGCAGGGCGGCGCAATCCCATTTCGTTCGCGATGTCCGATGGCGGAACCATGACGCGAGCCTGGTTGCACAACGATGCAGCGCCCCTGGCAAGCATGCCGCACCGAAATAGCAGTATGCCCGCAGGTTCCAGGGAGTCTCCATAAGGGCGGAGGCAAACATCCGGCGCGCCGCGGACGCCTCTCCACTTCTCAGCAGGCGCAGCCCGGCGGCAACCGCGATAGCGGCCATAGCCCGTGGTTTGACACTCCCTAGGAGTTCCGGGTTCCGGGTAACGGCGTCCTCCACAATCGTCCGCTTGCACTCGTACGCCTGGTGCACGTTGGTGGTGCGAGTCATGTTCTCGTCGTGGACTCGTACAAGCGCGAGAGGTTCATTGATGAACGCCACGGGATATTTCTCCGCGATGCGCAACCACATATTCCAGTCCTCGCCGATCCGGCGTTCATCCGACTCGTCAAAGAGCCCCGCTTCCTCAAGCACATCGCGCCTGATCACTGGCGTCGGGGACGGGATAAAGCAGCCAAGCAGAAGCGGGCGCAATACGGAGCCTTCGTGCAGTTTGATTCTGCCACCCACCCGGCAGATAGTGCGACCGGTCTTCGAGTCGAAAGCGATGGCATCGGAATAGACCCAAGCCGCCTCGGGATGGCGGGCCAGATAACTCGCCTGCTTTTCCAGTTTTGACGGGAGCCAGAGATCGTCTGCGTCGACGAATGCGATGTAGTCGCCGAGTGCCGCTCGAATACCAGTATTACGAGCAGCAGGCTGCCCTCGATTCGGCTGGCGAAGATAGCGGATTTCCGGGTGTTTTGCAACCAGTTCTGCTGTACAGTCCGTGGACCCATCGTCCACCACGATGACTTCCAGGTCGCCATATATCTGGGATCGGATGCTCTCTAATGTTTCGGCGATATGGCGCTCCGCATTGTACGCCGCCAGCACGACGCTAATTGTTGGGCCTGACAAGGGGATGTTTATTTAAGGATGCGACCCGAGCTTGCCTTCCGCTGTTCTGTCCACGCGGTTTGATACATCACAAGGCGAAGACCGGGTATTGCGGCGCGCTTGTGAAGCAATCGGTGAAAGACGCGGGCAATAATCCATAGCGGAATAATCGTGATCCAAAATACCCGCAGGTACGCAAATACGGGGTTCAAGGCACTGAAAAATCCGTCGACCGGTAGCGCGGTAACCATCGTGAGCACGATAATATCCAACCAGCGGCTGCTGGTTCGTTCGGCCCAAAGCAGGAGCCGGTTCCACATGTAGCCGCTGGCGACGCCCGCGATCACGAGCCATGTCCAACCGCCTTCCCAATAGGCGTGGGCCGATGCCAGCACCGGGCCCATGTCATAGTAAGCCGTTCTCTTCTGCTGTACCCGATAGATCGCGGCACCCAGGTTGGTGCTGTCGGTGCTACCTGCCGCCGGCTTAGTGAGCCATAACGCACGCGGAATTGGCAGCACGATGGCGCCCAGGATTGGCTTATAGAGCGCTGGGCCGCCGGCGTCGTACAGTTCATACATGGTTGCACTGTTTCGGGGCCCTTCCGCACGCTGTGCCCAAGACAGGGCAAACCCGCCGGATTGCGCCGAGGTCTCGCCGCCCATCACAGCCGCTAACGTCATGCGGAACATTTCGGGGACTAGTTCGATCCTGGAGGTCCCGGTGGGCGCACCAAAACTCGTGTATCGCATGGTGGAATGCAGCCAAGGGAATAATGGCACAAGAACGGTGGAGAGCAAAACGCAGACGGCGATCGCCCGCTTTCGATGTGCATAATAACCGCATGCGCAGATCGACAAAACCACATATACGATACCGCCACGAAGTCCGTACAACATGGCGTAGATCAATTGGGCCAACAGTGTCGTCCACGCGGCGGCCCGCCAATACCACCGGAGGCTTTGAATACTTACCGCCAGAGCGGCGGCGATGAGGCCAGGCCATTGAAACAGCGTCGAAGTCCAATTCCACACCATTTCCCAGAATCCGGACCTCACTACAATTTCCCAATGCCTTTCCAGGTCGCGGTAGGTCAAGTTCGGCTCGAATAACTTTGCGACATAGGTGGTGCCAGCTCCGACGAGCAAGAACACAAGCAGCGCTTTCTCTACAGGAGTTTCCTTCGTTTCTGCAGTCTTGTCTTTGGAGCGCGTCCGTCGCTGCATCAACAGCCCGAAACTGAACAAAAGGACAAAAATCGCTTCCCCACCATACACCCTGATTAGCTGATCCGCTGTAACACCCGAACCCGCCTCCAATGAAAACGCCGTGAATGCCGAATACCATGCCGGGTATGCAACCAGGACGGCTTCATGCAGGAGTGTCAGACCAAGGACGGTTGCGCGGAGCCGTCGTCCGCTCTTATGAGCGGACCTAAACAGAAGAGCCAATACAACAAGAGACACGGAGGATAGCCCCGTGACAGCGATAACGGAAGCCGCGTCGGCCAGAGACACTCAGCGCACCTCCGCAGTAGCAAGGCTGTACCCGAACGGCTTCCGATTCAAGTAAAGTATCCAGAACAAATAACCGGCCGAGAAGATTAGTTGAGCCACCACGACTCCATTGGTTGCACTGTATGCCGCTCCGACTGCTATGAGCGCCACGCCTGCAATCGCGGTCACGATCTTCGGCGCTATTAGCCGCCGCGTCGAAAACGACGTCATGAGATTCAGCGCTGCGATCTGACCCGCGGAGAAGCACCCGGAAGCCAGAATCAGTAGCGTAATTAAAGAGGACCGGACCCGGTACTCGGGAGCGACGAGCAGCGCCAGGATACGATGGCCGCCAAAATAGGACGCCGCGGCTCCCAAGATTGTGGCTAGGAGAACTGCGGCCGCGAGTGTATTGTTGAATCGCTCCGCCAAGCGTTGGCGCTTCAAATCTCCGCCTCCCCCAGCCTTCTGGAACAATATGGGTGTGCAGACTTGCAGCAGGAATTGAGTGAGCATTGCCACGGGATAGTAGCCGATCTGGTAGAGCGATTGATATAGTCCCACTTGATAGAGGCCGGAATAGGCGCTAAGCGCCCAGCGGTCCGAAGCGGACTGCATCCACGTGAAGATGCCCCATGCCGAGAAGGGCCATGCGTATCGGCACATGGAGACGAGCATGGGACGTGCCGGGCCAGCATCCGCAAGAGATCCCACGCACGAGAACGTACGAACAAGAAAGAACGCCTGCGATCCGATCAGAAGAAGATACCCTGCCGAATATGCCCAAAGTACACCGCCGCTGGAAGCCCCATACAATCTGGCCACGACGATCACTAATGCCAGCCGGAGCCACGCTCCGAGACCTTGATGAAACGCCACGATCGCTCTTTGCCGCGCGGCATTCTGTATGCCGTCCAGCATCGAACTCGCGGAGGATACCCATGCAAATACAAAAGCTGCCTCTAGTCCCGTAAGCAACAACCGGTGACCTGAGATCCATAGAGCGAGTCCGAGAGCGATGGAGATTGCAAGTAACACGAACGTACCGATCAGGAATAACGCCAGGATAGATCGGGCATAAATTCCAATCGTGCGGTTCTCAACGGCGGGGGCGTAGTATCGGACGCAGGCGGTCGCCACCGGGCCGAGGATCAATTGCTGGGCCAGCGTCGCACCGGTCAGAGCAAGAGCGAACTCGCCGTATGCCGCGGGCCGGAGCAGTGTGGTGAGCACGCGAATGCCAACTATGCTTCCGGCAGCGGCCACAGCTTGACCAGAGGCGACAAGAAACGCCTCCGGAGCCAGGCGCAAGGCGCGAGCCAGATTTGCTTGTGTCACTGCGCAGTCCGGTTCCTCAAGTGACCTGCGCTTCCTTCACTGCCAGCAAGTGATACCCGACGGTAGCCATCGATTCGAGATTCAGCCGATCCAATTGCCGGCCCAGCAACGGCAAGACACAGAAGAATAGCGGAAACGTCGCGATCCACAAAAGCGCAAGGAGAGGCCACCACCACCGAACACTGAGCCGCCGTGGGTCCACCAGCGTACAGAAGCGCTGTGCTTCCTGGCCAAACATGCTGAAAAATCCCATGTTCCGCTCGAGTCGCAGAATCCTGAATCCGGCGTTTGGAAGAAACCTCTCATACCAATAAGGGGTGTACCCACCGTAAAAATGGAAGGGCTCCTGATGCAACAATGAGCCCAATGGGGCGCTGATCAACAGGATTCCACCTACGCGTAGGATTCGGGAAAATTCTTGTATCGCTTCCACTGGACGCGGAACGTGCTCCAATACCTCAGTGCAGATCACGATATCGAACGAGGCATCCGAAACCGGGATGTTGGCGATATCTGAGACATAGTCGAGCGGCGCGTAGCGTCCTTGAGTACTGGGCTCTCGAGCGAAGTCATGTGTGTGGTATTCGCAATGCGAGAAATGCTTGCGATATGGCGCCGTGCCCGCGCCCGCATCCAGAATTCGTGCGCCCGTGTTGACAGTTGTGGCAAAGTTGGCCACGAACCTCTCGCGGTTGTTCGCGTTGAATGCCCAAATGGGGCGGAGATGCTTCCGCAGGCCGGACCTAGCCATTACACTTTTTGAACCAAAACATGCCGCAGGCATAGGAGTCATGAGAGAACTCCGTGATCGCGGCATTTTGAACAAACCTACCGTCATCGTGAACACCGGAGAACTCAACCAGATCCAGGGTGGAAAACCAATGGCGAACGGCTTCCGACGAGTGAATCCGGTGGGCGTTGAAACAGGTGCGGGGTTTGCCTACTGGTACCGCAAAGAACAGCGAGCCGCCGCGCGCCAATACACGACGGAGTTCATTAGCTGCTTTCTGCGTGCCCAGCGGGTCCAATGAATCGCCGTACCGGCCTAAACCGACATGCTCGGCCACATGCAAAGTAGACAGCGACTGAACAGATTCCGCTGCAAACGGTAATGCCAGGGCGTCGCTTGCGATGCAACTCAAACCTGTGCATCGCGCCGGCAAGGGTCGATAGTCCAGAAAAGCTACCGGTACCACCGACGCCAGGAGATTCACGAACATGATATCGGAACCGATGTCGACATGTAGCGCAGTAGTGCTGTTCACGATGCGCCGCATCGCCCAGCCGTTCGCGTAAAAATAATGTGTATCGATCGGTGTCGTGTTGGTGCGGTCGTGAAGTTGCGGTTGCGCGTCTCGAACGCTGAGCCTTTCGGCACCGGGCAAACGGCAGTATCTGTTCCAGTCACGGATATACCAGACATAACCGGGGACTGCGGTCACCATACGACGCGGGTTGAGAAGCGGCATGATCCAGGCGCGAAAATAGCGAAGCCACGAGTAACGCTTTAGAAACGTCCACATGGCGATGCGTCGGCTGGCGGTGTGACCGGTGGCGACGGCCGGGTATCGCCCATTGTTCGTTCTAGCGCAATGTCCCCCTCCTGGCTCGAAACGAAGCCTGTCACCGTATTTGCCACCGAATCCAGCATCGCTGCTGTTAACTCCGGATAGATTGGTAGCGCAAGCACTTCCCTGGACGCCTTCTCTGCCGCGGGATAATCTCCGGCTGAATGGCCGAGCCCGCGAAAGCACTCCTGCAAATGCAAAGCCAACGGGTAATATATCTCGCAGCCGATTCCGTTCCGCTTTAGATGCGCGACCAACTCGTCCCGGCGCGCAACTCCAATGACGTACTGGTTCCAGATACTCACCGAGAGGGGCGCAATATGCGGTGTCGTGATTGCAGGAACGAAGCTGAAGCGGCCGGTGTAGTACGCAGCGTTGCGGCGGCGGGCCTCGGACCATTTGCCAAGAAGTCGCAGCTTAACCAGGAGAACGACGGCCTGGATAGTATCCAATCGAAAATTCCCACCAACGATCTTGTGGTAGTACTTCGGCTTGGAGCCATGGCTGCGCATGATCGCCAGACGCTCATGGAGTTCGCCGTCGTTGGTCACAATCATTCCACCGTCCCCAGCCCCACCCAAGTTCTTACTCGGGAAAAAGCTGAAGCATCCACATGTCCCAATGCTTCCCGCCTTGCGCCCCTTGTAAGTCGCCGTAATGGACTGTGCCGCGTCCTCGATGACGTACAAACCGTGCCGATTCGCGATCTCCATGATGGGATCCATGTCGCACATCTGCCCGAAGAGGTGCACCGGCATGATAGCCTTCGTCCGCTTGGTGACCGCCGCCTCAATCAACTCGGGATTGATGTTATACGTTCGTGGATCGATGTCTACGAATACTGGCGTGGCGCCAGTGCGCGCGATGGATCCGGCGGTTGCGAAGAAGGTGAAAGGTGTTGTGATGACCTCATCGCCCGGGCCGACTTCGAGCGCCATCAAACTGCACAGCAGGGCGTCGGTGCCGCTGGATACGCCCACCGCGTATTTGCAGTCGCTGATGGCGGCGATCTTCTGCTCCAATTCCGCGACCTTCGGCCCGCCGATACAGACCTGGGATTCCAGCACCTCGGCGACTGCGGCGAGGACTTCTTCCTGTATGGTGGCGTACTGCGCCTTCAAATCAAGTAATGGAACTTTCAATTGAGGACTCCCTCGAAGGCCAGCTGGACCTTGAATTCGTCATAGCTTTTCGAACCGTCAGTCAACTCCTTCGGCAGTGGCGACTCCTCATCCAGATCGAGACACCGGAGTACACTCGGCTTGACCTCCTGATACCGAAACCCGCTCTCCGGACAGCGCAAGGTGCCATCAGCGTCCGGATCGCGGAGCCGGTGCCCGTGACGGCTCATCCAGCCAACCTGGCGCGCGGGATTGCCCTGCATGAGAGCGTAATCGGGAACATCCTTCGCCACAACAGCGCCGGCGCCAATGAAGCAGTAGCGGCCGAGCTGGATTCCGCAAACGATGGTGGCGTTCGCTCCCACCGTGGCGCCACGCCGAAAGACAGTTTTCTCGTACAACGAGTGACGGTTCACCTGCGAACGCGGGTTCGTGACGTTCGTGAGCACGCAGGAAGGCCCCAGGAAGACATCGTCTTCGATTTCGGCGCCGGTATAAATCGACACATTGTTCTGGACCTTCACGTTGTTGCCGATGACCACACTCTCGGCGATCTGACAGTTTTGGCCGAAGACGCAACGCTCCCCGATTTTCGCGCCTTTCAGAACGTGAGAGAAGTGCCAGATCTTCGTGCCCGCCCCGATTTCACATGGTTCGTCGACGATCGCTGTCGGGTGGACGAAGTAGGGTTTCTTCGCAGGCTCTGGCCGCGCGGCCATCGAAACTGCCTTGCCATCCTCCAGCGATTCCTGGCATGCGTTCAACACACGCAGGACGCGGACTCCTTCGCGTCCATCGGTGAGGGGATTCCTGCGGGAGACCAGGCAATCCAGGAAATGGAGGCACTCGTTCCGCAGAGGCTCGGCCGCTTCCAATGCTACCGGCTCGGCGGCTGCCTTCACCGCGTTTGGAATGCGATCCTTCCATTCCACGCGGTGCGGGTACAGCACCAGTTTGTCGGAAGCCGTGTCGTCGAACACGGCCATCTTTTCGGAGCCGACCACTACCAGGCGCTGCTCCTTGAACGGATGAAGCCAACTGACGAAAATGTGGGCTCGAACTCCACTCGTGAAAACGAACTGGCTCAGCGTGACGTCCGCCACGTGATTGCTCAAGTAACAGCCGCCTTCGCAGGTGACCGATTCCGGGTCCTCATCCAGGAGTCCGAGCATGACACTAATGTCGTGTGGAGCAAAGCTCCAAAGAATGTTCTCCTCGGAGCGGATCTTGCCGATGTTGAGGCGGTTCGAATAGAGGTAGTCAATCCGGCCGAGCGAGCCTGCGCGGATCAGCTCCTTCAACTTCTGCACCGCGGGGTGAAACTGCAGGATGTGACCAACCATCAGGATGCGGCGGTTCTTGGCGGCAAGTTCCGCCAGTGCCGAGCCTTCGGCGGCACTGAGCGCCAGCGGCTTTTCCACGAAAACGTCCTTACCCGCTTGGATCGCGCGCTTGGCCATGTCGAAATGAAGCGCCGCCGGAGTGGCCAACACCACCGCATCGATGCTGCCGTCGGACAGAACCTCATCGTATTCACGGCGGAAGGCGAGCTGCGGGTATTTTTCCCGGACGTTCGCCTCAACCAGTGCATTACCGTCGCAAACCATGCGCAGCGCTCCGAGCTCGAAGAAGTTCCGAACCAGGTTCTTGCCCCAGTATCCGTTTCCTATCACAGCAAGACTAGGAGACATTTTGCCTCCGATATTCACGCGAGAGTGCATTCATAGAAACTTAGGTAGCTGTGCCGCGCCCCTACCCCCCATCTCCGTTGGTGTGGCCGTAATACTGTTTGTAGTATTTCCCGTGGTAGCCGTAATAACCGTAGTACTGATAATTCTGCATGAGATCCTTGGTAACTTTGTTCATTACGATGCCCAACACGTTGGCGCGAATGCGTTTCAACGTCGCCAAAACCGAGGCGACGGCCTGCCGGTTGGTCTCGCCCGCTACAGTTACCAGCAGCACGCCGTCCACCACAGTGGACATGCGCAACGGCTCGGCGAAGTTCAGAAACGGAGGAGAATCGATCACGATCAGCGTATACTCGCGGCTGGCTTCCTCCACCAGCGCTTCGATACCACGCGCCACCAAGTCCGGCGCGCGCCGGGAGGACGGACCGGCCGGCAGGAGATCCAGATTCGGGTGGCTCTCGAACCTCAAGACCGCGGCGCGCCAAGGCGTCTGCTCCAATAACACGTTGGATAGACCGGCATCGCATGTGGACCCGAAGATGCGATGCAAGCTGGGACGGCGCAAGTCGCCATCGATCAGCAGCGTACGGCGCCCCTGCGCAGCATTGCTGATGGCCAGGTACGCGGCTGTCGTCGACTTTCCTTCCCCGGGAGCGGTGCTGGTCACCAGCAGGCTGGTGATTCCTCGATCCATATCGCTCAGCAGTATGGAGCTGTGCAGCGTGCGTATGGACTCCTCAAAAAGCGTCAAGTTCCCATTGCCAGACGCCTTCGCCGCTGCTCGCTTTTTCTTGTCGCTGAGCACCAATGCCGTTACGGGCGATTCGCCCTGGGGGTTCGCCACTGCCGCCAGCCGCGGGCGGAAGTCCTTCTCCCGGACCATGGGGAGCGATCCGAGTACCTCGGTGTGCAGGGTCTGCGAAACTTGTTCGGGATCGCGGATGGACTTGTCCATGGCGTCGGAGGCAACGGCCGCACCTATCGCCAACACGGTTGAAAACAGAAATGCCAGCAGCAGGTTCAGCCGCAGGTTCGGGAAGACCGGCTTCACGGGAGGACGGGCCATGTCCGCCAAGCGGATGGAATTGTTCTGGAATCCCGCGTTGATGCCCGATTCCCGGATCTTGCGGACCAGCTCTTCATAAAGCTGTTTGTCGGCTTCAGCCTCGCGCTTCAACTGCTGGTATTCGAAGCTGCGCGTGTTCAGCTTGTCGTAGTCGGCTTTGGTTTCGGCCACGGCCCGCTTGAGAGTGTCTTCCCGGCGCAACGCTTCCTGGTATTCCAGATCCACGCGCTTCAGGATGCTCTGGCGCGCGGCGTCCACCTGGCGCCTCAATTCCGTCACTTCGGCGGCCGATTTCGCGAATTCGGGGTGGCGTTCGCCATACTGTGTCTTGATCTGGCTGAACTTCTGCTCGGCCTCGTTCTGGCGCTCCATCAGCTTTTTCAGCGCTTCGCCTTGCGTGGAGGTCATGGCCGCTTCGAGGGTCCCGGCCTTCGCCGATTGGTAGGCCACCTCCTTGCGAACGCGATCGCCCTCGGCGGTGGTGTATTCGGTGTTCAACTGCAGCAGGCGCGACGAGAGGATGTTGGTTTTCTCCTCCGGATTGATGATGTTCAACTCGCGCTCGAACCTCAGGAGGGCCGCGCTGGAGAGCTCCATTTTGGCACGGAGTTCCTCCAATTGCTTTTCCATGAAACTCGCCAGGCTGGAGGAGGACCGTATGCGGATGTTGTAGGTGTGCTCGAGATAGGAGCGCGCAGTGGCGTTGGCGACATCGGCGGCCAGATTCGGATCGGGAGAGCGATAGCTGATCAGCAGCAGGTAGGTGTTGGGCGGCCGCTTGACGTTCAACTGCTTCAACAGAACGGGCGCGTTCGCGATGGCCTCCTTGGACTTCTGACTGTCCCCCAGTTGCCGCTCGCGTTCCAGGAGCCCGTACTTCTCCGCCACCGGACGAAGCACAGAATCGGATTGAATGAGCTTGACTTGGGTGGCCAGGAATTGGTCGGAATCGTTGACCGCGCTTACGCGCTGGGAGTCCTGTCCAACGATGCCGGGAGGCGCTTGCCGGTCGACATCGACGGTGGTGGTGGCTTCGTAGATGGGAGTAAGCCGGGAGCTGACCAGATAGGTGCCGAAGATGCAGATGACGACGAAGGCGATGACCTTGTAGCGGTGCCGCCGCAGTACCCAGAGATAGTGTGAGAGCGGGACACCAGGGTCTTCGATTTCGGGCTCAGCGGGGTAGTAGCCGCCCGGGACCTGTGCGTATTGCCAGGCTTGCGGGGCTGCCGGCTCGCGGTTTACAACCGCCGGGAGGTTTTTTGCGTCGGGAGGGGGTAGAGTTGGTTGTGTCATTTCGAGTTATCGGGTCATGGTGTACATGGCGGCGGCGCCCAAACCTGTTCCAATCAGGAGAATCTTTTCGAGCGCGGAGAGGGTGGCGCGACGGCCGTTACGGTCCGGTATGTACAAGATGTCGTCGGCCATGAGGGGCACGTCTCCCGACTTGCGGTGGACGATTTGATCGAGCGGAATTTCAATTTCATTTTTCTTCGACCCCACGCCTCCTTCGCGGCGGTAGATATATGCCGTCTTGCCGGCATAGGGAAGAAGCCCCTCGGACAGGGCCAGCGCTTTCAGAACCGTGGTATCGCTGGAGTCGTCCACTTGGTAGGCGCCAGGCTTCTTGACGTTGCCCACCACATAGACTTTGCCCGCCTCCGGCACGCGGATCTCTTCGCCGCCTTCGAGTTTCAGGTTTAGCTCCGGGTCGGCGGCGTCGATCAGGCCGCGGACGGGGATTCGCTGGATCAGGGTGCGTGTCTTGCCGGTCTCGTCAATGTGCAGGCGCGAGACCAGGATCTCGGACCCGGCATCCTGGGCCAGTCCCTCGGCCTTGGCCAGCGCGTCCAGCAAAGTGACGTTGCCGTAGGCTTGAAAGGTGACCGGCTTCTTGACGGCGCCAGCCACCGAAATCGGATGGCTGCGGTATTCCACAATGGTGACCGTGACCGCCGGATCTTTCAGGATCTGCTCGGAAATCAGAGCCTGGGCGATGACCGCCTCCAGCGCGGCGGGCATCAGACCACGAGCCTTGATGGCGCTGCGAACCATGGGGAGCCGTATCTCGCCCTCTTCCGACACGCGGACGGTTCTGCTGAGCTCAGGCGATCCGTAGATGGAAACGGCGATCAGGTCTTCGGGCCCGACAGGCAGCGCGGGAAGGTTGGCGATGCCGATCTCGGGCGAGGGCTGTTGGGGCGCGGCTGGAAGCGTTATCACCAGTAACGAAGCCAACACCGCAGCCGGTATAGCGAAACGGGGCGTAATCATTGAATTTCCTTTTCTCAGGGCCTGCCTGAAGAGGCAGCGCTGTTGCTGGGTTCTTTGGCCGTATTTCCAACGGAGTGTTGGAAGCGGCGAAGTTCAAACGCAAGAACCTGAACCTGGCCTTCGAGACTGCGGACCCGGGATTCCAGGAACTCGATGGTGGCGGACGCTGCGTTGGGATCCTGAGCCAGCTTGTTCACAGCGGTGCGGGCCATCTCCGAAATGCTCCGGATACCCTGCTTCAGGCAAAGTTCACGGAAATGCTCATACTCTTCCGCGGACAGCCGGAAGCTGATCATTTTGCTTCTAGCGTTCATCGTCATGTGGAATGGGAATGAAGGCCGCTGTTTCAAGGCCTGTCAAAATAGACAAGCTACCGCCATTTTTGCCACATGGCGTTAACCCTGCTGGGAAGGTTGCTGAAAAAGGATCGGAGCGGACACAGGCAAAAGCCTGTGCCACCTAAAATCAAGCACTTGACAGTGCCAGATTTCACAGGCTTCAGCCTGTGAAAGCCTTTTTCAGAAACCTCCTAGGGAAGGCCGGACAAAGACACGGGGCAAAACCGAGGCTGGTTCACCTTTGGGAGGGGTGACTCAAGCGTCCCACCGGGCACGCCGAGCCGGATAATTGTGACGGCAATTATGTAATACCATGTTTTCAAGAAAAGCACAACGCTATTTTTTAGCGAACTGTGTTTGTTGAGGAGTAAGCATTTCGCTTGCCAAGCGCTATAGAAAGCTTATTATAAAGAGCTTGAACGCGAAACGATCGAAATAGAAGTGCAAACATTGTCTACCGTCCGAAGGCTCCCGTGATTGCCAAGACCAACAGGAAAGTAAGCGCGCCGCCGAACAGATACAGAATGCCCCAAGATACTACCCAGCGAAGGTGTGCTAGCTGCCTGTTGACGTCCGCGGTACTGATTTTCAACAGGACTCGCATGTGCTAGTTCGACTGCGCCAAGTGCAGCCCGCGCAGGTACACCACTCCTTCGGGACGTACCGTACCCAGGTCTCTCTGTTCCAGCAAAGTGAGCTTGTTTCCGGCATCCGCGGCGAATGTCCGCGACCATCGGGTCCAATTCTCGGCTGCAGGGAGCGGCTCAGAAGACAACTCACCGATCTTCCAGCGCAAGTTCGTGGTTTTGTCGATGCCGGTTGTACGGTATTCGAACGAAAGCACATAGGTCCCGCGCGATACGTCCAGGCATTGGGCAGCGAGATCGAAAGTCTCCGGCTGCTTACCGGAGAACTCGATCCTAAGCCCGCCGTCTGTTCGTTGGTAGTTCACTCCGGGCGGGACGGTGATTCGCCAATCGAAACCAGCTTGCACGGGATCGTGCGCGAAATCTGCATTGGCCAGGAGCGCCAAGTGTGGATAAGCGATTAGCTTCTTATCGCTGAGGGAGTTCCACAGGATTCGCGCTTCTGAAAATCGCCGGAGCTCATTTAGCCGATCCACCCACATAAGAAGGGGAGGCAAGTCTTCCTCTCCGGCTCTGCCTAGGATGCGATCCGCAATCGCCGGGCAGTCCAAGCGCTCGGCCATGACGTAGTAGAGAAACTCGCGCTCTACTTTTGGCCGTGACACGATCATCTTTTCAAGAACCACATTGGGGTCGCTGGTTAGTGTGAAAGCTATGCGCAACAACGGACGAATATCTTCATAGGACATCAGCGCGGCGTGCCTTGCCCATGGCCAGAAGCGCGCGGCATCCTGCCGGCGGGCGTAGAAGTTAGCCAGCGTCCAGGCGGGCAGGAACTGCCGGTCCCACTGAGCTGCCCGCAGATAGCAGCGTTCGGCCTCCTCCGTATTGCCCTGTAACTCGAGACGAAGCCCAAGCGCGATCCAGCTTTTCGAAAGACCGGGGTTGAGCGCCACGGTCCGGCGCAAGTGTGCGATTGCGTTCGCGGGATCGAGATCGGCGAGACGCGCGTGATATTCCGCCTCGCCGGAACGGATTTCGGCAGCGCGCTGGACTGAAGCGAGCGTGTCGCGCCGGAACACATAGTCGGCGTATCCGATCCACAGCGTCCAGACCGCTGCGAAAATCAACCCAGCCACGCCAGTTGCCCGCGCGAGAAGTCTCATCGGAATCGGTAGAGTGTAGCTTTGCCGGACCCAAGCGAGAGCGATCCCATCTTTGTTGCAAACCAATTCACGTTTAGAGTGTCGCTGGAATCCATCCGGATGTCGATCTCGCCTTGAGCCCCCGAGTCGCCTTGCCAGGAGAAGGATGTCCCCGCCGAAGATCCCTCGAAGGTAAAACTTACGCGCGAGTTCAAGGTGTGGTCCGGCAGTTTGTATCGAGCTTGATATACGCCGCGAAGCGTGTTCCCTAAAGGCGCGATCGAGAGCTCGACGTACTCGGCGGGGTACAGCTTGGGATCTCCCGGATCGCTTGGGTCGGGCGTGTAGACCCACTTTCCCGCCAGTGTCGGCGCGGGCCGCGGTGCGCCCGGAGGGCTTTGCGCTGGCGGCAGATCCCTATTACGTGGACCGGAAGCGCCGTCGGGAGCGGCTACCGTACCTATTCCGTCCGAAACGTCTTCCGTCGCTGAAGACGATTGGGAGTCTTCCGGTTGGCGGCGCCGCAAGCCGGGAGCCTGTTTCCGATCGCCCGCAGCTCGCTGTTCCGGGTCAGTCAGCTTGGGCTCGACGATCGACTCGGGGCGGAATGCCATCTTCTGCTTCTCCAGCGAGGAAACCGAAGTAGCTCTCGGTGGTGCATACACTTCCCGCGCGGAGCGCGCGGAATCAAACATTGGAGCAACCAGGGGCGATATCAAAAGTAAGACGAATGTCAGACCCACCAGCGCCCAGCCACGATTTCCCCGCACCCACGAAGTCCACGCGATCAGTTGTTCCTGTCTGACAACGAGCGCTGGTTCGTCGAGACTTTTGTCGTAGGCGCGACGGCGTACCGGATCGGTAAGGGTCTCAATTATGCCATTGATTCTCTTCATTTGCCCTTCAGCCAGGGCTCGTATCTTAGGATTTTGGTGTTGGTCCGGGTGTAGCAGCAGTGTAAGACATTTGTATGATTTCCGAATTTCCGCTTCACTCGCCGTTCGTGAAATCCCCAGCTCTTCGTAATAATTCATGGTGCAACTACAGTTTTTCTATTGATTATTATATGCTTTGACGATATAGTTCGGGAAGAGGGAAAACAATGAAATCTCGCCTCACTTTTGGATTGCTGCTGGTCGCTTGCTTCTGCGGCATCCTGTCGGCGGCCAGTTCTGCCATTGGCGTCGCAATCACGAACGGTAACTTCATACTCGACCATTCCACGGTGGTGGGCAATGCGAACGTATTCGACGGCTCAATCATCGAAACGGAGACGGCGATGTCCGATCTCACGTTGACGAATGGGCTGAAGTTGAGACTCGGAGCCGACTCGCGCGGCCGGATATTCCGCGATCGGATGGTATTAGAGAAGGGCGCCGGCCAAGTAAGCGGCGGCAAGTATGTTCTGGAAGCCGGCCCGCTGCGTGTGATGCCGGGCGGTTTGACCACCACGGCCCGAGTGGCATTGGGCAAACGAAACTTGGTCGAAGTCGCGGCAATTGGCGGTACGGTTCGCGTGGTGACCGCGGGAGGAGTCCCGGTAGCCAACATAGCGGCCGGCAGCGCGCTGAGCTTCAGCGAGCAGGCAGGCGCGGCGACGCCAACCACCTTGTGTGGCGCCGTGGTGCGCAGCGACGGCAAGCTGCTGCTTACCGACACGACGACGAAGGTCACCGTGGAATTGAAGGGCGCCGATTTGGATCGATATGACGGCAAGTCCGTCCGAGTCAGCGGGAATATGGTTGGGAGCGACGCGCTCCAGGTTCTCGGCTCTCCGAAGCTGGATTCCTGCAGTGTAGGACCGGCGCGTGCCGCGGGAGCGGCGGGTGCAGCAGGAGCCGCAGGCGCGGCAGGTGCCGCCGGTGCTGGCACGGCCGCGGGGTTGTCGACAGCGGCAATTGCGGGCATCGTCATAGGCGGCGCAACCGGGGTGGCCCTGGGAACCGCCGGTGCGGTGGGAGCTTTTTCTGGATCGAACGCCAGCAAATAGCCGGCAGTAACTCCTCGGATACAGTGGAGGGCTCGGAGTTTTGCTTCATGCCATTTTCACTTTCTGGCAATGAAGGCTAAAGCCTACGTTATCGCGCTGTGGGTTCTTCTCTGGTTTGGCGTTGCAACGATTTGGGTGGAGGGACGTTGGGCAGCCAGCGTCCTGGAGGCCGGAATCTTTGGCCTGTCCGCCGCGGCCATGTTCCAGCGCGGACCAATCCGCTGGCATTGGGCGTTGGGGATCCTGACGGCAATCGCTGCTTGGGGTGTCGTCCAACGCGCGTTTCATTGGACACTCGCGCCGGCTCAAACTGAATGGGCCATCCTTTACTGGCTGGCTGCAGCCTGCTTCGTTGGACTTGGCCTGGCCACCGGTCGGGAGAGTTTTCTGAGCGGACTGCTCTGGTTCGGCGCGGCGATGAGCGCTCTGGCGCTTGCGCAACTCTATACCAGCAAGGGCCAAATCCTCTGGTTCATTCCGACACACGAGGACGACAGGATCTTTGGCGTCTTCCCCAACTACAACAATTACGCCGCGTTCATTGAGCTGCTTTTTCCATTGGCGCTCTGGCGGACTTTGAAGAGCCGCCGTAACTGGTGGATCTACGCCGCCGTAGCCTCGGTGATGTTTGGCAGCGTCATCGCCTCCACTTCGCGCGCGGGCACGGCCCTGGTTACGCTGGAATTGGCAGCGGTGCCCCTGTTGGCCATGCGGCGGGACGCAGCCAAACAGCGGTCCGGCGCGCGACTGCTGCTCATCGTTACCGGCGTGATGGCGTTCACTCTGGTTGCCGGCCCCCAGGCCGTATGGCAGCGCCTTTGGCAGCCCGATCCCTATGCACTCAGGCGCGAATTCCTGGAGTCCGCAATGGCGATGGTGCGAGCGCGTCCTCTGACCGGATTTGGACTCGGAACCTGGACCACAGCCTATCCCGCGTACGCCGTGGCCGATTTCGGCGTCATCGCCAACCACGCTCACTGCGAGTGGGGACAGTGGGCCGCGGAAGGAGGCCTGGGAGTGGTGGCGCTGATGGCAGCGCTATTCGTGCTGGCGCTGCGGAGTGGAATCAAGTGTGTCTGGTCGATTGGACTAACGGCCGTGATGATTCACGCGTGTGTCGATTACCCATTGGTGCGGTTAGGGCTCGGCAGTTGGTGGTTTGCGATGCTGGGGGCCGCGATTGGGAGGTCCCCAAAGAATCGGGATTCCCCGCAGCCGGCTCGCGAGTGAGATATCGCAGGAAGACGATGAACAAGGCCAGCATAATTGCAAATATCAAGGCCTCGCGTAGGCGGCGTTGGGTCTGCCGGCTGAGAACGCTCCGGAAATGATCTCCGGAGCCCTTCCGATCGCGCGGCCGTGCGGATGGTTCGGCAGAAGACTCGGGTTTCTCGCGCGCATAGAAACTGCGGCGGCAGTCCCGGCATCGAAACCGCCGGCGGCCGAGAGTAAGGTATAGATCAAACCATCTGGATCGCTTCGATGGACGTACCTGGGAGCTGTTGCATTTGGGGCACTTCATGATGAAATCCCTATGGTCCGGCCAACTAGACCGGCCGGATGGACTCCCGATCCACCTGGACGGCCACGGACCGTTGCAGCAGGTGTATCGAAACTACCAGCCGGTCTTTTCCTCGTTCCTGAACCAACAGTCCTTCTATGCCTAGCAAGGACCCCTCATCAATTCGAACTTGCTGCCCGACTCTCAAGTACGGCCAGGGTTTTGCGAGCGCGCCCGATTGCATAATCTGACGGATCGCATTGATCTCGGCATCCGGCACAGGTTCCGGAACTCGCGCCACGCTGACGACGTGCTCAACGCCGGGAGCAGTAAGGATCGGCAGCCTTCTAAGCGGGTCGAAGCGGCAGAATACGTAGCCAGGGAACAGCGCCTTCTCTATCCGTTTCAACCGATCCGAATAGCGTCTACGTTCCGGGTACGTCGGCAGTACACATTCGTATTCCCGGCTGCGCAGCGTTTGAGCCACTTGTGGCTCCCCTCGCACTCTCACCTTGACGGCGAACCAAGGGAGCGGCACGGGCAACGGAACATGAAAATGAGGCTCTTGCGGAGCGAGTTGCATTGGGCGGTATGACATCCTTCCCGCTGGCGCTTCGGTACGAGGTCGTCTGTCCCTAATCAGGGTTCTACGTCAGACGGATGTCGTACGAATGTTGACGAAAAGAGGCTAATTCGCCGAATGTCGTACCACCTGCACGGGTGTCGGCCAAGCGCTAGATGGTTATTTACCCTTACGATATGACGGAACGCGCAGCGTGTCAATAGTGGAGTGTGATCTCAACGCCAGGAGATGCGATTTCCACTACCTTCGGCCACGGAGAACTCATCCCGTTTGTTTCTAAGCAATAAACATCCATAGAAATGTGCCGAGGTCCTCTTATCTAGCACGGCGCTGCCGTTTTACAAGTTCTTCGTGCAGCACCGACTTGATGTAAGTCTGGTACGGCAGTCCCTTTTCTTCTGCCTGTTTGCGGGCGAGATTCAGGTCCGCTTCAGCCAGCCGGATGGTGACGTTTCTCGAGGTGCGCGCTTCCTGCACCAAGCGATTCGCCACACCGCGGCGCGCTGTCCCGTTCCCGATCGCTTGGATCAGATTCCGCTCAACCATCTCCTTATGGTCGTCCCACCACTTGGCCTCTTCCGCCTCCTTGGTGAACTTCGGAACTTTTGGCCGGTCGGCCTTGGTCTGCATGATCATTGTCCTTTCGCTCTGAAGTCTTCTGTTCGCATTCGCGCGCTGGCATCATAAGCCGTCACCGTCCGAACCAGTTCGTCTCGCATGGTGAAGACAATGATGATCATTCGCGTCTGGTCCGTTTCGCCTATTACGGTCCACCGTTCTCGGCGTCACATGATGGCTGAAAATATGCTCCCGATTCGCCTGGTCCCAATCGAATCGGAGGTTCGACCATCGACTCTAGTATACATACAGCGTATGTATGTTGGCGCTGACCGGTCTGCGCCGGCGCGTTTTCCATTCTTTGTGGACGTTGGGCTAGCGCGGCACCTTGATCGGCGCGAATGCCGTAGACTAACGCCCAGAAGCCGGCCGGCTTGGGGGTGTGGCGTCGCTCAGCTCGGAAGACATCGAAGTTCCGCGCGCCCAGGTGACGGCGTCGGTATCGGCGTATCCCAGCACGGCGAGTGTGTTATTGCAACATCTCGCTTAATACGCGGCCGACGGAACCGCTCGGTTGTTCGACGCCAAGAATTGCGGCCAAGGTCGGCGCGATATCGTTCACGGCAACTTTGTTCGCGAACGACCGCGCCTTGATGCCGGAGCCCAGGAAAATGATGGGGACGTGGTTATCGTAGTCGTAGGGTGTTCCGTGCGAAGTGCCGGTTGCTTCGAAGAGATAGTAGGGCTCCTGCAGGATGAACAGGTCGCCGGAGCGAGGTCCGTAAAATCCCAGGCTCATGGCGCGGCCGATTTCGTCGCGTTGCACTTGCCCGGCTTGCAGCTCGTGGCGAGTATAGACGCGCGCGATGTGTTCCTCCGTGGACGCTGCCTGCGCGGCGACTCGCTCCACTTCGGCCGGCTCGAGATTGCGGGTTTCAACTAATTCCAAATTCAGGTACGGCATGTGAGGCGAACCGGCGAGCAGCCACTTCCCCGGCCCAAACCGCTTAGTAAGGGCGTCTGAAATCTTTTTCGAGAGTCGAGGTTCGGATAGGCGGCCGCCCGGCATTCTCCGCGCCTGATTGACCTCGGGCACCGGTGCGACCCCGTGATCCGCGGTGAGTACCACCAGCGTGTTGCCGTTGCCGACGCGCGCATCGACAAAGTCGAGCAGTTTGCCCAGCAGGCGATCGGTACGAATGGAAATATCGCGAACTGCCGGGTCGTCGGGGCCCACGGCGTGGCCGACATAATCGTTCGATGAGAAGCTAATGGCCAGAAGATCGACGCCGGAGTGATGTCCGAGGTTTTCGCTGGAGACCGCTCGCTCGGCGAATTCCTCGATCATCTCGTTGCCCCAGGGTGTTGCTTCCAGGCCGCCGCAGAATCGAACCCCGGCGCCCGAAACCATGGTGCAGAATGGCGTCGCGGAGTCATCCTTGGCGTCGAAGGGCAGCCACTTGGCGCCGAGGTAACGCTGATACCCGTTCTCGCCGTTCAGTTTGCGCACCCAGTCGGGGAGCTCGGGGCGATAGTAGGTGCTGGTCACCCAATGGTGCGAAGCGGGATCGTACCAGTAGGCCCCGTCGGCCATGTGGCCCACCGGAAGAATAGCGCTGCGATCCTTGATGGACACTCCGATGACACGCGACTCCGCGCCCTGGATCTTGATTTCGTCGCCGACGGTGCTCACCAGCAAGCGGCGGGGCGACGAGCCAGGCGCACCCGGAACTCCGCCGACCATTTTCGATGTTGGATCGAAAACGCTGGTGACCGATCGGCCGCTTTCGCGGTCGTACCATTCGTTGGCGATGATTCCGCTGACGGACGGCGTCGCGCCGCTGAGGAAGGTGGAGTGGCCCACGGCAGTCACCGTCGCCGCGTGCAGATAGTGAGCGTCAGTGAAGACGGCGCCTTGCTCGAGCAGGCGTTTCAATCCGGAATTGTAGTCGCGGCGAAAGCGCAGCAGGTAATCGTAGCGGAACTGGTCGATTACAATCGCCACGACCAGGCGAGGCTTCTTCGGCGCATCGGCGCTCCACAGCGGAAGGGCCGCAAGGGCGATGACACAGCCAAGCAGTATTCGTTTTGTTCGGAACAAGTGACTAGGATGACACGACGCGCGGCCTGGTTTCCAGTGAATAAGTGGCTACAAGCTTGCAATGTAAGGGGACTGAAGCTAGGTGCAGGGACGTAAGGTGCGTTTCTGGGCCGAGCGGTGACTCTGACACACACTACTCCTGCGATCAACGGATGGGTACCGGTTATGCAGCCCCGTCCGTTGATCCGTGAGATGCAAGAGGTGTGGTTACTGCTTGACGGCCAGCACACCGTTCACATCGACGTTGTCGATGACAGCAAGACCGGCGCCGGGGCCTCCATCCGTGCCCTCGTCGAAAATAATCGAGATGCTCTTGATCTTCGCACCGGGGGTGACTGGCGGATTTGCTTGTGTAAGGTCGAATCGTAAGCGCGTCCAAGCGGTTGGGTCTTGGGGCGCCGGTGTCGCGTTTGCGAATGGCGCCGAGCAGTTGCCGACGAAATGAAATCCGTCGCTGGCGTCGACATTAAAGCGTGGAGCGCCACCGCCGCAGTGGGTGCCGTTGCGAATATCGAAGCCGAGTTCCGTTAGAACAGCTCCGTCCGCGCCGGTGATGTCAGCGCCGGCAGCCGAGCAATCCGCGGTCGCGCCGTTTTTCGAGAGAAGCAGGCCATTGCGGTCGTCATTCTTGTTTAGGTTGTCGGCGTGATTCGAGGGGTTGCTGTTGGCTCCGCCGTTGTCCGGGAGACCAATTCCTTGGATCCATGCGGCGGTCACAATTTCAGACCCAGCGGGATATCCAGTGCCGCAATCGCCGGCTTTGCCCACGAAGGTTTTTGGGTGGACGCTGAAGTGACCCTTGGGATCGTCTGCGGAAGCGAACGGTGCGAGAGCGAGACAAACCAACGCAATCGCGATCAGGACGAAACATTTCTTCATATGTGCTCCTTGCCGTTTATCAGGGTGGAGGGAGGCGATCCGCGCAGTTCACTTTGGATGCCCCGATCCTGGTCCCTCTCATTGAGGATCTGAATTTCGGGCAGCACCGATCATAACACCGAATTGGTTGAACGGACCTACGTTCTTTTGACAGTACTCATAGTACGCGTGTGGGTCTACACGCACGAGCTAGGATGTCAAATTCCTTTGGTTATGATTGGTAGGAACAAGGGCGCTCACCAGGAGGTTCCCATGCAACCGGTACATCCCGACGACACCAATTGGCGCGAGTGGTTGCTTGCGTCGCTGCACGATAGCGGCGTGCAGACTCCGCCGCGGCATACGTTTTCCGGGGTGGTGCTGCCCTTGTTGGGCATGATGGCCATCGTGGCGGCTGGGTATGTCGTCGGCGCGATCGCCAAAGAGGCGAAGGGCGGCATTGTAGTGATGCTGCTGTGGCTGGTCTTCTCCATCTTCGTGTTGTCGCGAGTGTATAACCGATTCCTGCGGCGGACCTGGCAGACTCGGGCGCGCAGTGCGGAAGAGGAACTGCGGCGCGCCGGGTCGCGGAGGCCGATTCTTTATCTGCGATCGTTTGCGCTCGATGCACAGGTGGGGCGGCCGGGGTGGTCTGAGAAGATGTTGGGGACCATTCCCTTCAACAATGCGGAGCAGCGATTGACGCATGGGCTGGGCGGGCTGGGTCCAGTGATCGCGATAGGACGGCCCGGCGAGCAACTGCCGGCGCTGGGCGCGGCCCGGTTCTACGTGAGCCACGACCGATGGCAGCAGAAGGTGGCCGATGTGGTGCAGGTATCGCAACTGGTGGTGTGGGCCACCGGGGTCACCGAAGGACTGCGCTGGGAGATCTCGCATCTCATCGATTCGCTGCCGCCGGAGAAGCTGATCCTGTGGGCGCATCCGCATCTGCTGCCGTTGAGCGAGGCGGAGCGCGAGGCGGAATGGACGCGGTTCCGGGCGTTGCTGGGCAACTTGTTTCCGCGCCCGCTGCCGGAGCGTTTGGGTGAGACGCGGTTCATCCATTTCGCGGCGAATCACCAGCCGTTGCCGGTGGGGCCGCGCGGGATGGGCAAGGCGCAGGACACGGCGCTGCTGCAGTTGCTGCGGGCGAAAGGACTGCCGTCGATGGATTGGGGCGGTTTTCTGTTGGGGTTCCAGGGCCGGATCAACCGGGCGAAGTATTGGCTGGGGACGGCGTGGAGCATGCTGCTGCTCTTTCTGTGGGGCCTGATTGTGGGGAGCCTGGAGCGGTCAATGGAGGTGGGGACTCGCGGGCCGCTATACACTCTCGCGTTTGCGGCGCTGTTTGTTTTGCTTGTGCCGGCGGCGGCGATCGCGGTGAAGCGCTTGCACGATCGCGCGAAAAGCGGGCTGTGGTTGCTGCTGTTGTATCTTGCGCCGGCGTTGCTCGTGTTTTTTGGATTGGGCTGGGGCTGGGCTGGGATTGGCGCGGGTCAGACCGTCGCCATCGCGGTGGTGATGGCGCTGAGCGTGTGGATGCTGGTGGAGTTGGGGGTGCTAGCGGGGACTGTTGGGCGCAACAAGTACGGTCCCGATCCGAAGGGGACGCGGATCATGGGCGGGTTTTCGTGGCCGTGGTGACGAGCTTCGGTTTTGGCTAATTGCTGCTCGTGGGGACGCTTTCCGACTTCGCGTTTTTCTTGCGCCACTTTTCGAACCAGGCTTGCAGGTAGAGCTGCTGGGTGCGAGGGGCGGCGCCAGCCGAGCATCGAAATTCGTTGGGCATATCGAGGATATCGCAAATATTATATAGCCTCCTGGCAAGCCTAGTACGAGACTCAACGTCTAGCGCGGCGCATTCCGGTGAAATTGTGATACGATAGCGGAGCGAGTTTTGGCACAAGTAGGGGTCATTTACACACATGCGGTTCTTAAGCCTGTTAGGTGGAAAACGCGAACCACCGGAGATTCCTGGGGCGACGCCGGCCGAGAGTCAAATAGTCGATCCGGAGTTTCTTGTACTTGAGCCCATTCCAGCGGCACCTGTGCCTTCATCGTCCATAACCGAGACAGCGCTTGCCGCACCCCTCAAGAGCCTTCCGGTGCTCGAAGAGGTCAGAGAGTTCGTCTCCCGATGCGCGCTTTTCCGCGTCTCGCGCCAGGAGGTCACTGAGAGTTGCATCAAACTGGTGAGCGCGCAACGGACCCTCCTCGAAGAGGCATGCGAAGTCCACAGAGTATATTTGAATGCGCGTATTGATCAGGTCGCACCCGACGTTATAGGCGGCCGCACTCGCCAACAAGAAGCGAGAACCGCGCTGCTTAATGCGGAAAACAGCCTCGCTGATCTTCGAACGAAACGCCCCAAGTTGGAAGCTGCATTTGAGACTGCCGCGTGTACTATTCACGGTCACGAGTATGCATTTAGGAAGGCACGAGCATTGGAGCAAGACGCGGCGCACCGTGAGCGACAATTAACTCGTGTCAGGCACGAGATAGCTCTTGCTCACGAGCAGAGTGCAGTCGAGCGTGAGGCTAAGATCGAAAACGAGCAGATGCTGAATAACACGCGTTCGGAAGTCTCACAGTTGCGCGGGCAAGTTGCGAAACAGGCTGAAACGGCGGATGAGGCCGCAAGGGAGCTTTACGCTCTTGGTATTTCTCGCAATGTCGCATCGTTTCTGTTGTGGGCATCGTATTTTGCATTGCCAGCCATTGGCATTGGCCTCGCGGAACTGTTGAAGCCTCTGTTTTCCTCGCCAGCTACGGGCTTTATTGTGCAGGTCCGCAGCTCAGAATTCGTGCAGAGCCTGCACGGTTTTTGGGGGCTACTCGTACTCCTGGGCACGGTGCTTGTAGGTATTTGCGTTTTCCTGGGGATTCTCGTCGGCATCGTTTGGGTCACACGCGGGATCATTCTAAGGTTTGACCCAATGTGGGCGAAGCGCAGGCCACGCGGGGACCGCCGGGCACAGACGAGTGGAGTGGAGGATCGCCTTGCCGGTTGGTTGAATATTTTTGACCTGTCGGGAGGGAGCGTGACTCGAAGGATCGGTGCGCTTCGACATCATGATTTTGTGCAGCTTCTGGCCATTACACCATTTCTGTTCTTGGGATTGTGCCTGATAGTGGGTATGGTTCTCGCGACGCCGCAACCGAGCGGACAAGGTGCAGAGGCCACTAGATCGGTGCTTGGCGTGTACGTCGGCGTCGCGTACTGTTTGCTAACGGTGGCCGCCCTCCTCGTTTTTCACGCCAACGTAACCGTTCCCATGCGCCGCGGTATGACCGTCACTGTTCCAGCGCGGCTCTTTTTCGGCACTGCAGCACTGGCTCCATTTGCTGCACTTTTAACTCACTCCATTGCCGCATTACGTGCGTCCAATTCGCTCGGGCCCATCTCCTGGGGTGTCCTCTGCGCCGCGATGTTAGGGTGCTTGGTAGCGCTCGCGTATGGCACGGTGTATCGCGGTATTTTTTCGCGGCAAGACCACTGCGAGCGTGCACAACGCCGAATCCTCAACGAGCTTGAAGAATTGGACCACGTCCCAACAGTCGACGATTACGTGAAATGGCCAAAACGCGAGAAGAAATTCCGGCCGGAGCCAGAGCTCACGTTTCTCAATGAGAGTGACCGACGCGACCGCTGGAAATTGGCGGGCTTAGCCTCCGAGGAGGACCTGACCGCGCTCAATGCGGCTGCGGCCGAAGCGGGTGCTCTTGCCGGGTCCATTCAGGAAGCACGAAATGCCCGCGGTGAAGCTCTTAGACAATATGAAAGCACCGCCCAAGAGCTGAAGCAAGACACCGCGCTTCTGGGACAACTCACGGAGCGGCGCCTGATACTGGAGTCCACGTTTCGGGTAGCTCGATCGCAGCTTGAGTCTTACGACGAAAAGGTTAGGTTGATTATTTTGGAAGTTTACGCCGCAGCGAGCATCGTAAGCTCGCCGGGGGATACCGACGAGCCTGCTGCTCAAGCAGCAGCAGGGGGGAAACGATGACCACGACGCCGATATTACAGCTTTCTTCAGAGCCAAAGGGCGGGAAGGACGATGCGATGGTTCCAGGTTCTATCGTGCCGGACACGTCTCGGGCAGAGGAGTTCCCTGATTCCACGCCGGTTAGCGCGAAACCGAGCGACGCGTGGAACGCCGGCCTCGTGGATGGCTGGTTAGGCCTGTCGAAAGAGCACGGAGAGTCGTATTTCTTTGCACAGGACATACGCGATCTTAAGGAGGATCTGTCGCAAGTGCACGCACATCTCGTGCGTGCCAAAACACAACGTGCGGTCGCCGCTGTAGACCTTGCGAAGGAGGAAGCAGCTCTTGCAGACCTTGAAACCAAACTCCCGGCAGTGCATCGCCATTTTGACCCGTCGCGGGTGTCGTTTTGGATACAGGCAGCCGTCTATACATTGATTTTCGCGGTGGCAATTTTTGCGGATTTGCGCTTTCAAGGTCAGATGCTTGAACAGTTGCACCTAGGCAATGACTTGACGAGACCCTCTGAGGGCGGCAATGCGGCGTCAAGGGCAGGAAACTCGGTTCTTCCCGAGAGTCCCGGTACTATTGCTCCTCAACGACCGGAGTCCGCTGGGTTTGCGATCTTTCGGGCACTCACCGATTTTGCCCCCCTGTTCGCAATAGTGCTCCTGGGATTCAGCTTCAAGTTTCTTCACGACCTATTCTCGCGAAGCTTAACGAGTACGGAAGAATCCCGGTTTGTCACGTGGCTTGAGCGTGGTGGCGCAATTGCACTGGTGCTTCTCTCGGTGCAAATCCTTTGGGGTTTTGGGAATTTACGCGGGCTCTTGGAGGAGCAGCAACAGCAAAGGGCCCGCGTGGCGCAGGTGCAAGACCGCATTTCGAAGGAAACCGAAGAACCACGTCGCGTGTCTTTGAAAAAGGAAGAAGACGACGATATTCGAACTATGGAACTGGCCGACAAGACTGCCCGCCAAGGTTACGACTCCGCTTTTACGTCTGCAACGATCGGTCTATCCCTCTTTGGTGCTATTGCATACATCGTCCTTGTCCATAAGCATCACAATCACTATCGTGTGATCGAAATGCGGCGTTCATTGCGGACGTGCGAGGAGCGCCGCAAAGCTTGGCAAGAGGATCTTAGCAAGCATGATGAGGCCATCGCGAGGCTCGAAGATCAGGTCGCGACTAGTGATGCTCGTCTCGCTGAAGTCCAAAAACACGGTGGAGACACTACCACCCGCTATCGGTACGGCTACAGCCGTGCGAACGACTCGCCAATTCTCTTTGAGCCCGCACCACGCTTCAGTAATCTGCTATTGCGAAAGGCCTCGCGACTGGCATCGCGTGCGTCAGGGGCAGCCTAGAATATGGGAATGCTACGGAGTGGGCTTGCAGCAATAGCGTGTTTCTGGCCGGCGTTGAGCCTCGATGCCACGACGCCGTGTGACCCGCGACTGAGCGTTACCGCGACGATTCTATGCGACCTCTCCCTAAGTATGACTAACACCCAACGCCTGGGATGCGTCACTGCTTTCCGACGTGTGGCAAGAGAACTTCCACCTGGGAGTTCTTTGGTCGCTCGTGCCGTCGGTCGGGATTCCTCCGGCGTTGCGCCAATGGCATCTTTAGAATTTACACTGCCTCAATATTGTGATACCAGCGGGCTCGAACAATGGCGTATCACGATGAAACAAGCCATTGAGGACGCATCAGGCAAGGTGGAAGCTGCTGTTCGGAACTGCGACTCTTCTCGGGTTGACCCTTGTGATCGCAAAAACGAACGTGGTCGACGGGGATCGCGGCCTGCACGCAATCAAGTTGGTTGCGGATCTTTGGCGCCGTATTCCTGCCTATTGGCGTCGGTCGTTGATGCTGCGTCTGCGGAACGCTCGCGAAAATCGGTAGGTGTACGAGCGATTTATCTCATTAGCGACTTGGATGAGGACTGCGGAGCGAGTGGATTCCTGCAGTTTGTTCAGTTCAACGCGAATCAACATATGGCGTTGCGTGTCCCGCCGAGCGTGGCGAATACCAAGCCACTTGAGAACATGAGTCTGTATTGCATACGTCCAGAGGTGCCATGTAGTGACGCTGGCCGACCATACGACGTACCAACATTGCGACGATTCTGGACCGGATACGTGGAAAACTTAGGAGGTGAACTGAAGAACTTCCACCTCCTCAGTCTTTCGGAGTTTGCACGGTAGAGAGGTTGATGTAGAAGATTACCTAGACGCACTCTACTCACCTGAACCTCAAACTGTCCATTTGGTGGGAGCGGGCGACTTTTCGTTCCGCCATAGCGAGTGTCGGTACCACGATGGCATAGGTCCTCCGGTAGTCCGAAGAGGCGCAGAACATCAGATGGTTTTAACAACGTGATTGGCGCTGGCACGATGCCCCCTTTTGTCACGGCCCTGCCTGGTAGACAAATCAATCGGCCCCGTTTGACCACCGGTCAGTTGCTTGTTGGGACGCTTTCGGATTTGTCTTTCTTGCGCCACTTTTCGAACCACGCTTGCAGGTAGAGTTGCTGCAATAGGCGGTGCGAGGGGCGGCGCCAGCCGTGGAATTCTTCGGGCATGCGGACCATTAGCGTCTCTTTGTGCAGCATCTTCAGGGCGCGATAGAACTCTTCGCTTTGGACGATCGGCGTGCGCATGTCGGATTCGCCGGTCATCACCATCGTCGGCGTCGTCACGTTCGCTACGTAGTGCAGCGGCGAGCGGACCGCGTATTCCACCGGATCTTCCCACGGGTATTTGTGGAATTGCAGGTACCACGATGGGCCGTCGGTGATGCCGACGAAGGAGCCCCAGTCGATCACCGGGCGCATGGAGACTGCGGCGCGGAAGCGGTTGGTGTGGCCCACGATCCAGGCGGTGAGCACGCCGCCGCCCGATCCACCGCACACGAACAAGTTGTCGGTATCGACGAAACCCTTGGCGATAGCGGCGTCGACGCCGGCCATCAGGTCGTCATAATCTTTGCCGGGATAAGAATATTGGATGCCGTTGACGAACTCCTGGCCGTAGCCAGTGGAGCCGCGCGGATTCACGTACAGCACTGCGTAACCGTTGGCGGCGAAATTCTGCCAGTCCCAATTGAAACCGACAGTGTAGAGCGACCACGGTCCGCCGTGAATGTACAACAGCAGCGGATATTTCTTCGCCGGATCGAAATTCGCCGGCTTCATCAGCCAGCCTTGCACCTTCCAGCCGTCGGCGGAGGGGAACCACATCTCCTCGACGTCGGCCAGCTTCACGCCGTCCAGCACATCGGCGTTCACGTCCACCAACTTCTTGATGCCCGCCGGATTGCTAACCGGGAAGGTCACCAGCGACCCTGGTTCCTTGAAGGTGGATCGAACCGCGGCAGCCCGCCCGTTGTCCGCAACCGTGACGCCGTTCAACACCTGCACCGCGTTGGTAAGCTTGCGAGGTTTTCCACGCGGCGAGTTGACATCGGCGAAGTAGAGATTCGTCACACCGGCTTCGGAAACCGCGAAGTAGACCCCCGAATTATCGTGCGCCCAGTGGACCTCGGTGGGCGAGTTGGCCAGCGTATCGATCCAGACCTGCTTGTGCCCGCCGGTGGAATCCATCAGATAGAGGCTGGCGAGCGTGTTGGTGAACCCGTGATCGTCGTAGCCGGTGTACGCGATCCACTTGCCGTCGGGCGAGGGCCGGGGATTGTTGTCCGGACCTTTGCGATCGGTGAGAGCTTTGATATCGAGCGTCGCGACATCGATGGAGTAAATCTCGGAATCGCCGTGCAGGTATTCGGCGTCGGGCTTACGGATGCCGGAGACATAGATGGTCTTGCCATCGGCCGACCACTCAGGATCGGCGTGATTGTAGTTGCCGCTGGTGATCTGCTTGGGCGTGCCACCGATGCTGGAATCGACCAGGAATACATGCGTGTATTCCTTCACCGTCTGGCCGAAGCCGTCGCGGCCCCAACTCAAGCGGTCGACGATCACGGCGGGTTTGGCGAGCTGCGCGCCTTTCGGAGTTTTCGGAAGACGCACCGGCAGCAAGTTGGTCTCATCGGGAATTGCCTGCGTGAAAGCGATCCAATTGCCGTCGGGCGACCAGCGCAGATTCGCCGGCGCGTGATCCAGGTGCGTGAGCTGCGACACCTCGTGCGTGTCCACCCACATCACGTGAATCTGCCGCGTACCGGAGCGGTCGGAGAGGAAAGCGATGCGCTTGCCGTCGGGCGCCCATGCGGGTGCGGAGTCGCGCCACGCGCCTTGCGTCAGCTCGCGCGGACGGTTGCCTTGCACGTCCACTAGCCATAGGTTGGCCTGTTCCTGGTCCTTCATCATGTCGGCCCAGCCGCGGCTGAAGGCGATTTGCGTGCCGTCAGGCGAGATTGCGGGCGCGGTGACGCTCTCCATCTGGAAGTAAGTTTCCTTGTCCAGATATTTTGGTTTTTGATCGGCGGCGAGCAGCGCCGTGGATAGCAGAGCTAACGAAATCGTGAGCTTCATGATGAACCTCCCCAACGATTGATAAGGATACACCAATGCGGCAGGTGTCAGGTGTTAGGCGCCAGTTGCACGAGACAGAAACTCGTTGCGCCGGCTACTGATCACTGCCCTGTGGGGCAGGTTGCCAACCTACGCGCGATTGTTAATCGCGCTTCGCCAAGCGAGTTACCAACCCGCTGCAGGTTATCAACCTGCCCTACATCCGGCTGATCAATGGGTAGGGGCGAGTTTCTGGAAAGAGATTAGATGCCAGTTGCGCGAGACAGAAACTCGATGCGCCGGCTACTGATCACTGCCCTGTGGGGCAGGTTGCCAACCTGCGCGCGATTGTTAATCGCGCTTCGTCAAGCGGGTTACCAACCCACTGCAGGTTATCAACCTGCCCCACATCCGGCTGATCAATGGGTAGCGGCGAGTTTCTGGAAAAGGGTTAGGTGTCAGGGCCGCAGTGTGTTCTCATGGTACATAAATCGGGTAAACGAAGAGAGGGGCTGGCCATTCTTACCATCGCTCTGGTTGCATTTGTCGAAGGATTTTCCACGCTGGCCGTCGAGGTGATTGCCATCCGGTTGGCTATCCCGATCGCCGGGTCGAGCATGACGCTTACGGGCGTGATGCTGGGTGTGGTGCTGCTGGCGTTGAGCGCCGGATATTGGCACGGCGGTGTGCTGTCGGCGCGATGGGACAGCCAGCGAATCAGAAGAGCGGTGGCGCGCAATCTGCTGCTGGCGGGCGGCATCTATGCCGCGCTTTCGTTCCGCGTGGAAGCGCCGCTGCTGGAAAAAACGCTGGATGCCGGGGTCGGGTTGGGGCTCGGAATCGGAATCGCGGCGGCGGTATTGTTCGTGTTGCCGGTGTATCTGGCGTCGCAAACGGTGCCGATGCTCGCGGAGTTGACCAACACGGAAGGCAAAGCAGGGAAGGCTTCGGGCAAGATTCTGTTTTACTCGACGCTCGGCTCAGTGGTGGGTGGCATCGTCACGCCGATTTACATGTTTCCCTATTGGGGCGTGCGCGCCTCGACGTATGTGATCTGCGCGATCCTGCTTGCGGCAGCTCTGCTCATTTCCGTCCGCCACGTCCGATGGCTTGCCTTGGGCGTTGTGGCCGCCTTACCGATCTCGCGATTCGCCGGCGCATCGGACAACGCGCGGTTCGCATTCGACAGCCCGCACCAATCCATTCGCATCGTAGAGGAGAAGAACGACGACGGACGCATGGAGCGCGTGATGTACTTGAACGGCGGCGCAGCTTCCGGAGTCTACGCGGACAACGGTGAAAGCTCATTCGAATATATACGAGAAGCCGATCGGGCGCTGGCCGCCACTCGCAGCCCGCAGGTGCTCGCGGTTGGATCTGCCGGGTTCACCTTTCCCAGAGACGCCTCCGCGATGGAATTTGTCGAACGCGTGGATGCAGTCGACGTCGATTCCACGGTCCAACGCATCGCCGAACGGGAATTCCTGATGCGGCCACTGCCGCCGAAAATCCGATTCCTCCCCCTTTCGGCGCGCTATGCACTTCGCCAATTCCGGCACGAAGGCAGGCGCTACGGCTTCACGCTGCTCGATGCGTACAGCGGCATGGGCATACCCGATGAATTGCTGACCGTCGAGTTTTTCTCCGATGCCGGAGCGGTATCGGAACATGTCGCTGCGAACATACAAATGGATCGCGCGTTGATTTCCGACTATGCGAAAAACGTCCTGGCCTCCTTCCGGCGCGCTCTCGGGCGCGCGTGGATCAAAGCGGTGATCCCCGGCGATACGTACACCACCAACTTACTCGTCACGAATTGGGAAATCGCCGGCGCAACGGAGTGGAAGGGCGCTGGGCATATCTACACCGACGATCGGAACACGGCGGACCGCGATCACGTAGCACTGGTCTGGTAGATTTGGTAGCACAGGCTTTAGCCTGTGAATTGCACCAGCTCTAGCCTGTGACAGGTCTTCCCTCAGCCCGCCCCCAGCAGGGGCAGTGTATCCATCCGATAACTCGGCATCCGATTCAAGAGAAAGCGGGCGGCCCGTTCGGGCCTTGCGGTTTCGAACAAGCAAGTTCGAGAACCTGCCCGCCCCTCCACACGCACCATGGATGCGTGTTGGCTGACTCGGTATGCCATCTTGGACCCATGATAGGATTGCAAAGAATCCAGCGGCCAATCCGAATCGGCCACCATCCGGATTCCTCCCTCAGGACTAATTAAGATGGTCATGTCCGAAGGTGTGTGTCCGCCCTCAACTGCACCCTCCGCCGCCTCGAAAATCCGGACGGCGTTATCGACAAAGCGGCTCACAAATCCCTTATCGAATCACCCCGCCGAGATGTGAACCTATTCTTTCGGAGAGTCGCCACCGCCCCTTGCGCCTTGATCCTCAGCTCTTCCCGCTTCTTCCTGCCTGGGTGAGCTAGCGCACACTGGGTTCGCCATTCCACGCAGCCAGTGTGCCATCCGGCTGGTATCTTCACCAGAATCTGCTAGTTCCGGCACGGGCAGCGGATTGCCTCGTGGCTTAGCGGAGGAGTTCTTATGCGCCAATGGATTCTGATCGTGTTGCTGTTGTTCGTTTGCGCTGCAGCGTTATCGGCTACTCAAGTTCCCATCTATCTCATGACCAAGCCGGAACCAACCACGTGCGACCAACCTGTTGCCTATACCACCTTTCTCAGTACCGATCCAGCCGCCTTTCTTTGGTTCAGGGCAACCGATGCCAGCAAGAACGATGTCTTCGAAGTGGACTATTACAACCCTTCTGGTGCATTCTACGCGCCGGCTAGCGTCATCTTTGATCCCCTCGATTCGCCGGGGAACTGGTGTCTGATGACCGAGTTTGACATCGCCGGACAGCCGCCGGCATCCAATCCAGGCCTTTGGAAGGTGATCGGGAAATTGAACGGATCGCAAATGTTCACGCTGACATTTACCATTACCGCCTCGGGTGGGCCAACCACGAGTCCGGTGATCAATCCCGGCGGTATCGTCAATGCGGCCAGCAATCGCGCCGGCATCGCTCGCGGTTCCTTTTTCACCATCTATGGAGATGGGATCGGGCCGGTGAGTAGTCAGACAGTGGCTTCCTTTCCGATCCCAGACACCATGGGCGGCGTCGTAGTACAGGTCACCCAAGGCGCCAGCACGAAGCGCGCCTACCTGCATTACGTCTCAGCGAAGCAAATCAACGCCATCTTGCCATCTAATCTCTCACTGGGTTCAGCGCAGATAACAGTCGCCTACGCGGGCAAGACCAGCGCCGCGGAACCGGTCGCCATTGTGGACACGCAACTTGGAATCTTCAGCACCCTCGGCGGTTCGGGGCCGGGTATCATTCAGAACTGGAATTCCAGCTTTGATCAACCGCTGAATACTCCCTCCCATACCGCCAAACCGGGACAATTAGTCATCGTTTGGGGCACCGGGCTCGGGCCCATCAACACCGGGGACAATACGCCCGCTCCGGGTGGCGACATGACGGCCATCCCGGTCCAGATTCTGGTGGGCGGTAAAGTGGCGCGGCGAGTGTACAGCGGCCGCGCGCCAACGCTGGCCGGAGTCGACAACGTGTATTTCGAAGTGCCCGGCGATGCTCCAGCCGGATGCTCCGTGCCGGTTCAAATTCAAGCGGGAAAGTCCTGGAGCAACACCGTCCGCATGGCCATTCACGCCACCGGCCAGCACTGCCAGGATGTGGCGAACCCGTTCGGCGACATGATGTCCAAGGGAGGCAAGACCGGTGGCCTCATCCTGATGCGCGCCGGGCTGAGCGGTCAACTGGATCCCAGTCAACCTCCGGTTGATATCACTTTGGATGTTGGCCTCGGTACCTTCTCCGACATTCCCGCTGGCGGCGAACTCGCCTTCAGCCCGCTGCTGAATCTGCCGCCCGTGGGCACCTGCGTATCCACGGAACGGTCCATCGACCTCGGGGCGCTGCTCTCCGATCCGAGCACGCTCGGCCTGGGCGTCGGCCGCCAGTTGAACGCCGGGGCGCAATTGCAGGTCAGCGGAATCAAAGGCAACAGGCCGATCGCTCAACTTGACGCGAAATCCAGCCCAGGGCTCTATCTTGGGATTCTCGGCGGCGTGCTGCCGCTTCCCGGCACCGAACAGTTACCGCCCTTCCTGGAGGGTGGCTCGTTTACCGTGACCGGCCCCGGCGGTCCCGACGTGGGCGCATTCAAGGCGACCATCAATATGGGGTCGCAGATCAACTGGAACAACCGGGCCCAGCTCACCACCATTACCCGGGCATCGGGCGCTACAGTGACCTGGACCGGCGGCGATACATCGCAAGTGGTTCTCATCGCCGGCGGAAGCACCAACCAGGATACGAAGGCATCGGGAGGCTTCTTCTGCCTGTCGCCGGCAACCGCCCACAGCTTCACCCTTCCAGCGGCGACGCTGGCGGATGTACCCCCCACCGGGGCCAATACCGGGATTTCCGGCTCGCTCGGCGCAGTCATGGTTTTGTCCTTGCCGATGGCTTCGCAGAAGTTCACCGCTCCAGGATTGGACTCCGGTTTTGGATTCGCCGCCACGGCCTCCATCGCGGTGGTTCAGTTCAAGTAAATCTCAGGGGAGAGTGGGCCAGGCGCCTGCTCTCCCACCTTTCTCATGCTTCACAGACTGGCCCTTCTTATCGCCATCGCAGTGCTGGCCGCTACCGGCGAATCGCGGCGTGTCGTGATCGTCGACCTGGACGGCGTGCGCTGGGACACTCTTCGGCAAACCTACCTGGACGGCAAACTCCCGAACTTCGAGCGCATACTGGGGGCCGCAACGGAAGGATCGGGCTTTGGTTCGGCCGTGGTGTTCGAGAACGCCTCCACCGTGTTTCCGACAGTTACCATGGCGGCGCAAGCTTCCATTTTCACCGGCGTCTTCCCGGCGAAGCACGGGATACCGGGCAATTCGTGGTTCGATCGAAAATCGTCGCAGCTAATCAATTACATGACTCCGTCCTCCATTGCCTGTGTTTATGGAGCCGCGTTTTTGTTTCCCGGCTGCGAAGGCGGCATGGCCAATGAACAACTCCAGGTCCCGACACTGTATGAGCTAGCCGGCCGCGCGCGCAAATCCAGCACGGTGGTGTTCAATGAATACTACAAAGGCGCCACCACACCCATCGTCCCCTCCTTGACCGATGCCTTGGTGTTCCTCGGCGGCAGCGAAGCGGACTTCGCGAAGTTCGATACCAGCATGATGGACCAGGCCATCCGCAGCTTCGCAAACGGGTCCTTGCCCGACATCCTGACCGTTTACTTCTCGGGTACCGATTCCGTGGCCCATCAGTTCGGCATCGCCACGCAACCCGGGTATCTGCAGAATGTCGTCGATCCACAATTGGGCCGGCTGATTGGGGAGATCGCCGCACACGATCCAACCTGGACCTTCCACACCTTGTTCGTCATCACCTCGGATCACGGCAGAACGGACTTGGAGATTCATCCGGAGGATCTAGACCTGGCCTACCACGTCGACCTGCGGCTTACGCGCGTCGGCGCCCCAGGAAGCATGCATCTGGCCGAGAACGGCGGGATGGCGTATGTCTATGTCCCTTCCGATGACGTATTGAAAACCGCGCACGAGCTTCTGATCGATCCATCGCTTGAAGCGGCGCTGGATTCAGTACTGGTCCGCCAGACTCCTTCAGGTGGCTACGCCATGGCCCAGGCGGACGGCAGCACTGCCATTTTGCCCGAGGACCGGCAGGCTCTCTTAGCAGGTCTCGATAGCGAGCGGGCCGGTAACATCATACTGGTCCTCAAGCAGGGCCACTACTTTGGAAATAACGGCCACGGATCGAATCACGGCAGTATCTTCACCGGGGATCTGAATGTCCCGCTGCTATTGGGCCAGGCGGGCGTAGTTCCCTTGCACTCAACGGCGCAGGTATCCACCACACAGATTGCCGCCACCATTGCGTACTACCTAAGCATTCCCGCCGATGGGCTCTCGCCCGCCTTACCGGATGTAATCTTTCCCAAGAGGCCAGTGGCGATCCCGATGCGGTAGTGGTCACAGCACTCACGAAAATACTTCACCCCCACGCTCAACGCCTTGCCGACAACCGCCCCGTTGATCGCGTGCCTCCCCGTGCTAAGCTCCAAGCCGCTAGCACACAACGACTTCGCGAAAGTGGGTTCGTTTTGCAAATTCCGCTCATCGCACTCTCGTCTGAGATACGATGCGCCACCCAGCCGTCAAAACCGGCTCGCCAACCCCCAGCCGGCATCAAACTGGTTTGATCCCGACCAGAACCCATGTGCCCTGCCGCCTGCCACCTGCCGTCTGCCGCCTGGGCTCTACCGTTGCGCCAAGCCCCCGTCGACAGCCAATACCTGCCCCGTCACAAAATTGGTCGCGCCCAAGAAGTAAACCACCGCGTCCGCCACTTCCTCCACCGTCCCCTGCCGACCCGCCGGCGTCGCCGCGATCATGTCCTGCACTCTTGGCTCCTCGCCCGACGACAGAATCACTCCCGGTGCCACTGCGTTCACCGCGATCTCCGGCGCAAACGCCTTCGCCAGCGACCGCGTCAACATGATCACGCCCGCCTTCGACGAGCAATAGTGCGCGTACTCCGCCCACGGCCGAATCCCGCCCAGCGAAGCGATATTCACGATCCTCCCCTCGCCCGACTTCTTCATCAACACCGCCCCCTGCTGGCAACAAAAAAACGTAGCCTTCAGATTCACTCGATGAACAAAATCCCAGTCCGCCTCGGTGATCTCCAGCGCATCCCGCCGCCGGAACCGTGCCGCATTATTCACCAGACCATACAGCGCACCCAGCTTCTTCTCCACCTCGCGAAACATCCGCTGGATTTCGCTCATCTGCTCCAGATCCGCGCGAAACAGCTCCGCGTGCCCACACTCCGCCGCCGTCGCCAGCGCCTCCTTCTCCGAATTCAGATAGTGGATCGCCACGCGATACCCTTCGCGATACAGCCGCAGCGCGATCCCGCGTCCAATCCGCTTCGCCGCCCCCGTCACCAATACGGTTTTCATAAATTCTCTCGACTAAATTCCGCACGCGTTACCGAGCCGCGACCGTGAGGGAGCGGTCCCGTTCCAGTGCGACTACACCACCGGATCGCCATGCACCTCAACTTCGTCCGCCTCCACGCCCGCCCGCGCCGGCTCCGGCAGCCGTCCGGTCCAATGCGCCCACAACCAGAAAATCGCCGTGCTTGAACTCAACAAACCCGACACCGCCCCAATCGTCCGCGGACTCCACGACCGCGACGCAATCCCCGCCCCCATCATCGACAACATCATCATCGACCAAGCCAATGTCTCAATGGTCGCAAACACCCGCCCCCGGTATTCGTTCGACACGTGCCGCAGCAACTGCGAAACGTTCAATACCGAGCTCACCGCCACTGCGGCCCGCGACAGAGCCAGGAACCCCACCGCCAGCCCGAACGTCGGCATCTGGCTGAACACCACATACGAACTGCCGTGCACCAAATAGCAAATCACGATCGCCCGCTTGTAATCTCGAAACGAAAGCCGCTTCCCCAGCCAGTGCGCATAAGTTCCGCCGATCAACAACCCGACGCCAGCCGACGCCCACATATACCCGATTCCCGCCGGCCCGCGATGAAAAACCAGTTCCCCAAACAAGCTGAACAGAATTTGCGCCGCGCCCCCTCCCGACGCCCACCCAACGGACAGCAGCGCGATCCCGAGAATCAGCGGCGTCGCCCGCATGTAGCGCAGCCCTTCCGTATACTCATGCCACGGCCGCACCACTTCGTTCTCCGTCAACCCGTCGCGCTGCACTTTGAAGCCGCCGCCCTTCACGCGCAGTTTGCTAATGCATGCCGCCGAAAACAAGAACGACAGCGCATTGAATGCGAACGCCCATTCATAACCGAATTGCGTGACGCTGGCTCCACCCAAGAAAGCGCCGATAGTCAACGTGGTCCACTGCGTCGTCTGCGTCAACGAATTCGCCGTGTGCAGCTCTTCCTTGCTCGCGATCGTCGGCAAAATCGCCGACCGCCCGCTGGTGAAAAACGGCGATGCGAACATCAACAGCGCGCTCAGCAGATACAGCAGCCAGGTATCCTGCCGCCCCGCGGCGAGAATGAACCCCAGCGCGACAACAGCCCGGATCAAATCGCTCGCGATCATGATCTGCTTGCGATCCAACCGGTCCAGCACCACCCCTGCCAGCGGCCCGGCCATCACCGCCGGAATCGCCCGCGCCAGCATAACGCCCGTCACCACCATCCCCGACCGTGTATTCGCCAGCGCCAGGCTGAACACCGCAACATTATTGAAGTGGTCGCCGATCTCGCTCACCACCTGCCCGCTCCAGGTGTAGCGATAGTTGCGGTTACTCTTCAGCAGTTGAAGAAAATCGGACATTCAGGCGCGCTCGCGATCGTGTTCGGTTACGTAGACCCCGATTAATATGAGGATGCCACCGATGGCCAACGAAACGCCAACCGGTTCGCCGAGCGTGGGAATTGCCAGCAGCGTCGCCAACAGCGGCTGCATGTAGAGAACGGCGGAAACGCGCGACGCCGGAAGGTAGGTGAGTGCGTAATAGTAAATCAAGCTGGCCAGCACCGCGGGGAAAATCGCCATGAAGATCACGCTCGCCCAAGCTGCCGCGCTGACTTGAGAGTATTCGAAGTGCCAGCCCGTCCACACCGTCAGTGGAAGAAGCACCAGCGCACCGCCCACGTAGGCGATGGTGTTCACCGTCAAGCTCCCAAACCGCTGCGTGATTTCCTTGCCCTTAACCGAGTAAAACGCGAACGCGAATCCGAAAAGCAGAATGTAGCCGTCACCCGCCAGCGTCGCCGTCGATCCGCTCTCCTTGGCGAGTTGCAGCACCAGCACTCCGCTGGCTGCAATCAGCAATCCCAGCGCCTTGCGCCAAGTGATCTTCTCCTGGCCGATGGCTGCCGCCAGTAGCAACACCAAAATCGGCGCGCAGGCCACACCCAAAGCCGTGTGCGCGACACTGGTGCGAGCCAGTGCCACCACGAACAGCAGTTGGTTCATGATCAGGCCGAAGAAGCCGATCCCGAATACCCGCAGCAGTGCGGACCGCTTCCAGACTTCAGGATGAGACTCGCGCCTCGATAAGTAAATCGGCAAAATCGCCACGCCCGCAATTTGCAGCCGCAGGCAAGCCAGCAGTAACGACGGAAACTCGCGCAGCGCTATCTTGCCTACGACGTAGTTCACTGCCCAGAAGATGACCATCCAGGCCAGCAGGAAGTAGAGGCGAGCCGGCGACGGCCGCGCTCCTTTCACGAGACGGTTTCCCGCCGCACGGTGATGGAATCCAGAAACTGCATGTCGATGTCGTAACCGAATCCGGGCGCGTCGCGCACCACGATCGTGCCCTGCGGCGTAGTCTCCACCGGCGGAACAATGATGTCCCGCGCCCAGTAGCGCTTGCTCGCCGACACATCGCCGGGAAGTACAAAGTTCGGCAATGTCGCCAGCGCGATGTTGTGCGCTCGCCCGATCCCGGCCTCCAGCATCCCGCCGCACCACACCGGAATTCCGCGCGCCTGCGCCACGTCGTGTACGCGCTTGGCTTCAGCGAATCCGCCCACGCGCCCCAGCTTGATGTTGATGATCCGCCCCGCATCCATAGCCAGCGCCTGCTCCGCCTGGTGCGCCGAGCGTATGCACTCATCCAGACAAATCGGCGTCTTGAGCTGCGCCTGCAACTTCGCGTGGTCGATAATTTCATCGTGCGCCAGCGGCTGTTCGATCATCATCAGTCCGAAATCGTCCAGCGCCTTCAGCCGCGGCGCATCCGCCAGCGTGTACGCCGAATTGGCATCGGCCATCAGCTTGGTCTCCGGAAACCGCGCACGCACTTGCCGGATCACATCCACATCCCAGCCCGGCTTGATCTTCATCTTGATCCGCTGGTATCCGGCGGCCAGCTCTTTCTCAATCTTCTCGATAAGCTGCGGCACCGAATCCTGAATCCCAATCGACACGCCGCACGGAATCTCGCGCCGCGCCCCGCCGCCGATGTGCTGGTACAGCGGCCGCCCGAGCATCCGTGCTTCCAGATCCCAAATCGCGACCTCTGCCCCACCGCGCGCCATGTTGTGGCCGCGTATGTGCGCCGTCCTAGTGCCCGCATCCGCCGCCGTCTCCAGCTTGTGATGCAGGAGCCGAGGCGCAACATAATCGCGCACAATCAGCCAGGCCGAATCCGTCCACTCTTCGTTGTAAAAAGGATTCTCGCCCGCTGTCACCTCGCCCCATCCCGAGAGCCCGCCGGCACTGACTTCCACCAGCACCATATGCCGCTCCGTGGTCCGCCCGAAGCTGGTCTCAAAGAAATGAACCAGCGGCATGCGAATCTGCCGCAGTGTGATTTGTTCTAACTGGATTCCCATTTTCCTAGTAAGTACGTTCCCGCTTCCGGCGACTTCTCGAACCCAATCACCGCCAGCCCGCGATCGAACCCCGCGCGAAATTCCTCGCTCGCCCGGTGCTGGATTTCACGCGCCCGCTTCGGGTCGGTGGTCCGTATCTCCGCGATGTCCGCCGGAATCGAGATCCGCATCTCCACCGGATTCCGTTCGAACCTCTGCCCCGCGACAATCGCTTTCGCCCGCGGACTCCCGATCCACCATTCCGCGATACAGCGGTCCGTCGGCAGCCCGCCATGCAGGTGGCTAGTGGTCGTCCCATATTGATTGAGAACGTACCGGCGCACGATGGCCCCCAGCCGTTCCATGTTGAAATAAGCGTTCTTGATTTCGAGCGGATCGAAAGTCCACTCCACCAGATCGATCCCGCGGCTAAGCGCCTCATCGCGTTGCGCCAACTTCATCCGCCGCCCAACGTGCGCGTCGCGATACTCCGGCAGCACACCCAGCATGTGACTATGTAAATAGCTCTTCCCTCCAGCCTTCAACCCCGGAATCGCCAAACAAAACCCGATCATCCGCTTCCCATCGAAAGCCCCAAATGCCTGCCCACCCACCTTGGTCGCGACAACAAACAGCCGCAGCGGCAGCAGCTCGATTTCCTCAAACCCCCAAATCTCCTGCTGCAACCGCACCGCCTCCTCGAACTCCGGATGCGTAGTCAATGCGCGAATCTCAATCATAGAAAAAAACCGGGGACAGGCTACGCTGTCCCAAGCCACATCCATCCCGACGGAGCGTCAGTGAGCATCTTGGCGGTGGACAGCGCTGCCTGTCCCCGGTTTTCAAGCCTCATGGGTCCGGTCTTTCCGGCGCTCATGGGTCCAGTCTTTTCCGGCCTCATGAATTCCTCTTCGCCTCCTGCCAAAGCGCCTCCATCTCCTCAATCGTCGCCCCCGGAAGCTCCGCGTTCTTCTCCACATGCGCGAACCGCCGCCGAAACTTGGCGTTCGTCTTCCGCAGCGCCTGCTCCGGATCCACCTTCAAAAACCGCGCCAGATTCACCAGCACAAACAGCAAATCCCCAACCTCGCCCTCCAGTTCCTCCCGCGATCCTTGGGCCCGCGCTCCAGCCAACTCCTGCAACTCCTCATCCAATTTCGCCAGAACCTGCTCAGCATTCTCCCAATCGAAACCAACACCGGCCGCCTTCGAACTGATCTGCTGCGCCTCCACCAACGCCGGCAAATTACGCGGCACACCATCCAGAAGCCCGCGCGGCGCATCGCCCTTGCTCTTCTTCTCGTCAGCCTTGATCTCATCCCACCGACGCTTCACGTCATCGGCGGTCTTCGCCTCGCCCGTCCCAAATACATGCGGATGCCGCCGGATCAACTTCTGCGTGATGGCATCCAGCGAATCGTCAATCCGAAACCGGTTCTCCTCCGACGCCATCTGCGCAAAGAAAACCGATTGCAGCAGTAAATCCCCCAACTCATCCGCCAGCCCCGCCCAATCCCGCTGATCGATAGCCTCCAGAACCTCGTAAGTCTCCTCCAACAAGTAAGGTTTGATCGTGTCGAAATTCTGCTCCCGATCCCACGGACAACCGCCCGGCGCGCGCAGCCGAGCCATAATCTCAACCAGACGCTCGAACCTCTCGCCAGTGGTCTTCGGATCGGTGTTCATGGAAGGGCGGTGAAAAACCATTGTGCCATAGCATGCGTCAGAGGCATTCCCAAACCAACAGGTCAAATGTGGTTCACTGATGGTGGGCGAAAAACCAGAACCTTATCGCAGACCGCTTCGAACAAGCCAAGGCCGCAGGCAGACTGGGCAAGGGAACCGTGGCGCGAGTCGCCCGCGAACGCGCCACCCACGCCGGAGCGTCGCAAACGATCACCAATCCGGCTGGGCGAGGATAACCTAACGCGAGCCAGAACCTCGCCGAGAAGGAGTGGCGGAACCAGGGCGACGACATTCTGTAGCAGATCGCCAGCGAAGCGAGAACCGCCTCATCGGACCATACTAAATCAGAGCTAAACTGTCTCATGTGGAAGTACACCTCTCGCCCGAACTGGAACACCAGCTTTCGCAACTCGCCATTCGCCAAGGGCGCGATGCAGACGCTCTTGCGCAGGAAGCGATCAGCCCGTATTTGGAGGAAGAGGCCCGATTCAACGATGCTGTCAAGCTTGCTGAAGAAGACTTGGACTGCGGCGAATACCTAACGCATGAGGCAGTGGGAAGGCGCCTCGACCGGCTATTTAAGTCCTGATGGAAATCCGCTGGTCGCCACGCGCCGCCGACGGCTTGGAACACATTTTTTAGCGCATTGAGCCGGACAATCCCAGCGCCGCGCGCCACGTTGTGAAAACCATCTACGACGGTTGCGCGGCCTTGAAGGATTCTCCCCACCGTGGACGTCCCGGACGCATGAAGGGGCGGCGAGAACTTGTATTTGCGCCTCTGCCTTACATCGCCGCCTATCAGGTCAAGAAGGACGCAGTCGAGATCTCCCGCATCTATCACGGTGCGCAGGACTGGCCCTAACAGCAACGCACGGGCTCTGAGTCGCGACCGTCCTCAATTGCGGCTCAGTGGCTCGCGGGAAAGAAACGTGCCACAGCGACGGAGACTTCGTAGGCGTATTTAGGGGAGCGTTGCCATTCCAGGCATACTTCAAGATGCGGCGTGCACCAAGCTCTGAACTGTCTGCTAAGACTCCGGGATCGAGAGGCGGGCTTGGCCCACTGCATTCGCTATTCGCGAATCGCGAATGTAGAATGAAGGGGATGGTATTGAAGCCCCAAGATGTCTACGTGACTCTGAAAATCGTTGCGGCCAAGTCGCTCCGTCCCACTTACTCCAAACTCGCACTGGAGTTGGCAATGAGCGCCTCTGAGGTTCACGCATCGGTTAAGCGCGCCCAGGCTTGCCATTTGCTCCACGGGCCACGATTGCATACTCGCCCCAACCTGAACGCACTCGAAGAGTTCCTGGTACACGGCCTCAGATACGTCTTCCCACCCGAGCGCGGTGGACTCACCCGCGGCGTTTCAACCTCCTACGCCGCCGAACCGCTTCGCCGCGTCATATCGCAAGGGAACGAACCGGCTCCTGTCTGGCCCTATGAAGAGGGTAAGCAGCGAGGCATTGCCTTTGAGCCACTGTACAGGACTGCACCCTTCGCAGCCCTGCGCGACCCGGTCTTTCATGAATACCTGGCGCTAGTGGATGCCCTGCGAGATGGCCGCATTCGGGAAAGAAAGCTCGCGGAAGCGGAGTTGCACCGCCGATTCGGTGAGGCCAGTGAACGATCCGAACCGTGAGCAACTGACCGTCGCCGCGCAACTCTTGCGCCCTTTGCTCGGAGAACTCGTGTTTGTAGGCGGGTGTGCGACTGGCCTCTTGATCACCGACCCGGGCGCCGGCGACCCGCGAAGCACCCTGGATGTCGATGCAATCGCCGAAATCACTTCGTATGCGGAATATGTCGAGTTCGGGGCTCGATTACGCGAGCTAGGATTCGCCGAGGATTCCAGTGAGGATGCACTCCTCTGCCGATGGGTGCAAGATCGAACGATACTCGACGTTATGCCTTTGGACGAGAAGATCCTTGGTTTCTCGAACCGCTGGTACCGGGACGCGATGACATCCTCGGTCACGCACAAGCTTGCAGATGACCTCGACATCCGTATTTTGACAGCTCCATTTTTCATCGCAACGAAGCTGGACGCATTTAAGGGACGGGGCCGTGGGGACTTGCTCCTCAGTCCAGACTTGGAAGATGTCATAACCGTTGTTGACGGCCGCGCCTCTTTGCTGGCGGAGGTCCGGGCGGAAGCGGCGGACCTGCAGCTTTACATCCGGACAGAGATTGGTGGACTGCTGGCGGCCGCGGGTTTTCTCAATGCGCTGCCCGGCTACCTTCTCCCCGATGCAGCGAGTCAGGCCAGAATCGCAATCGTCTTAGAGCGGCTAAAAGAACTCGCTTCTCGGTAAAACGACATTCATCCGGAGTTATGATAGCTAGGTTGAACGATTCGCCTTCCGAAACACCTAGGAGGTCGCAAGTGAGCAAAAAAATCCTACTGACCTTGGCCTGCACGCTGGCTGTCATTGCCGCCCTGATCATCGCCGGTCGCCAGCGCCTATCCGCGCAGGGCCCCGGAACTACAACGCTGGTCTTCGGCTTCGTCACCAGTCAACTCGGTCTCGATACCAAGATTGTGATTACGAATGCCTCCGCCACTCCTTTTGGTAACAGTCCCACGGCCGGGACCTGCGCCATCAACTATTTTGGGACCAACACGCAAGGCGCAACTCCCGCCATCCAGACCACCAGCACTGTCCCAGCCGGCGGGCAAATCAGTTTCACGCTGTCCGGCGGAGGCGCGGGCGTAACCGCCACACAGGCGTTTCAAGGCTACATCGTCGCCGCCTGCAATTTTCCGTTGGCCCAGGGTGTAGCCGCCATCAGCGATCAAGGCGGCAGCAAATTCTTGAGCTACCTACAGGCCAGCGTGCTGCCAGCGTTCTAGGACGACATGAAAAAGCTCCTGTCCAGGAAATACGGATTGCTCGTCGCCGCTCTATTGGCGGTAATCGCTGGATCACTGGTCGTCCGGCAGCGCCTTTCCGCCGAAGCCGTCGGACAGTCTGCGCTGCTGTTCAACTACGTCACCAACCGCGGCGGCTTGGACACTGGCATCGCTATTTCCAATGTGTCGCTCAATCAGTTCGGCGCCGCTCAGAGACCGGGACCCTGCACGCTCTTCTACTACGGAACCACCGTTGGCGGCGGAGCAGCGCCACCGCCACAGACGACCAATTTTATTCTCCCGGGAAACCAGCTTGTCTTCACCCTATCGAGCGGCGGCAATGGCCTGAGCGCCACTCCCTCTTTTGAGGGTTACATTATCGCCTTCTGCGATTTTCCCGTGGCCCGGGGGGTCTCGTTTGTCAGCGATCTTGGGCTGCAAAAATTCTTCGCTCCCGTGCCTGCAAAGGTAATACCGGCTTTCTGAGATGAACCTCCGCCATATGTCTCCTGTCCAAAGTGCCGCGATCGGGCTGCTCCTCGTCTCCGGCGTCGCCGTTTCCCAACCTTTGAGCTGCAGCGTCAAAGCCAGTTCGCTCAAGTTTCGCGCCGAAGGCGTCACCGATCTTTTAGGCGACGTGACCTTTCGCTGCGACCCGGGGCCGCAGCCTGTGAGCGGACAACCTTATGTAACGGGCGATCTGACTATCTTCATCAATACCAATCTCTCGAACCGCATCGGAGTTGCAGGCGGCGCCACCGACGCCGTTCTGATCGCCAACGAAAACAATGCCGTCCCCCCCTCGGCCGTTTCCACTGTGGCCACCGCCCAAATCGCCCCAGGTCCCCAGTACGGCAGCCTCTGCGGCCCCAATTGTCTGAAGTGGAGCGGCGTCAAGGTTCCCAACCCCGGAGCGACCGCCCCCGACGGTTCGACATTCCCAAGCCCTACCATCCTGCGCATCACCAATCTGCGTGCGAATCCATCTCTACTGGGTTTCAGTCCCACCGGACCCACCAGTATCTTTCTGTTCGGAGCAGGCCTTGCCGATGCCGCCAAAGTACAGATCGTAGATCCGCAGAAGGAGCTTGGCTCCGTTCAACAGGGCCTGATTGTGAAAACGACGTCGGCCACCCTGTGCCAGGATCTGACGCTTAACATCGTGAACGGCGCAGTGAGCGGGCCGCCCACGTTCACCGTCGGCCTGACGGAAGGTTTCGAATATGCATTTCGGCCTCTCGGTAATCCTAGCTCCGCTCAAGGAGTGCCCGCGGGCGAATCGGGATATCCCACGCCTGGACTCGGCGCGAATAACGGCGGCGCGAACCAAGGAACGCGGTTCCTGATTCGGTTTTCGAATATTGGAAACGGCGTCCGCCTTGCGGTTCCCGGCACGGTTACGCAAGGCACCCTGACCCTGCAACTTGTGCAAGGCTTGGATTTCAACGGGAACGGAAGCGGATCTCTGTCGACTTCCACAGGACTCGTCGAGATTCAGCCGACGCAAGGCTCCTCTCAAGCGGTATACGAAGTCACCGCCAGCGACAACACCCAGATTGAATCCATCCAGGTACCCGTCACGGTTGGCTACACGGCCGATCCAGGCAACAACCTTCCTGTGCCCGGAACCACCACGGTGAATGCATCCTTTGCCCCACTGACAACCACTGGCACGCCGAGTTCAACGGCTCCGATACCGCGGTTTGCCGATACTTCCGTCGCTCGCAATGCTTTCACCATCTCGCGATCCTGCCCGCCGCTGGCCAACATCACCAGGCTGGTTCCGAACTCCGCCCCGGCCGGCGCGGGAACCGACCTGACGCTCGGAGTTGCCGGCACCGGCTTTGGCTTCAGCTCCGTCGTCGAATTCAACGGCACTGCTCTCAACACCGAACTCACCTCCGACCTTACCGGGCTCTTCGCCACCGTTCCGGCCAAACTGCTGGCCGCACCCGCTACGGTTCAAGTGGACGTACTCAATCCCGATGGACGGCGATCGAACAGCCTGCCATTCACCATCACCGGCCCGAGCGGTCCGGCCATCACTCCGGGCGGAGTGGTCAGCGCCGCCAGCAACAAAGCGCCCGTCACCCGCGGAAGCCTGGTCTCAATCTACGGGGCGTCTCTCGCCAACAAAACTCTATCCGCTTCCACTCTGCCCTTGCCAGCCACACTTGCCACCACTCAAGTTAACGTCAACGGCGTAGCCGCACCACTCATCTTCGTCTCACCCGTCCAGATCAATTTCCAGATGCCCTTTGAAGTCCCGCTCGCCGGAAACGCCGCAGTCACCGTTACACGAGATGGCATCCCTAGCCCGCCCGTCTCCGTCGCACTGGCGGAGTTTGCCCCTGGTATTTTCCGCAGCGGCGCGCAGCCCATCGTTCTGCACGGCGCGGACAACAGCTTGGTCACGGCGAATAAACCGGCAGCCGCCAGCGAGATTCTGGTTATTTACGGT
>DASQGY010000029.1:0-2740 GCA_035632375.1 Bryobacteraceae bacterium | reverse complement strand
GTAGCCGAATTCTACCCGAGATTGGGCTACACACCGGCTTCAGTAGGAATGATGAAGCGGCTCTAACCCCCGCTTCTCACAACAGCATGTACGTCACAATCGCCACCGCCGCCAGCTTCCCGTGCCGATCGAACATGTCCACCCGCCCAACACAAAGCTTCTTCCCCACCCGCACCAAATGCGACCGCGCCACAATCTTGCCTTCTGAAATCGGCCGCAGATAATTAATCTTCAAATCGGTAGTCGTACACGGACGCCGCCCCTCAAAATGGCTGGCCAGCGCGATCCCCACCGCCGCATCCGCCAGGGTCGCCGCCACGCCGCCATGCATGACGCCCGCAATATTCCGGTGATGATCGCGCATCGCGCACTCCAGCGTGACACCGTCGGAATGTCGCCGCAGCACACGAATGCCAATCAGTTTATTGAATGGCATGTTCTCCGCCGCGAGTCGTAGCTCTCGAATAGTCAAGGAAGCACATTGTATCATCGAAGAATGAAGCTGCAGAACAAAGTTGTAGTGGTGACCGGCGGCGGCCACGGGATCGGTCGAGCCTTGTGCCGGCGGTTCGCAGCCGAAGGAGCCAAGGCCGTGGTCGTGGCCGACATCGATCACGAGGCCGCGCGTAAGGTCGCCGCCGAAATCGGGGGCTCGGATTTCGCCGTCAACGTCGCCTCCGAATCCGAAGTCCAGTTGCTGGTCGACGATGTCCTGAAGAAGCACGGCCAGATCGACTTGTTCTGCTCCAACGCCGGCATCGGCGTCGATGGCGGCTGCGACGTCCCCGACCACGACTGGCAGCGTATCTGGGACATCAACGTGATGGCCCACGTCTACGCGGCCCGCGCCGTCCTACCAGGAATGCTGGCGCGCAAGGATGGCTACCTGCTGCAAACTGTTTCAGCGGCAGGCCTACTGACGCAGATCGGATCGGCGCCCTACGCTGTCACCAAACACGCCGCCCTCTCCTTGGCCGAATGGCTGTCGGTCACCTACGGCGACCAAGGCATCAAAGTGTCCGCGCTCTGCCCGCAGGGCGTGAAGACTCGTATGCTGGAGCAGGCCGAGTTCGGCGGCGGCGCGTTCCTGATGGAAGGCGCACTCGAACCGGAGCAGGTGGCCGAAGCCGTGGTCAAAGGACTCGAGTCGGAACAGTTCCTGATCCTCCCGCACCCCGAGGTCTTGGAATACATCCGCCGCAAAGCGAACGATTACGATCGATGGCTCCGCGGAATGCGCCGCCTCCAAGCCACCGTGCAACCGTTGAAAACATAAAATATGCAGCAACCAATCTGGAATTTCGAGCAGGAGCCCTGGGCCAAAAGTCCCGACGAAACCGACGTAAACCTCCGCGCCTATTTCGACCGCATGCCCGACGAAAAAATGCAACAGTATTCCCCCGCCTGGACCAACGACCAGGTGGTCGAGTGGGACGGCAACTTCCGCAACGACGGCGCATTGATGATCGCCTGCTGCGAGCGCGACGTCGACATCAACGAATACCGCCGCGTCCTGGAACAAGCAATCGCCTACCGCAACCGCGTCCGCGACAAACTCCTAAGCCCCAAGTAGCCTCCTACCTCCACCCGTAACTCGCCCTATCGATCCTTGGTACTGGATCAGTCGACTGTGGGGCAGGTTGGAAACCTGCAGCGGGTTGGTAACCCGCTTGGTCCAGCGCGATTAACAATCGCGCGCAGGTTGGCAACCTGCCCCACATGAGTTTCCGTTTTTATGTCAGCGCCGGTGCAAAAATCCCCATAGTGCCGGACGAAAAATCCCCCACCCCTAACCGTGGCTAAGACGGTACCGATTCTGAAAGGAGGAGGTGCCGGATGTGTTGAGGGGGAAAGATGTGCAGGAGATTGAAGAGCTGAAACGACAAGGACTAAGCATCCGTGCGATTAGCCGGCTGACCGGGTACGACCGGAAGACTATCGGCAGGTATCTGGTTCATCCGGAAGGCGCGCCGGTTTACGGGCCGCGCGCGAAACAGGCGGGCAAACTGGACTCGTTCCAAGCTTATCTGCAGGAACGCATGCAGGCCGGCGTGTGGAACGCCCGCGTGCTGCTGCGCGAGTTGCGGGAGCGGGGCTACCGGGGCGGATACACGCTGTTGACGGACTGGTTGCGGCCGCAGCGGGAGGCGGCGCGCACGGTGGCGGTGCGCCGGTTTGAAACACCGCCGGGCAAACAAGCTCAGGTGGACTGGGGCCATCTGGGGACACTGGATCTGAACGGGGAAGAGCACAAGCTATGGGGCTTCGCCTTCACGCTGGGCCATAGCCGGATGATGATGGCCGAAGCAGCGCTGGATCAGAAGCTGGGCACGTTGCTGCGGATGCACGAGGAAGCATTCCGCCAGTTAGGCGGCGTACCGGAAGAGATTCTGTACGACCGCATGAAGACGGTGTGGCTAGAGACCGACGAGCGCGGCGAGATTGTCTGGCACCCGGTGTTCCTGGACTTCGCGCGCTACTGGGGATTCAAGCCGCGGTTGTGCCGTCCCTATCGGGCCCAAACCAAAGGCAAGGTGGAATCCGGCGTGAAGTACATCCGCCGGAACTTTCTGTGCGGCCTACAAGGTCGTGAGCCGAGTTGCTTAGCCGATCTGAACGCGCAGCTACGCGATTGGGTCTGGAAAGTGGCCAACCAACGGGTACACGGAACGACGCACGAGCAGGTCCTGGCGCGCTGGGATGTGGACCAGTTCAGCCTGCAGCCGCTGGATGGCCGGCC
>DASQGY010000028.1:0-2838 GCA_035632375.1 Bryobacteraceae bacterium | reverse complement strand
TTCTGGGACCAGCCGCTCACCGAAGGCCTCGCGCAGGCCAAGGATAGAAAGGCCGCGTGCCCAAAAACGGCAGCCTCTTCTTCACCATCTTTCAGACCTTCATGAGCGGCCCGCCCAAAGACGGCAAGCCCTCGCCCTACTTCGGCGACTACCCGCCGATTTCTTCGACTTCCTCGCCCTCCGCTACCATTCCATTTCCGACGCCAAGCTCGACCTCGGCCAACCCGAAGAAATCCGCGACCTTTTCATCGGATTCCAAAAGTACCTATACCAACCGACCGCCTGACGATCCTTCGAAACTCTTCAGGCCTAAGATGGCTGGGGTCAAGTACTTGGGTTTTTGGGCGGTGGCGCCAGACGGGGTTTGGCGTGAATACAGGGGATGCCCCAACGGTTGCAGCGCGTGCAGGTCTGGCCCGGGAAAGGTTCAGGATTGGAGAGCCGGGAGCGTGGCTTGAGCGTGACCTCGAATCCGATCCGCTGCAGCCGGCGGGTTAGCCGCTTTGCCGTCCGCTCCGGATCGCGACGGTCATAAACGTCCCCGCCTTGCTCTCGATATTGGCTCCCGTCGTGAATGATGTAGTACGCCAGCATGAGAATCCGATGCGCTACGGCCATGGCGGCCTTTTTCATTCCCTGATGTGCCGCAACACGGAGAAACAGCGCGGTGAGGGCGCAATCCTTCATGTGCGCCACTGCCCACGCATTCTGTACCAGCATGCGGCGGAGGTAGCGGTCCCCCTTGCGGGTTCGTCCGCTAAAGCGCTTACCGGCACTTTCCGAGTTGCCCGGGCACAACCCCGCCCAACTCGCCAGGTGCTTCGCATCGGGGAACTGGCTCATGTCTGTCCCAATCTCGGCAATTACGGTATAGGCAGTGATCAGATCAACTCCGGGCAATGTGCACAGTCGCGCGATGAGATTGGTGTGCTCTGCCGTAAGGCGCCCAATCCGGAGGTCGACCTCCATTACCCGCCGGTCCAATGCCGTGAGTTCCTGCAGCAACTGCCGCAGCAGCCAGCGGAAGTGATCGGTATAGCGGCCCTCCAGCGCCAGTACGAACTCCTCTCGCGTGCATTTCACCCGTCCCACGATTTGGTCGGCCAAGCTCTCCGGCTTGGTCTCCCCGCTCGCGATCGCATCCAGAATGGCGCGCCCGCTCTTGCCCACGATGTTGCTCAGCACCGAGCCTAGCTTAATGTTCGCTGTCTCCAGCAACCGCCCAATCCGGTTGATGACGCGATTCCGATCGCCCTCCAGGTGCGTGCGACGGCGGGTCAACTCGCGCAAATCGCGCGTGGGCTGGGGCGGCACAAAACTGCTGCGCAGCAAGCCTTCCTGCAAGTAACGGGCGATGCGTTCCGAGTCTTCGCGGTCCGTCTTTTTGCCGGGCAACGCCCGCACTTGCTGCGGGTTTACCAGCACCATTGAAAACTTCCACCTGCTCGATTCCAGCACGTTCCAGACCGGCTTCCAGTACACACCCGTTGACTCCATCGCGATCTGCCGGACTTGGTGGTGCTTCAGCCACTCTGCCATCCGCTCCAGGTCATGGGTAAACGTCCGAAACACAGCGGTCTCGGTTTGATACTGGTCTCTGGCCGTGCGAATGCGGATGCAAACCGAGATGGATTTCTTGTGCACATCCATCCCTGCGCAACGGCGGTATAGTAGGGTCACGTTCAATTCCTTTCGCCGCGAGCGAAGGACGCCTGGAAAAAAGCTGACTTTCCTTCACGTGCTCTTCCGCCTCGCGGCGAAAGGCGACAATCCGTTGTGCCAACGCACAACTACAGTGCTCAGCGTCCGGACCACATTCACAAGCGGGCAATTAGCTCCAGACCGATTCCAGCCTCTTGTCACGCTCGCGACATACGAACTTACCTCCCGTCGGCGCCAGTTTCATCCCCCGTTGCGGCTACCGCCGTGGGCCATTCACAAGAATTATTTGGAATTTTTCGCTGATTCTGCTTGCACTTGCGCGCCCTTGGTACGGAACTGGCAACAGGGCCGCGCTATTCTGTAATCGGAAAGAGGCTTGCGGACACCGCGCGAGTCTCGACGGTTTTCTTGCTGGCCAGCAAGCGTTGCAATGCGGTGGTACTGAGCTTCCTGTCGGGCCGTTAAAGCCCTTACGGCGGTTCCCCTACGTGGAGGAGGTCGGCGGGAAGAATTTGGAACTGGTTCCACAACATCTGGTGGAGTGCGGATAGCTATCGTCGCCGTCCCACCGGGTTTCAGAGAATCGAGCGTCGAAACAAGAGTTTATACGTAACGCCATCCAGCGATTCCAATGGCCTTGTAGATGCCACTCAAACTACTGGGCGGCCCACAACGCACGGCGATAAGTCCGCGGGAGACAGCTCCCGTAGCCGGGCCGCCCGCAACGCATTTCCCTCGATTCACTCCAACTGTGCAGGCGTAGTGTCAGTACGCCATCGCGTAGCAGTCACGCCGCGGATCGGCGCCCGCAATGCGGTTGCCGCTGGCCGGATCGATCAGCACCGCGGTCGCGCAACTCGAGATGCTGAGCGGCTTGATCTTGCGCACGTCGTGCCCGCGCGCCTTCATCTGCTGAAACACCGGGTCCGGAATGTTCGATTCCAGATTCAGCTTGTTGAAGCCGGCGTCGTGCGGCCAGAAGGAGCCAAAGAAGTGGAGCGTCTGCACGCGCGGCCATTCGAACGCCTCGTGGAGGTTCGGATACCAGTCCGGCCAGAACTCCACCACGTTGAGGAAGGCCTGCAGAATCGTCTGGTCGTGGTTGTCGCCGCCGGGCGTGCCGAGGGCCATGAACGGCTGGCCGTTGCGCATTACGATGCTGGGGGTGAGGGTGTA
>DASQGY010000027.1:0-2017 GCA_035632375.1 Bryobacteraceae bacterium | reverse complement strand
AACCGTCGTGATGGACCTGCTTTAGGGAGCGGGCGCGCTCCGTTTGTTTAGTTGCCGATCGAAGTACGCATCCGCAGCATTGAACAACATCATCCACGATGAGTAGCGTGCCATGTCATGAATCTCGTTCGGAATCATGATGACCTCATGGTCGATGTTGTGCGCCCGCAAGCCTTCGATGAGTTCGGCGGCCTGCTGGGATGGTACAACGCTGTCGTTGTCCGCCTGCACAAGCAGCACAGGTGAGTGCCACTGGTCGATGGTCGCGATGGGGGAGGCTTCCACCGCCCGGCGGTTCGCATCGCCTCCCTCGATGGGCTCGCCCAACGAGGATAGGTGCGTCGACCAGTTATGTATGCCCGCGTAATCGACACCGGCCGCGAGCGTATCTGAGGCGCGCGCGAGACCAAGAGCCGTCATGAGTCCCCCATAGCTTGGTCCCCAGACGCCTAACCTATGGGAGTCGACGTCCTGTCGGCCTTGCAGATAGGTGATGGCGCCGAGCAGGTCATTGAGCTCGCTGCTGCCGCCCGGGCCGAGGTTGTCGGCCTCTCTGTAGTCAAGGCCATAGCCGGTACCGCCGCGATAGTTGACTGACAGCACAATGTAGCCCTTGGCGACGAGGTATTGATTGAATGCGTACATCCGGCTATACGAGCGGTGGGTATTGAACCCCAGAAACATCTGTCTCTGAGGGCCGCCGTGGAAGAACAGAATCGCCGGGTGCCGCTCGGAGGTGGTTTCGTGTGGCAGGAACAGTTGCCCGCGCGTTTCCTGCCCATCCTTCGCCGTAAAGGTCACGGCCTGGGGCATGACGAGCTTGGAGCTCGGGAAGGAGGATGGGATGGCTTCCGGAGCGAGCCGCCGCCATTGCCCCCCTGCACTCAACGCTACCGGATGCAGCGGGTGGCTGCCGTCGCTCTGCAACGCGAAAAGATTGCCGTCGGCGCCGATCCGCGGATAGTCTTCGATGGCGTCGCTCTGGGCCATGCGCACCGCCGAACCGTGCTCGGCGTCGACCGTCCAGATATGCATCCTGTCGATGTCATCCTGATTGGACGAATAGACCAGGCGCTTGCGGTCCTGGCTGAAGACGACGTGTGTGACTTCGAACTTTCCCACCGTGAGTGCGCGGGCCGCCCCGCCCCGCACGGGGACGGCATATAGATGCATCCAGCCGTTTTTCTCCCAGGGGAACACGAGATCATCATGGTTGGTCCAGAACAGATTCGTCACCGAGGGAAAGTCGGGAAGGTCGTTCGTCGCCGAGCGCGTCGGACGGAATACACTACCGGGTCCAGCGTCGGCAATCCAGACACGTCGCCCCTGGCCGGTTTTCACTTCCGCCGTCCAGATCGACCACGGCCGTCCGCTGCGATGGGGGTAATTGTCGGGGAGCGTCTTTTCGGCCAGCACACGAACGAAGGCGATCCGTGCGCCGTCCGGTGAGAACGCGGGCGAGCTGTCGTAGTCGAGGCTCGGGCTCAACCAGACGATGGTTTGGTCAACGAAATCGTAAACACCGATCAGCGAGTGGCTGCCTCGATGGCTCACGAACGCCAGACGCTTGCCGTCCGGCGCCCAGGTCAGTGAGTCCACTGTTCCCTGATCTATGAGCAATGGCTGCGCGTCGCCATCGCCGCTCGCGGCCACGGACAGAATTCTTTTCTTGTCGACAAACAGCAACCGGCTGCCATCGGGCGAGAAGCTAGGGAATTCTCCCGCGCCGACCTTATGCGGCACGCCGCCGGCCGTGGAAGCCACCCATACTTCCTTTCCCAATGGGCCCTTCGGGGAGTTATTAACGTTGGTCGGAGTCTCGTCCTCAAGACTCTGGCCCCGTGTGAAGGCGATCGACGTCGTATCCGGCGACCAGGCGAGTTCGCCGATATCGAAGCCGTCCTCATCCGTGTACGGTGTGATCTGGCGCGCTTTCACGCCATGGGAGGGGTCTGCTACCCAGATATTACTGCAGCCCTTCGCGTTGAATACCCATGCCACGGCTGCGCCCGTGGGC
>DASQGY010000026.1:0-18632 GCA_035632375.1 Bryobacteraceae bacterium | reverse complement strand
CGTCCGTTTGCAGCCGTCCGTTGACGCCCGAGAACGTCACCTTCACCACCCCGCCTTGGTAAACAGCTTGAACCGGCCGCGGACCGGTCTTCCGCTCGCCATAATCCTTGATGCGCGGGAAAAGATCGTGACAAACCAAATCGGCCAGCCGGCGCCCCAGACGCTTCAGATCCTGAGTCGCCAGGTGGATTCCGTCGTCCATCTCCAAATCAACCGAGGCGACCATCCCGGAATGCGGTATCTCAGACTCGGCGCGGAGCTGCGCGAGTTGGACCGCGTTCCACTCGGCTACATTGTTTTTGTCGATGTGCCGTCCGATCTGCACGTAGTAGAACGGAAGGTCGGGCTGCTTGAAATCCGTTCGAACCGCATTTACGAATTCTTCGAACCTCGCCAGGAATGCCGGCGCAGCTTTTGGATTCGCGTCGGACTCGCCCTGGTACCACAACACGCCCTTCACTCGCCCGCCGACGGCGTGCACTCGCCGGAGCATCGATCCATACAGCGATTCGCCTTCGCGATCCTTCAGTGCCGGGCTCCATTGCTCCATCGACGTGCCGCCATGCGCACAGGGAATCAACCCGATCGGCGTGCCCGTCCGCGCCAACATCTCCACGGCGAAGGGCAGCCCCGGTCCCGCACCACGCTTTCGATTCAGGACGTACGTCTCCAGGCGCTCGCCTGACAACCGCTCCGGTTCCCGTTGCGCATTCAACGGCCAATGAACCGGGTCCACCGAATTCACCAAGGTGTGCAGCGGTTCTTCAGCCACGCCCCAACGATCTGCCAAGTCAAAGGTGCGGACCAGCGGTGAGGACTGCTGCACATCGACCAGGTACCCGTAGCCTTCCATGTTCGACTGCCCGGCCAGAACCCACAGATCCCCTACCAGGAGATTGGCGATCGACAGCACCTGATCGGTGCCCTGCAAGCGAAGTTCAAGGCGATATGGTCCGCCGGCGGGCACGTGCTTGATCCAGCCGCCCCACTTCAGCTTCACGATCTTGCCGACCGGCGCCCAATCGAAACCGGGCAGTGCGAGCGTGTCCGCGCCGGTCAGACGCGCCTCTACGTCCTTGTTGTTCACCTTCTTGCCGATGGCCGTTCCGGTGAGCTGAAAATCGGCGGTCTGGTCGGCATTCCGCTGCAACACCTGGTTGTCCACGGGTCCGGATGTAATCTTGATCTCATCGCCGGAAGCCACCCCAGCGACCACGGCGATCGCGATGCACAGTTGTCGGATTGGCACTTTGACTAATTCTACCAACCAGCCGGGTTGCAGAGAAACAAAGGAAGAAGGCGGCGCAGTCGCAATCCTCCCCTGACACCTGAAACCTGGAACCTGAAACCTGAAACCTGAAACCTGAAACCTACTTTGCCTCCCCCGCTTTCACCTGCACACGTCTCGGCTCTCCAGTGAGACTCCCCGCCGCCCGGGCTTTCTCGGAATCGGAAATCTTGATGTTGTTCACCACTTGCACGGCGCCCGCGGTCCTGGCCATACGAGTGGCCGCGCCTTTGTGCTGCATTACGTTGGTATTGCCGGTCCAGGTGGCGATTCCGTTCTTGACATGCACCTGGATGCCGTCCTTGCCGATCTTGGACTTGGCCAGCTTGGCTTTGATCGTAGCCTCAATCTCAGCATCGCTGAACTTGCCCTGACTGTGCGACTTGGTGAGGGTGGTCCCGCCAAAGGCCGCAAGCGACCACACCATAAGCGAAAGAATTGCGAAAGTTCGTTTCATGCAGAGTAAGTGTCCCGGCAGCGCTATAATTCGCACATGAATCAACACGACATTGCCCGCCGCCGATTCCTAACGGGCGCCGCCGCCCTCACCGCCGCTTCCTACTCCCGCGTCCAGGGAGCGAACGACACCATACAGCTCGGCTTGATCGGCGCGGGCGATCGCGGCACCTACGTCATGACCCGCTTCCAGCAGAATCCCAAGGTACACGTGGCCGCCATTTGCGACATCTATAGCGAACACATCGACCGCGCGCGCCAGAAGGCGCCGGATGCCACCAGCTATTCCGATCATCGAAAGCTGCTGGAGCAGAAAGGTCTGGACGCGGTGCTGATCGCCACGCCCGACCATTGGCACGCCACCACCGCTATCGACGCCCTGAATTCCGGCCACGACGTCTATGTCGAAAAACCACTGACCCGCCGCATCGAGGAAGGGCCGCGGATCGTCAAGGCCGCGCGCGTCAATGAGCGCGTTTGCCAGGTGGGGATGCAGCAGCGTTCCGGAAAACATTATCAGGAAGCCAAGCGCGAGTATGTCGATGCCGGACGTCTGGGCAAGGTCACGCTGGCGCGCACTTGGTGGCACGGCAACGGCTATCATCTGCGGAAAGCGCCAGCGTCACTCCAAACCAAACCTTCCAACCTGGATTGGGCCCGCTTCCTGGGCCCGGTGAAGTGGCGCGATTGGGATCCGCAGCAATACTATAACTGGCGTGCCTATCTCGATTTCGGCGGTGGCCAGGTCACCGATTTGTTTACTCACTGGATTGATGTGGTCCACATGTTCCTCGGGTCCGAAGTGCCCAAGTCGGCCGGGGCCGCCGGCGGCGTCTTAGCTTATAAGGATGGCCGGACCGCGCCCGACACCATCAACGTGCTGCTCGAATACCCCGCCGAATTCACCGCCACCTTCGAGGCCACGCTGGTTCCCGGAATCCGCGGCGAAGGCATCGAGTTCTGCGGGACCCAGGGCCGCCTGCTCATCGATCGCCGGCACTATGAATTCCACCCCATCGGCCGGGATGCCAAGCCGGTAATCGTCCAGGCCGAAGATCCGGACATGACCTTCGCGCACGTCAGCAATTTTCTGGAGTGCTGCCGCACGCGCCAGCGCCCCGATGCCGACGTGCTGATCGGGCACCGTTCGGCGCAGGCGTCGCACCTGGGCAACATCGCCTACGTGGAGAAGCGCCGTATCGACTTCGACCCGCTGCGCGAAGAAATCCTTCCATTCTAGCCCCGTGATCTTCTCGGACCTCGATCTTGCTCGCCGCCTGGAACGGCCGGAGGCGCTGGGCGGCGCCAGCTTTGTCGACGCGCGCAGCCGGCTGTCGCCGGAAGTTGGCGCGCAGTGGATCGAGGTCGGAGGCGTGTATGCCATGTTCGACGGGCCTGACTCGCCCGTGACGCAGACCTTTGGCCTGGGCCTGTTCAACGAACCCACCGCTGCCGACCTGGACCAACTGGAGTCCTTTTTTCAACAACGCGGCGCTGCGGTCTGTCATGAAGTGAGCCCTCTCGCCGGAATACCAGTTGCGGATCTGTTGTGCCGCCGCGGATACCGGCCTATCGAATTTACCAGCGTGATGTACAAGCAGCTACAATCCGCGGCCGGTCCATATGAGCCCTCTCATCCGCGGCTGAAGACCCGGCTGATGGCCGCCGGCGAGGAGGATCTATGGTCGCAAATCTCCGCCCGTGGATGGAGCGAGCATCCCGAGTTCACGGATTTCCTGCTCAGCTTCGGGCGCGTGATCGCGTCATGCGATGGCTCGTTCAACTTCTTCGCCCATCTCGACGAACAGCCAGTCGCTGCTGGGGTTCTGCGCTGTCACGAAGGCGTAGCCCTGTTCGGTGGAGCGTCGACCGTTCCGGAGGCACGCAAGCAAGGAGCGCAAAAAGCACTGCTCGAAGCGCGCATGAATATGGCGATCAGGCAGGGATGCGATCTTGCCATGATGTGTGCCTCTCCAGGCAGCGTTAGCCAGCGCAACGCCGAGCGCCAAGGCTTCCGAATCGCCTATACGCGAATCAAATGGAAGCTCGTTTGAGCGATGTCAGTTCGGCTTCACGTAGAAATACAGAACCTGACTGCTGGAACTCTTGGAAGAGACCGCAATACGCAAAGGATTGGCCCCGGCTGGCTGCAGGGGAACTCGGGCCATAATTTGGAAGATCCCGGGCACGAAGCCGGGAAGTGGGCCAATGAACTCCACGGGGATTCCGCCTAGCGTGATGTTGGCAACCGGCTGAACGTTTGGATCGCCGACCACCATCCCATCGGGTTCGGGAGGATTGGTGATTCCCGCGCCGGTAAAGTACAAGGTGATCAGCGAACCGGGCGCCGCCGGGTTCGTTGCCGAGTTGGGCGTTCCATCCTCATTGCGCGCGTTGGCAAGGCCTGCGCCGGAGTTATCGGCCGACAACAAGCCCAATGCCGTCGCGCTCACGGGAACAGTGAGGGCATTCGAAAGCTGACCTTTGAATTCCACCTGGACCTGGGTGCTGGTTTTGCCATCGAGGCTCGATGGCGCGAAGCAGATTACCTGGCCCGGCTGCACCAGCATGATGTAGGCCGGCTGGCCGTCGAAGAGGACTTGTGTGCCGGCCAGTTGCGTGTCCAATGATTGCTGGGGAATTAGGCCAAGGTCGGTGAACGAACCAGGATTGTAGTTAGGAATTGAGAGAGCTACAATCTCGCCCGGCGCGATCGGGCCGGGTTGGAAACTGAAGCCATTCATCACCGCGTTCAGCGAAAGACTTGGCAGGGCGGCCGGGACCAGCTTGGTCACATAAGCGTGAAGCACTGGCGCAAAACCGGTAGGCGGTCCTGAGGCCGCACTGCCGGCGATGACGAGAGAGCTATCGGCGCCGGTTGCCAGGACCGGGTGGCTGCCCGCCGATGTATACGACGAAAAGAGCAGGGAAGAGCCGTCCGCACTGATTCCGGAGACGACGCCTTTGTAATCGGAATAGATGGGCGGGCTCTCAACGGGAAACAACTCAGGGAACGGAGAGGAATCGCTGTTGCCGGCGATCCAGACGTTGCCGCTAGGGTCAAGAGCTAGGGATGACGACGTATCGTAACAATTGCCACCGAGGAACGTGGAGAAGAGTGGCGTATTTCCGTCCGCGCTGATTTTGGTGACGAAGAAATCGTCCATGTAGTGGCGGAAAACTGTGAAGAAGAAGGTACTGATGGTAGCCGAGGGATAGGGACAACTCGCGCTGAGACTGGGCTGCAACGCGCCGGAAGTCACCGGGAAGTCCTTGGCATTGGTGTAACCACTGACGTAGATGTTTCCTGTAGCATCGACGGCGACGCCGCTAGCGAAACTGTTCGCCGGTTCATCGTTAGACGCGGGCTTGCTGCCGCCAAAATACGTAGAGTAGAAAACCACGCCCGTGGGACTCACTTTGAAGATGAATATGTTCAAAACACCGGGGTCGAGCGCGTTTCCTGGAAAGAGTGTGTTGGTAATGGGAAAACCGGCCAAAGCCCCCTGTCCGGTCACGACGGCATTGCCTTGTGGATCAATCGCCACGGCGAAGGGACCACTGGACTGAACTCCGATAGGAGTGCCGTAGACGAGGGAGCCGCCATCGGGACTAAGGCGCGCGACGAAAGCACGAGACAAGAACGATGGTTGCGGGTTGGCCGAACCCGGGAAATCCCCCGATGCCGTGGTGCCGGCGACGATGGCGCTGCCGCTGGAATCCACCGCGATCCCGGTAGCGTCATCGTTAAAGGATCCTCCGAGGTAGGTCGCGTATGCCAGCGAGCCGTCGGGCGCCAGTTTGGCGACGAAGGCATCGCGCGCTCCTTGGAGCTGGGTTTGAAACGCGCCGGAAGTCACCGGGAAATCGAGCGAAGACGTGGATCCGGTGACGTATATGTTGCCTGCTGCGTCGACCGCGACTCCGGACGCCGTCTCCGCGCCTTGCCCGCCGAGATAGGTGGAGAAGATGACGGTGCTTCCGCTCGGATCGTACTTGCGAACGAAAGCATCCGATGTCGTTTCCGCAATGGCATAAACCCGTCCGTCGCGAGCAAATGTGCTGGTGGCGGAACGGGAGAGTGCCGTCGGCCGCCAGGTAACGCCCGCGTCTTCGCTGCGAAATTGGCTACTGAGGAGGACCTTTGGATTCGCTGGATCAATAGACAAGAGGCCGATTGGCATTTGTTGCTGCAGGCCGAGCCTGGTCCACGTAACTCCGCCATCGGTTGTTTTCCAGACTCCATTACTGGAGTTATCGCTTGCAGCTTCGACCGAGGCATAGAGGGTATCCTTCGTTGAAGGGTCGGTGATGAACCGTATGATTCCTTGGAACGGGACATGCAGCGGCGTCCAGGATTGGCCGTTGTCTGTACTCTTATAAATCTCCTGCTGTGGGGAGTTGCCGTACACAACTCCGGGAGTGAAAGGATCGAATGCCACGCCGATACCCGTCCCGTAGAAGCAACAGCCGCCGGGCGCTGGAATCTGGGCCCAGGTCTGTGCGCCATCGGTGGAACGATAGGGTTGTCCGGACTCCCAGACGATGAGTGTGCCGGGATGAAACGGATCGACGCGGATGGCATAGGTGAGGAGGTTTGGGTTGAGTCCGGCATTGGCGAGAGTCCAAGTTAGGCCGCCGTCAGTGCTCTTGGTGACGCCGTTTTGGGGGCGGGCCGAGTAGATGACTTTTGGATTGCGCGGATCGATGGCGAGCTCGGTCACTGATGAACGTACGGTGCCGAAGGGATACTGAGCCAGCGGCAGGTCGGCGAAGGTGAAATGTGCACCACCGTCGGTGCTTTTGTAGACGCGGTCGCTGCCGCCGATGTAGATGGTATTAGGATCGGTTGGGTCGACAGCGATCGCCGTGGCGCCCACTGGGCTTTGGTCGGCGAGTGGCTTCCAGGTGATGCCGGCGTCCGGGCTGAACACCAACGGCACGCCATTGTTGACGCTCTGGAACGCGTTGACTGTTGGGAAGTCGAAGGAAGTTGTGGTGCCGGCGACGATGATGTTGCCCGCCTGGTCGACGGCTACGGCGGAAATGCCTTCTGTTCCGCTGCCGCCGAAAATCTGAGTGAACGCGGGACGGAAACTAATCTGAGCGAAAGTCTGGGACGCGAAGGCGAGGACAAGGATTAGCGAATTGCGGTACTGCACGGGCAAAACTTCTCCAGAATGGCGGGACGCGGCTATTCATTATGATACCGTGTCACAGGCCGGGAGGCATGAAATTTGTGGGGCAGGTTAGCGACTGTTAGCGACCCGCGCCACAACGAACAATCTGCTACAACAGTGGCATCCATGCGATGCCGCTTGTTACTCGGATTCTTGGCGCTCGCCGCTTCGGCTGAAGATCTGCCATTAGGTCGAATCACCGACAGTGTCAAATGCGCGGCTGACCCGTCCGAAAGCTACGCGCTCTACGTTCCTTCGAACTACTCGCCGAATCGAACCTGGAGCGTGATCTTCGCCCTCGACCCCGCCGCGCGCGGCCGCGTCCCCGTTGAGCGATACCAGGCAGCCGCCGAGAAATACGGCTATATCGTCGCCGGATCAAACACGTCGCGCAACGGATCGATGAGCGCCAGCTTGGTGGCAGTGCAGGCGATGGTTGTCGATGTCAGCAAACGCTACGCCGTGGAATCAAAACGCGTCTACTTGACCGGCCTCTCCGGAGGCGCGCGCGTAGCCATGCAGGTGGCGCTGATGTCGGGCAACCAGATCGCCGGCGTGATTGCATCCAGCGCAGGATTCCCCTCGGGTGACCCGCGCAAATCCGTTCCCTTCGCCATTTTCGGCACCGCCGGAACCGAAGATTTCAACTACCTGGAGATGCGCCAATTGGACGCCGCAGTCACCTCGCCGCATCGGCTGGCGATTTTCGAAGGCGGTCATGCCTGGCCGCCCAGCGAGACTGCCGTCGAAGCTGTGGAGTGGATGGAGATGCAAGCGATGAAGGCCGGTCGCCGCACACGCGACGAATCGCTGTCAGACGCCATCTTCGCGCGCCGCCGCCAGCACGCCGAGGCGCAGAGCAATGACCTGAGCCTGTGCCTGGCACTGGAGTCTCTAGCCGCCGACTTCGAAGGTCTGCGCGATGTAACTGCCTTCGCCGCCCGCGCCGCCGAATTGCGTCGCCAGAAAAACGTCATAGACGCCATGAAGAAGGATCGCGCCGAAGCGCAACGCGAAGAACGAATGCTCACCGAGCTCGTGGAGTTGGAATACGGCCTCGCCGAACCGGCGTCGCGCGCGAATAGCTTGTCGCAGTTGCGAGGCCGCCTCGCGAACCTCGCGAAACAGTCGAACACCGCAGAGGATTCCCCCGACCGGCGAATGGCCCGGCGCATCTTGCGCGGCACCTTCGCCCGATCGCGCGATTTGATGAACGATCCCGAATATCAGAAGCTGTTTGCAGACATGCGCACCCGGCTCAATTAGGCCTGCGAGGACCCAGCTCCTGCTCGATAGCCGCCAACCTGTAGCGATCCAACAGACCGTCGCCGTCCACGTTAGCTTCAACTTCCTTGCTGCGCAGATCTGCCGCCAGCCGCCGCATCTGCCGGACATATTCGCCCACCTTGCGGCGCGATGCATCATCCATCCCCGCGCCCGCGTCCTCTACTTCCGGAATGCGATCCTTCTCGAATTGATCGAGCGCGGCGGAAAGCTTGCTCCGCGCCTCCACCGCCGCCGGACCCTTTGCCGCAAAGAATGCCCGGTTATCGGCAATCAGCGGCGCGAGATCGCTATGCACTTTGGCAGTCGCCGCGCGCCAGGCAGCAAGCGTCGGATTCGCCGGCTCCGCCGCTCGCTGGAACGCTGTCGGCTTAGCGAGACTCGGCGAATCGTAAATCGCATTGAACACCAGCTTGTACGTGCCGTGCGATTGACCGCGCCACTGCGGCCGGAAACCGAGCAGGTACACACGGCCGTCCCCGTAAAATGCTTCGAGGGCCGCGATCTTCCCCTGAATCCGCTCCGGATGCAGCAGGTAGCCGCTGGCCAGTGGATTGCGCTCCCGCGAATACGACGCCAGCACCGTGCCGCGGAATCCGGCCTTGGTATCGAACGCCGGTCCGCGTTCAAACATCACGATCGGTTCGCGCGGCATTCCCCAAACCAAAGGATGATTCGTATCTCGCAGTTCCAATCGCAACAGCGAGCCGGAGCAATAGAACTGCTCGTTGGTGAGACCTTGCAGCACGTTGGTCACTGGAAGGGCGAAGCTCTCGATGGCCATGTTCGAGGCGTTGTTGAACGCAATCAGAGTGCCGCCTCCGCGCACGAATGTCCGCAATGCGTCCGCACCCGCTTCGCCCAGGCCGCCGGCGTACTCGCCGCTGATGGTCCCCTGCGCGAACCCGTCCATGATCTGCCTGGTACTCGCATCGGGCAAAATAATCGCATCCAATCGATCGCGCAAATGCCCCGCTTGAATATCGCCGTTGCGCAGCGTGACCGGCGCGAAGCCGTAGTTTTCGAGAATCCAGCGCGTCCAGCCCTCGTCGATGTTCCCGACCCACGAGCGATAGAGCCCGACGCGCGGCTTCTTGGTGGCAACGACGTCGGCCGGCGCTTTGGCGATAGCCAGCGCACTCGCCGAGTGCTTGCGCGCGATCTCGTTGACGCGCTCGCGATCGAGCCCGGTAAGAATGATCGCGCCGGTTTCGTTCCCATTCGGCGTGGCGATCGCAGTGTTCGAAAAGCTGGCCTGACCGCCACCGGCGAGAACTTCGTTGAGCGTCGCAAAGCTGGCATTCACCTGGCGGCTCAAGACGTAGGTCGCGCCGGTTCCTTGCACGCCGCCGGCGGGAAACGTCACGTGATCGATTGGCTTGAGCCCCGCGCGCTGTGCCGCAGTGAGCGGCTGCGAAACCGTCGCCACTTCCACGCCCATCTGCATCGGCAAGGTCCACCCGGCCACGTCGTACGGGCGCACCGGCGGACCACCGGGAAACTGCCGTATGTCGGGATAGTGCTGCGGCTCCAGCAATTCTTTCACCAGCGGCGAAAACGGCTGATCCATCAGAATCACCCACGCGTTCTTGTACTCGCGCCCGTTCGCACTGAAGGACTGCTCCGCCTGATGCACCTCAATTCCATTGGTCAGTAGCTTGTCGACGAGCGTGGCGGCGGTTGGCAAATCCCGCTGCTGTTGCGGAATCAGATAAGCGAATGGCGGCTCCTTCTGAAATCGCTGTATGTTGTCGCGCGCCGCCTGATACCGGTTGTAGAGCAGCGTCTCGCGATACTTCGCCGCCGTATCGAGCACCGCCATCGACCCGCCCAGCATGTAGCGCACCGCGTCAGCAAGCCGCCACCAGCCGCCCTTCCATGGACTGCTGTAGAAAACCTCGGACATCAGAAGCTGCCGGTCCTTGGGAAATTCGTCAACTGTGTAAAAGTGCGGCGTCGCGTAGCGATACAGCGCGGTTTCCGTAAAGAACGAGATACTGTTGCGGAAGATGTGCGTGAAATCCAGGAAGCCCGGATACCAGTTGTCGAAGCCGACACGATGCACCGCACCCGGCATCCCGTGCTCATCCAGATACGCCGCCATGTTGATGCCCAGCACGTTCAGCCACCGCGCCATGAGCGGATTTATGTTCGATGAAATCGGCTCGGTGAACGGCGGAATAAAAATGCGCGTCGGAAACGGCGCGGTCTGGTGATGGCAATAGAAAATCACCGGATCCCATTCCAGCTCCGTCTTGGTGACATCGCGCGACTCCAGCATGTTGTTCATGTACCCGTCGCGATTGTTGTCGTGCCCCACGTATTCCTGGTAAAGATCCGGCAGCGGGCTGACTTCGTACGAAGTGCCGACGTTCTTGCGATACCAGCCGACCACTTCGTTCTGCCCGTCGGGATTGAGCGTCGGCCAAAGCATCAGGATGACGTTGTCGAGAATCGCATCGACTTCGGGGTCGCCCTGCGCAGAAACCAGCTTGTACGCAAGCGCAATGGATTGCTGCGCACCGGCGACTTCGGTGGAGTGCAGTCCGCCATCGATATGCACGATTGCCTTGCCTTCACGCGCGAGCGCTCTCGCAGATTCATCCGTAAGCCCGCGCCCCTGTGCCAGCCGCCGCGAGATGTCCTTGTACTTGTCTAGCTGCGCCAAATTCTGCGGCGAAGAGATAATGGCAATCTCCCAATCAAGCCCACGCGTAGTCTTGCCAACGTTGATGATTTTGACCCGATTTGAAGCCGCCGCGAGCTTGTGAAAGTAATCGCGCGACTCATCGTAGTTAGCAAGATAAAAATCGTCGCCAGGCTTATGCCCGAGCACCGACTCGGGCGTAGGCACACTCTGCCCCAAGGCAAGAACCGAAACAAAGAAAATCAGCGGACGCAGCATGCCAACGATGTTACCTGGAACCATCACCCGCTGGCTACCTGTTCGTTCATCGCGGCATCGGGTTCGGCCACGCCATCTCGATTCCCTGCGCGCGGATGGTCGATTGAAACTCCGCTAGTAATTTCCCATGGTTCCGAATCGTCCGCGGCGATGTTCTCCGCCTCACCGCCTCCGCCGCAAGCGATCCCGCCGCCTCGCCGATGTTCCATTCCACCGGATGCAGCCGGTAACAACCGTTCGTAATATGCGTTGTCCCGATATTCTTAGCCGCGGCGAGCAGGTTCTCCACTCGCCGGGGAATCAGCGCGCCCAGCGGAATCTCGAACGGCTTCGAAGCAATATCAATATAGTTGTCTCCGCCGCTCGATGGATGCAGATCGATCCGATAGCTCCCCACTCCCGCCGAGTCGCGAAAATGATCGCCAAGCTGCTGTTCCACCACCGTGAGCTCAGCCAGAATCCGCCGCGACTCCCGGACATATGGATATTTTGCCAGTCCATCTTTGGCCCCAACCACGTCCGGACGCAGCCGCAGTCCGGGCCAACCTTGCCCGCCATCCGGCCTGGCAATCTCCGTTTGCAACCAGTAAAGCAGCGACAGGCTGAGCTGCTTCGCTCGATGAATATGATGTGCCGCCTCCTCGCGAGTCACTTCGCAGATATTCCCCAGCCAGTAATCGTTCTGCGGCCAATTCACCAGGGTGATGTCGCTGGCGTAAGACCCGGGAGCGAAATTCTTCCTATCCAAGATCCGCCGATACGTCCAGAGGCACCGCGGAGTTTTGGAATCGCACGACGGATCGAAGCTCATCCGTCGCGGTTTCAACGTGGCCGGCTCCGCCGGGTCCAGGCTGAACAGCTTGCCAGTCCAGGGCGGGCGGAGCTCAGGCACGTACTCGCGCCAGAATGCGTACTCATCCGGTTTCTGGATGGTATGATCCTCGCCCGCCAGATAATCCATCGCGAAGCAGCAGGTGAAAGCTTGCATGTTATTCGGCCGAGCGTCGCCCGCGGCGTGCGGCTCGCCGGTTTGCCTCTGCGACTCGGACCCGGTGACATACTCCGTCTTCGTCAGCGGCAGCAGATCGCCCAATTCGGTAGCATCCAGAAAGTAACGGGCGTGCACATTGCCTTCACCACCGGTCTCCAAGTTCCTCACTCGAACCGCGCGCACGCGGTCTCTCGAAACATCCGCGGCAACAGCCTCATGGCGCAGTAGAACAATCAAGCGTCCGCTCTTCGAGTGTGGAGCCAGCATCGCTTCTAGAACAGCCAGAGACACGCGCGGCTCGTGCGTGATGCGCGAAACCCAACTATTACCCGGATTGAAATGCGCGATAGCGCGCGCGGCATCCGTCAGCGGATAGTGGCTGCGGTAATAATCGCGCACCGCATTCCGATACTCGCGGTAGAGCCGCGTACATCCGAACGACTCAATCCACGGATGCTCGTCCGGCGGAACCGCCTGCGCGGTGAGCTGGCCGCCGATCCAATCGGTTTCCTCGGTCAGGATCACCCGCATCCCGTTCCGTAACGCCGCCAGCGCCGCCGCGCACCCACCCACGCCTCCGCCGATCACCGCCACATCGCAGTCGAGTTCCTTGGCCGCGTGGACAGCCGCCGGCAACACGAGCAGCGTTTTCAAGAATCCTCGTCGTTTCATTTGTGGGGCAGGTTGCCAACCTGCGGCGGGTTGATAACCCGCCTTAGTCCACCTCGCCTTTCCAACATACGGCTCTGCCGGACGGCCGCCTGCGCTACGATTCTACTGGATGGCGTTCATCAGCGTTTCCGGCGATCCGGGCAGCCGCTTCGAAGAACTGGCCCGCATCGCAGCGCAGCGGTTGAACTGCGAACTGGTCACCGAATCGCGCTTGCTGGAAACAATCGCGGCCGAATTCGGCGCGCCCAACGGGATTCCCGACAAAGCATGGCCGCACTTGGCTACCGCTATCCTGGCCAAGCTCGGCGCCGAGCGCCACCTGGTGATTTCGAGCACCGGCTCCGAACTGCTGTTCCCCAACCTCCCCGGCGTGCTGCGAGTTCACGTGGCGGCGCCGGAGTCGCGCCGAGTGGGAAATCTGATGATCGACCAGCGCCTGGAGCGCCCCGAAGCCAAGGATCTCCTGAAGCGCCTGGAAAACGAGCAGGCCACCGCGAGGAAGCATCGTTTCGGCCGCGCTGGCAGCCGCCTGGAGAGTTTCGACCTGGTGATGAACGCCGAAGTCTTCGTCATGGAGCAAATGGCCGAAGTACTGGAATCGGCCGTGAAGTCAAAAGGCCTCCTCGAAGCGGGCGTATTGTCGCTCGCCGCTGAGGCCCAAGTGTTATTCCAGGTCCGGCTCAAGCTGGCGCGATTCGGCATCGTTCCCCCGGACCGCGTTCACGAAACGCGCAAGGAGTTCGGCCACCCCAGCGAAGAAGTCTTCGCCAACCTGCTCGACTTCTACCGCATCGCCTGGGATTACGAACCCCGCAGCTTCCCCTTGCAGTGGGACAAGGACGGAAAAGTGCTGGAGGCCTTCACCCCCGATTTCTATCTCCCCGAATTTGATCTCTACGTCGAGCTCACCACCATGAAGCAAGCCAACGTCACCAGAAAGAATCGCAAAATCCGATTGCTGCGGACCATCTACCCGCACGTGAACATCCAGGTCTTCTACCAAAAAGACGTCCAGGACCTGGTCATTAAATATGGACTGCCGGAGCGGCTGGCGCAATGAGCGATCCAGTAATCGAACGCGTCCTGTTCACCGAGGAACAAATCGAACAGCGCATCCGTGAAATTGCAGCCGAGATCTCGGCGAAATACTCGGGCAGGGAATTGAAGCTGATCGGCGTACTCAAAGGCTCGGTGTTCTTCCTGACCGCCCTGGCCCGCGAACTGACCGTGCCCACCAAAGTCGACTTCCTGGCCATCTCCAGTTTCGCCAACCAGCGCGGCGCGCCCGGAATGGTGCGCATCGCCAAGGATCTGGACGAAAGCATCGAAGGCGAAGACGTGATGCTGGTGGAAGACATCGTGGATACTGGCTTCACTACGCGCTACCTGTTGCAACACCTGGCCGGCCGCGGCCCAAATTCCCTGGCCATCTGCACGCTGCTGGACCGCACGCCCCGCCGCCTGGTCCAGGTCCCGCTAGACTTCCGCTGCTTCGAAATCCCCGACCGCTTCGTAATCGGCTTCGGCCTGGACTACCGCCAGCTCTACCGGAACCTGAAATACATCGCCGTGATGGAGCCGGGGATCAAGGGCAGCTAAACGCCGCGTCATAAGTATCCGCGCATGACCAGCATCGCAAACCCGCACAGGCCGACGGGGGCGTCGGCCGCGGACCAGGGGGTCCGCCCCACAATTCGATCCCACGCGAGTCTCATTTTGATGTCTCAACGATCAGTGACGTGAAGGCCGCCAGTGCCCTGTTGGGTGACGGCGCACCAAACGGAACAGACTGTGCAGGTGCGCTACGGCACCGCCACAAACGGGATCTTCGCGGCGTTCATCGCCTCGTTGAACTTCACTACCTGATCGCGCAGCGCGTCGATGCGCTTGCCGGCATCGGCGATAGCCGTCTTCACCACCGCGATCTGCTTCAACTGGCTCTCCGCCGGCGCGGCGGCGAATGTTTCCAGGCCCTGCAGAAGTTGCGAAATGCGCTGGGGCAGGGCAGGCAGCACGAAATCCGGCTCTGGCTTTGCCAGCTCCGCTTTGCGCTCCTCCGGTGTTGGTGGCTCGAAGAAATTACGCGCCGAGAATAACGGCCGGATATCATCCAGCGATTTCTTCAGCGCGTCGGCCTGTTTCTTCACGTCGTCGGGAACCTTGGTTGCGTCGGGCCGTTTCCATGCGGTTTGCAACGTGGTCAGCGAGCTATCGGCGGCGGCGAACTTCTTGCGCAGAGCATCGGCCTGCTTAGTCATCTCCACCAGATCATTGATAGCGGTGCGCCGCTTGGCTCGGTCACCGGCGGAGAACCAGGTGATGCGCGGGTCTTCTTCGACCTTGAATTTCTGTGACGACTTGTTCGCGCCGATGGAGACTTCCACCGTATAATCGCCAGGATCGACCAGCGGGCCTCCGAACGTGGGTGGCTCGCCACCAGCGGCAGCGAAGCGCTCGGCCTGCGCGATCTCCTGCGGCGTCGGCGGCACTGGCCGGTCCGTGCGCAGATTCCAGATGACGCGATTTACTCCAGCGTCGACCGCCGCCGGCTTCACCGTGGCAATGGCCTTGCCCGAAGCATCGAGAATAGAAACCTTCACGTCTTTCACATCAGGCTTGGTCTTGGTCCAAAAATCGATAATCGCGCCCACAGGCGGATTCTGCCCGACGAACACGTCGTGCGCGTCGAAATCGCGTTTGCGCGCCAGCCGCCACATCACTGCCGGCCGCACATCGAAAGTCTGCAACGGGGCATCCGCGGCCTTCGCATTCATGTGCTCCAGCGCGGAGATGCTGTCCAGAATCCACACCGAACGCCCGTGTGTGGCGAGAATCAAATCGTTCTCGCGCGGATGAATGGCGATATCGTCCACCGGCACTCGCGGCAGGTTGTTCTTCAGCTCCTGCCAGTTCTCGCCCCGATCGAACGACACATACAAACCGAACTCGCCGCCCGCGAACAACAAGTTGCGATTCCGTGGATGCTCGCGAATAGTGTGCAGCGTTCCCTGATTCTTCGGAATGCCGTTGGTAATCGATTTCCAGGTCTCGCCGTAATCGGTGGTCTTGAACAAGTAAATATTGAAGTCGTCCGAGCGATGCCCGTCGAAGGCGACGTAGGCCGTGCCGGGATCGATCGAGGACGCCATCACGCGGCTCACGTAGGTACCTTTGGGAACGCCAGGCACCTTGGCGATCACATTCTTCCAAGTTTCACCGTCGCGGCTGATGTGCAGATTGCCGTCGTCGGTGCCGGCCCACAAAATGCCTGCGCGAGTCGGCGATTCGCTCAGCGTAGTGATCGTCGGAAAAGCGGCCACGCCGTCGTTGCGCGAGAGCATGGTGCGATCCTCCACTTTGCGCCCCATGATGCTCAGCGTCTTACGGTTGACCCCAGAAGTGAGGTCCGGCGAAATACGCGTCCAGTTGTCGCCCTGATCGGTGGATTTGAAAACGAAGTTGCCGCCGTAGTAGAGCGTTTTGCGGTCATACTTCGAAATCATCACTGGTGAATTCCACTGGAAACGGTAACGCGCCATCTTGTCGTCGTCTTCGCGTGGCCGGATGCTGCGCGCCTCGTGCGTCCTTAGATCGCGCCGGGCCAGATTGCCGTCCTGCGATTCGGCATAGACGATCCACGGCTCCTCGGGATCGATCTGCGCATAGAAGCCGTCGCCACCTTGCACCGTGTACCAGTCCTCGTTGGTGATCCCGCGCTGGTTCGTAGTCGCGCTGGGCCCGCACCAGCTACTGTTGTCCTGCAAGCCGCCGCAGACTTTGTACGGCTTGGCCATGTCGTAGGCGATCTCGTAGAACTGGCCGATGGCGATCTGCTCGCGCGCATCCCAGGAACGGCCGGCGTCGCGGCTGAAATGGATGCCGCCGTCGCAGCCGACGATCATGTTGTCCGAATTCGCGGGATCGATCCAGATGGCGTGAAAATCCACGTGAATTCGCTGCACGCGGTTGGTGACGAACGTCTTGCCGCCGTCCTCCGAATAGGCCATGTTCACGCCGGCAACCCAGATCCTCTGATCGTTGTTCGGATCGATGCGCACCTGGCTGAAGTACATGGGCCGCGGATTGGTGTTGCTCATCTTCGTCCAGTTCTCGCCCTTGTCGTCGCTGCGATAGATGCCCGGTTCTTCGCTCTCCACCAGCGCGTACACCACGTTCGGATTGCGGCGGTAGACATCCAGTCCGATGCGGCCCATTTCAGTCTTCGGCAGTCCGTTCGAAAGCTTCTTCCAGGTAGCGCCGCCGTCGGTGGTGCGATAGATGCCGCTCCCAGGCCCGCCGCCATTGAATCCGAACGCCGTTCGACGGCGCTGATATGCCGCGGCATACAACGTGTCGGGATTCATCGGATCCATGGCGATATCGTTCACGCCGGTGTCGGCGTTGATGAACAGCACCTTGTTCCAGGTCTTGCCGCCGTCGATGGTTTTGAATACGCCGCGCTCGTCGTTGGGGCCCCACAAGTGTCCCTGTGCGGCGACGTAGACTACGTTCGCGTTCGATGGATGAATCAAGATGCGCGGGATGTGGTGCGTGTCGCGGAGCCCCATGTTGGTCCAGGTCTTGCCGCCGTCCGCCGATTTGTACACTCCATTTCCCCACGATGCGCTCTGCCGGTTGTTGCCTTCGCCGGTGCCAACCCACACCACATCCGGCTCCGATTGCGACACAGTGACGTCGCCGATGGTAGAGACGGCTTGGTCGTCGAACACCGGTTTCCAGGAGATGCCGCTGTTCACCGATTTCCAGACTCCACCCGAGGCAACGCCGGCATAGACGATGTTGGTGTTGCTTTCGACCACGGCGAAGTCGTCGACGCGACCGCCCATGTTTGCGGGACCGATCTCGCGGAATTTGAGGCTCTTCATCAGGTCGACCTTCTGCGCGAAGGCCAGAGCGGAAATCAGGAACAGGACGGAAGCGAGGCGTGTCATAGAATTTGGGAAACCTGTTCGTATAGTGTAATACGAGTGGGGCGGCTGCACTTCGTGCGCGCCAACACTGGCTAAAGCCTGTGCTACCCATTTGCTGACAAGTTACGGTGCAAAGGTGTCTCTTGTTCCAGGCGTCGGCATCATTCGCAGCGCAGGGAGACCATTGGGTCGATGCGAGCGGCGCGGCGGGCCGGGATGTAGCTGGCTAGCAGCGCGATGGCGGCTAGCAGCAGTGCGATGCCGGCGAAGGTGAGCGGATCGGTCGCGTTCACGCCGAAGAGCAGGGTGCGAAGGAAGCGGGTTAGAGCAATCGCGCCAGCTAGGCCGGTTGCTACTCCGGTGAGCGCCAGGGTCATGCCTTGGCGGACCACCAGCGTCAGGATTCCACGCTCCGTCGCGCCCAGTGCGATTCGAATCCCGATTTCGCGCGTGCCTTGATTCACCAGGTACGCCATCACGCCATAGATGCCCACTGCGGCAAGGATGAGAGCTACACCGGCGAAGACGCCAAGCAATGACATGGCGAAGCGGCGGCGGGCCAACGATTCGTCGACGCGGTCCGTCATCGTGCGGACGGCATATACCGGCAGATCGGGATCCATCTCCCGGATCTCTTTCTTCGCCGCGGCAGTCAACGCAGCCGGATCGGAGGCGCTGCGTAACACGACAGTGAGCGCGCGAGAGGGATTCTGCGTGTGGGGAATATACATGGCGATACGCGAGTCGGAATCGAGTGAATACTGCTTCACTCGCCCCACCACACCCACGACGGTCTGCCACGGCGATTTCGATTCCTGGCCGCCGGAGCGAACGCGCTTCCCGATGGCGTCCTGGTTCGGCCAAAGCTCGCGCGCCATGAACTCGTCGACGATGATCACACGCGGGTTTGTCGCCGTGTCTTGCT
>DASQGY010000025.1:0-32701 GCA_035632375.1 Bryobacteraceae bacterium | reverse complement strand
CCAGACCGTGGCTCTCAAGTTTCTCCCCGCCGAATGGACATCGCACGAGGAGACGCTAACACGGTTCCGCAACGAAGTGCGCATCGCCCGCCAGATCTCGCATCCCAACGTCTGCCGCGTATACGACATCGGCGAAGCTGAGAGCTCAACATATCTGTCGATGGAATACGTCGACGGCGAAGATCTGGCCTCGCTGCTGCGCCGCATCGGTCGGCTTCCGCAGGACAAAGCGCTCGAAATCGCTCGCCAACTCTGCGCCGGATTAGCCGCCGCGCACGGCAAAGGCGTGCTGCATCGCGATCTGAAGCCAGGCAACATCATGCTGGACGGGCAAGGCCAGTTGCGCATCACCGACTTTGGTCTGGCGGGCGTGGCCGGCGAAGTAAAAGACATTCGCAGCGGAACGCCGGGCTACATGGCGCCCGAACAGCGATCCGGCCAGGAAGTGACAGCACGCAGCGACATCTACGCGCTGGGTATTGTTCTGCACGAAGTCTTCACCGGTAAACGCCCCTCCCCGGATTCGAGCCACCCGGACTTGGCCCCCGAAGTGGACCGCGTAATTCGCCGCTGCCTGGCCGACGATCCAGCGAAGCGCCCGGTGACGGCATTGCAAGTGGCAGCCGCACTGCCCGGAGGTGACCCGCTCGCCGCTGCACTGGCCGCCGGTGAAACGCCGTCGCCCGAAATGGTCGCCGCAGCCGGGGACGCCGATAGCATCTCCGTGCGGACCGTTGGCATCTTGGCGGCGCTCATCCTCGCCGGTTTGGTCGTAGCGGCAGTGTTCGGCGGTAAGACCATTCTTCTGGCAAAGACTCCATTCCCGAAGCCGCCGGCCGCTCTGGAGCAGAAGGCGCAGAGTCTGATCGAGAGCCTCGGGTACAGCGAGCCGCCTCGCGACCACGCGTCCGGTTTTTCCTACGACGAAAATTACCACCGCTACGCCGAGAAGCAGGAGAAGCCCGGCGCCTATCGCGCGCAACTCGAGAAAGGCCAGCCGTCCCTGATTTATTTCTGGTATCGCCAGAGTCCGCAATATCTCGAGGCCCCGGCTACCGCCGACCCCCGCATTCCCGCAGTTACCCCCAACAATCCGCCGCCGACTCGTTCCGAAATGGTCGGCTTGAATCTGGATCCTCAGGGCCGGCTAATCGAGTTCAGCGCAGTACCCCCGCAGGTGGAACAAACTCCGGCTCCGCCCCACCCAGCCGATTGGACTGCCCTGTTGACCGCAGCCGGCCTGGACATCACTCGCTTCACTCCTGCCGAGCCAAAGTGGATTCCATTGGTAAGCTTCGACGCTCGTGCGGCGTGGACCGGTTCATACGCGCATGCGCCGGACGTGCCGTTACGAATCGAGGCCGCGTCCTGGCGCGGAAGGCCGGTGAGTTTTCAGGTGATTGGCCCGTGGTCGAAACCCGAAAGAATGCACCAGCCCAATTACTGGCCGGCGGGCCTCGGGCTCTTTCTAACGATTGTTATGTGCCTGCTGATCCTGGCTGCGTTCCTGGCCTGGCGCAATATCCGCCTCCAAAGAGGTGACACTAGCGGCGCGGCGCGCCTTGCCTCCTTTACTTTGATTCTCGATATGCTGTTGTGGCTGTGCGGCGCGAGCCACGTTCCCACGCCCCACGAATTCTACGGCTTCTTCATAGCACTGAGCTGGGCTCTCTTGCGTGCGGGCATAGTCTGGATCGTCTACGTTGGCGTCGAACCATATGTGAGACGGCGCTGGCCTCAGCTCATGATCACTTGGAGCCGTTTACTCAGCGGCGGAATTCGCGATCCCCTGGTAGGCGGGCATTTGCTGATCGGCGGAGCGCTCGGAGTTGGATTCGCCGCCTGGGCCTTCATCGTTCACCTCCACGCCGGGCAATCCGGGACCATCTTGACGGATCTCAGTTTAGATTCCATGCTCGACGTCCGCCACATGACCTTGGACCTCGATAGAACGATCGTGGACTCGATTTTTGCATCGCTGTTTCTCCTCCTCTTCTTCTTCCTGCTCCGCATTGTCCTTCGGCGGCTATGGCTCGCCGGCGCCGCCTTCATTGTGGTCATCGCCCTCGGCCTACTCGCTTCCATCGGATTCGGGCAATCGACTCTGTTCGATTGGGTCACCCTCCCGCTCGTTTCCTCGCTCCTGGCGTTCGTCTTGACTCGATTTGGCGTATTGGCTCTGATCGTTGCGTTCTCAGTCGATCTGACGCTGATCAGTTTTCCGCTCACCACGGATTTCTCGGCCTGGTACGCGGGCAACTCCTTGTACGCCCTGGCCAGCGTACTCGTGCTGACTGCGTACGCCTTATACACCGCCCTAGCCGGCCGCCCGCTGTTCAAGGCCGGCTTTCTCGATCCGGAGTGACTCGACTCGCCCAACTCTATCTCCTTCCCCCACAACAAACTCCCGAATTCCAACCCCGTTTCCCTTGCTCCCTCGTGCTATGAGAGTTCCGAAAGGCCACATCATGCAACCAACCATGTCAGAAATCCCCGGGCTCCGTTACACCGCCCCCACCTCCCCCGCCGACACCGCGGAAAGAGCCAAGCGCTACGCCATCAACCGCCTCAACGCGCAGCACTCCACCGGCCCGCGCACCACCGAAGGCAAGGCCCGATCCTCGCGCAACTCCCTCACCCACGGACTCACCAGCCGTACCACAGTCGTCTTACCTTCCGAGGACCCCGCCGAATACCAGCAACACTGCCAACTCCTGCGCGACGAGTTCAAACCCAAGACCCCAACGGAGAACCTGCTGGTCCAGGAATTGTGCGACGTCGCCTGGCGCCTCAAGCGCATCCCCTACCTCGAAGCCGAACTCCTCACCCGCGCCATGAACCCGCCCACTGAAGAAGCCCGCATCGCCTTCGACCTCGTCGATGCCCACCGCGCCCTGGCCAGCTTGGGCATGCAGGGCCAGCGGCTCTCCCGCCAGTTCCAAAAAACCCTCCAACAGCTCCGCCAGATCCAGTACGACCACTTCCAAGAGGAGCGCCGCGCCCTCAACAAAGCCGCCGACCTCCTGGAACTCCACAACCACAAAGGACTTCCCTGGGACCCGGCCGAAGATGGGTTCGTTTTCACAAGAGACCAGGTAGAACGCCATCGTGAACGACAGATGCGCCACCTGGAGGCCCACGGCTGGGCTAACCAGCGCTTTTTCATGAACCGCAACGCCCTGGAGAACGTCTATTAACCCATCCCACCGACACCAATCCGCGCCCGAAAGGAAGGGGTTTGAACATTTTTCGCTTCCCAGGGATCGGCAGGCAGGTCCACCCAGGAGCTTTTCCTACCACCTACAACCCACTACCCACCGCCGGACGGGACCGCAGGCCTGGGCCTGCGGCCCGTCCCAAAATCGGACGGTCGAGCCTTACACGCCCTTTTGTTTTCACCACCTCAAACAGGAACTAAACGTGCACCATTCTGTCCCATGAAGAGCGTTCTCTCCGACTTCCGCTACGCCCTCCGCGGCCTCCGCAAAAGCCCCCTGTTCACCATCGTCGCCCTCGCCTCGCTCGCCCTGGGCATCGGAGCCAACACCGCCGTTTTCACCCTCATGGATCAAGCCCTCTTGCGATCGCTGCCCGTGAAGCATCCTGAGCAACTTGTGCTTTTCAGCGCGCCCGGTCCTCGCCGCGGTCAAGTGAACACCAGCTACGACGACAAGCTGACCTTCTCCTATCCCATGTATCGCGATTTCCGCGACGGCAACCAGGTCTTCAGCGGCGTCCTGGCCCGATACCCTGTCAGCTTCAGCATGACTTGGCACGATGCAACCGACCGCATCCGTGGCGAACTGGTATCCGGCAACTACTTCGACGTGCTTGGCGTCCACGCAGCTATCGGGCGGACATTCACCAATGACGACGACCGGACTCCGGGCGCTCATCCGTTGGTGATTCTAAGTTACGGATTTTGGCAGCGCCGCTTCGGCTCCGATCCAAGCGTGTTGAATCAGACCATCCTGTTGAACGCGCACCCGATGACCATCGTCGGCATCGCGCGACCGGGTTTCAAGAGCGTCGGGATTGGTGAGTCTTCCGACGTGTTCGTTCCGATGATGATGTCCGATGGCGACGACTTGAAAAACAGGCGCTCCATGTGGCTGAACATCATTGCCCGCCTGAAGCCGGGAATCTCGCCGCAGCAGGCCGAGGCGGCCATGAACACCTTCTGGAAACCGATTCTCGAATTGGAAGCGAAGGAAATGCCCAACGCCGCACAGAGCGTGCGCACCCGCTTCCTCGCCCGCCATCTCTCGCTGCTCTCCGGACGCAAAGGCGTATCGGCGCCGCAGGACGAGTTGACCACCGCGATGACCGTGCTGATGAGCATGGTTGGATTGCTGCTGCTCATCGCCTGCGCCAACGTGGCGAATCTCTTGATCGCGCGCGCCACCGCGCGGCAGCGTGAGATCGGCATCCGGTTGGCGATTGGAGCCAGCCGCTTTCAACTGGTGCGCCAGTTGCTGGCCGAGAGTCTCCTCCTGGCCCTGGGTGGCGGATTGCTCGGCTTGCTGGCCGCGGATTGGACCGGGGAAGGCTTGCGGCGTCTCATGCCGGAGGATCCCTCCGTGCAAGGGTTTTCCATCCACCCCGACACGCGCATTTTCCTGTTTGCCCTCGCGCTGTCCGTGCTCACTGGTCTTGTTTTCGGCATTGTGCCGGCACTGCAAGGAACCCGCAACGAACTCGCCACCACGCTCAAGGACCAGGCCACCGGCGTGCTCGGAGGCTTCGGACACTTGCGGCTCCGCAAGAGCCTTGTGGTGTCGCAGGTCGCCTTATCTTTAATTCTCCTCATCGGCGCCGGATTGTTTGCCCGCAGTCTCTACAATCTCAAGAACGTCAACGCGGGCTTCCCAACCGATCATCTCATCGCGTTTACCATCCAGCCATCGCTGAACGGCTACAGCCAGGATCGGATGCGGGCCTTGTACCAAAATCTGCAGTCGGATATTGCCCGCTTGCCCGGCGTCCGTGCCGTATCCATGTCCGAGATCGCTGTATTGGCCGGCGACAATGAGGCGTCGTCGATTGAAGTGGTGGGCTATCACCCGAAAGAGGACGAGGACATGGTCTCGTGGGTGAACCACGTTGGCCCTAGCTACTTCGCGACTATGGGAATTCCGTTGTTGACCGGCCGCGATATTACGAATGGCGACGGCGCCACCGCACCGAAAGTGGCGGTCGTAAATCAGACGCTGGCGAAATACTTCTTCGCGAATGAGAACCCGATCGGGCGGCGAATCAAGGTCCATGACGACACTTTGGAAATCGTCGGCATGGTCAAGGACAGCAAGGCTTCGGACCTCCGCGAAAAACAACAGCGCTTCTTCTACAGTCCTTATACACAGACCAAGACGAACTCCATGACCTTCTATGCGCGCACCTCGCAGGACCCATCGGCCGTTACGGCCATGCTCCGCGATACGGTGCGCCGCCAGGACGCCAACCTGCCCATCTTCAATGTCAAGACGCTCGAAGCGCAAATCGACGAATCCGTCTTCATGGACCGTCTGGTGGCATTGCTATCGGCGGCGTTCGGCATTGTGGCCACGCTGCTCGCGGCCGTCGGCTTGTACGGCGTGATGGCCTACATGGTGGTTCGCCGCACGCGCGAAATCGGCATCCGCATGGCCCTCGGCGCGGACCGCGCCACTGTACTCCGGCTGGTGATGAAAGAAGTACTGCTGGTCGCGGAGATCGGCATCGGCGTCGCCATCCTGGCTTCACTCGCCCTTGGCAAGCTAGTCGAGTCGCAACTCCTGAACGTCAGCGGCCGCGACCCGTGGGTCTTCGCGACCGCCACGCTGGCGCTTGCCACAGTCGCCCTCTTCGCCGGCCTGCTCCCGGCGATGCGCGCCACCCGCGTCGACCCCCTGTCGGCACTACGCTACGAATGAGTTGGGTCCCGTGCAGCGAGGTGCTCTAATGAAACTGCACCCCGATCATGCCTCTGAATTTCGAAAGCGGCGCGTTCCTGCTCTTGATCGCCGCCGTGGTGGCGATGTTAACCCGGCGGCTCCACCTTCCCTACAGCGTGGGCTTGGTGGCGGCTGGCGTGGCCTTGGCACTCCTGCCGTTCACACCGAAGATCAACTTGACCAAGGAACTCATCTTCACCGCTCTTCTTCCACCGCTGATTTTTGAGGCCGCCTTCTCTATCCGCTGGAAACACCTGCGCCGCGATTTTTCCGTGATCCTGATTCTCGCCACGCTTGGTGTCATTCTTTCCGCTGCCATCACCTCCGTGGGCATGCACCTGGTTGCAAATTGGCAATGGCCAACCGCCGCGATCTTCGGCATTCTCATCGCCGCCACCGACCCGGTATCGGTTCTCGCTACCTTCCGCGAAGCAAAGGCGCAAGGACGCCTCTTGCTACTGGTGGAGGCTGAAAGCCTTTTGAACGATGCGACTGCGGCAATTGCCTTTGGCTTGGCCATCACGCTGACTTCGGGCCACTCGATCACAGCCCTCGGGACAATCACTACCCTGCTGCTGACCATCGGCGGCGGTCTGCTCGCCGGCGGAATCGTCGCGGGCGGAGTGCTCTTGTTGGCAGGCCGTACCCAGGACCACCTAGTCGAGTTGACCTTCACGACAGTCGCGGCCTATGGCTCGTTCTTGCTCGCAGAGTACTTCCATGGCTCCGGCGTGCTCGCCACCTTGGTAGCCGGATTGCTGCTCGGAAACTACGGTGCGCTGGGCCGTATCAGCGAGCGCGGAATGGAGGCGGTGCGGGTCTTCTGGGAGTTCGCTGCATTCGTGGCGAACTCACTGGTGTTCCTGCTCATCGGCATGCACGAAGCTCTACAAAACTTCGCCGCCGTCTGGCTGCCTGTTGTGGCTGGGATCCTTCTGGTGACCCTTGGCCGCGCTGCTGCCATCTATCCCATCTGCCTGTTATTCTCGCGAACGGCGCTTTACGTAACCATGCCGCATCGGCATGTTCTATTCTGGGGCGGGCTGCGCGGCGCACTGGCACTGGCTCTTGCGCTGGGGCTTCCAGCGGACATGCCGGGCCGCGAGCAGATTATCACCGTCAGTTTCGCCGTGGTAGCATTCTCGATCTTCGTGCAGGGCTTAACTATGACGCCGCTCTTGCGGAAGATGGGGGAGATTCCCGCGGAGCCGGCAGACTAGGATCGACGCCATGGACGTGCGATCTGGTATTCCGGAATGGCTGTTACATTCTCCCGGCGCACGTGGACCAGATGACGGCGCAACAGGCAACGCATCCCGCTCTGCACCGCGCTCTTCGACAGGCCGGTGGCGTCGGCTACCATCTGATGGCTGAGCCGCGCAGTCTTGACGCGGCGGCCCACGGTCTGGCACCAAAGATGCAAGTAAACCAGGTAGGCGGATGGCGCATGGTCGTGCCCCACCAGGTCGCGCATCAGCACTTCGAAAACGTAATCGTCAATAGTCATCAATACTATAGTTGTTAAGCCTATAGCATATAAGATCGGATTGCAAGTATACGAAAGTGCGGTTAATCTGATCTGGACCAAGGAGGTCCGATGATCAAAGCAGTGAAATTTGTGAGCATTCCCGTTCGCGACCAGAACCAGGCCGTGGAGTTCTACACCAAGAAGCTGGGATTCCAGATCCTGACCGACCAGCCCTTCGACGGTAAACAGCGCTGGATCGAGTTAGGCGTGCCGAGAGGCGATACAAAAGTGGTTCTCTTCACCCCGCAAGGCCAGGAGGATCGCATCGGCACGTTCTCGAACGTGGTGTTTCTGAGCGACGATGTGGAGCAGACTTACCAGGAACTGACCGCCCGCGGAGTAGAGTTCCAACAACCGCCGAAGAAAGAGCCGTGGGGTACATCGGCAATCTTCAAGGATCAGGACGGCAACATTTTCGCGTTGTCGACCAAGTGATTACTGCTGGAACGCCTGGAGGAAGATCCGGCGGAACGCAGCCGCATCGGCGTCCAGAGCGACGGCGGCGTTTGGAGTCCCAGGCGCCTGCATGGTTCGTCCGTCTTGCGGCGGGTCTTGCAGGACATCGATGTGCAAGCGTCTGGTCTTGACCACGGCTGGATGCAGCAACGCGACGGCCGCAAGCGGGTCCCAGGCGTAGAAGTAACCGTCTTCGATGGATTTCTTGTCCGATTCGAGAACCTGCGTGACGAAGCGGCCGAGCGGTGAGTGCACGGAGGCGCTGAAGTCGCGCAGGAATGCCAAGTCGATAGGAACCTTATTGGTGGCGTCGAGCGGAATCAACCGGATCGGAATGCCGGAGCGAAAGACGATCCGGGCGGCGAAGGGATCGACGAAGATGTTCCATTCCGCGGTCTTGTTCGGCGTCTTGAAAAGGTCGCCGTCGGTGAGGTTGCCGGGCACGCGAACCGCTCCGCCCATAATAACGATCTCCTGAATATTTGCGGCAATCGACGGTTCGCGGTTCAGCGCTTCGGCAAGATTGGTCAGCGGGCCGAGAGCGAGAATGCGCACCGGTCGCTTTTGCCCAACAAGATAATCGGCGGCTTTGCGAGGCTCAGGTGGCCGCGAGGCCGCGGGCAGGGTGACGCCCGGTAGTTCGTCCGAGGTCTTGCGCCACTCGGCGGGGAACTCGGCGTTGCCGCGAAGCGGAGTGCTACGGCCGGCGAACACCGGAATATTGATGCGGCCCCTGAGTTCCAGGAGCCGGACCAGATTGCGAGCGCCGGCGTCGACATGGGCGAGTCCGTTGGCGACGGTGATGGCTTCGATATGGACGCTGGGATGCGCAAGCAGAAACGAGATTGCCATCAGGTCGTCTGAGCCGGCGTCGGTGTCGATGATCAACGCGGGCGGCTGCGCCTGGGCGATAGCTGCGGCAAAAAGGATCGCGAGGAGGAAGCGGAGTTGGGCCATCTAACCCAGTTGACTCAGCGCCTGTTCCAGGGCTTCCACAAAGAAATACTCGCCCCACATCACCGACTCGTCGACGCCCAGCTCTTTTTGCAAGTGATAGACGCCACCCTTGAGGATTCCTTCCCACTTCTTGTCTTTCTTGGCGACGTGTTTCTCGCAGAGATTCCGGAGAATCAGAATCGCGGCGGACCAATAGAAGTGGCCCTTCACTGGATCGTGCAGCAAGCGGCACAAGCGCAGCAATCCGGAAGCGGCGATGGCCGCGGCGGAAGTGTCCAGCAGCTTGCGGCTCTCCGGCGGCGCGTTGAAGTCCCACGGTGGAACGCCGTCCGCATTGGAGTGCGTGATGTAGTAGTCGGCGCAGGCTTCCGCCGTTTCGAGAAAGCGCGGATCGCGGCTGTACTCGTAGGAAACACTGAAGCCATAGAGCGACCAGGCCAGGCCGCGCGACCAGCACGAATCGCCGCGATAGCCTTGCTGCGTTGCCTGCCGCAGAAACTCGCCGCTTTCGAGATCGAAGATGCCTTCGTGAGCGGTGGACCCGTCGCCCCGCACCAATACGCGGCGAGTGGTCAGGCAGTGGCGCAAAGCGATGTCGCGCAGCCGGCGATCGCCAGTTTCGCGGGCGGCGTGAAAGATGATGTTCACGTTCATCATGATGTCGATGAAAATGGAATTCTCGCCCACGAAGGAACGAAGATATTGGCCATTCTCGCGGAAACGCATGGCCTGGGTCTTGCCCGCTTCGATGAGGACTTCCTTGAGCTTCGCGTCGTGAGTCACCTGATACCAGCGATAGTAGGTGGACATGAACAGGAACCCGAGATCGTGTACTTCGCGGTCGTGCTTACGCGGCTCGAGCGGCGTGGAGTAACGAATAGCCTGTTCCATCCAATACTTACCCTCGTCGTCGCCGTTGCGGCCGATACGCTTGTGGAACAGCCACATCATGCCGGGGAGAAAACCGTCGCACCAGTGGGTCCACAACGGGCCCTCATGCTTCCAGTGCCCGTTACTGGTGTACATGGGATAGAAGTCGGGATGCGTCTCGATGAGCTTGCGCACCTGCTGCCGCGCGAAGCGAAAAGCGTCTTCGAACGACTCACGGTCGGTTTCAAGAAGGAATTGAATCATGCTGTACGGATTTTAGCAGTCCGGCTCGGTGGGCCGTTATTTGCGGCTGCGAAACTGGAACACTCTGCCGCGCGAAAGCTTGACATGGTCGGTCCGATAAAACATCGGTCCGGTAAACATCGGCAAAACGCGGCCGTTGCTTATCCGTACGCTGTCTACCCTGTTTTTCCTGTTGCTGAGGTCCACGGTGCGGCTGCCGATCTCCAAAGAAGTGAAACGAAGATCCACGAAGTAGGAATTGCCGCGCTTTTCGAGTAGCACGAGGTTGCCCGCCAACTGAGCTCCTTTGGGGATCGCAATCTCGCGATTCGACTTCACGTCCTGTCTGATCGTAGCCCGGACCGGATCGCCGACCACCGCCGAGGCGGAGTCGATCGGCGTATCGAGTTCGATTTCCACAGTGAATTCGTCCGGCAGGATGATCTCGGTGGCTGGTACATTGACGGCCGGCTCAGGCGTAGGTTCATCGAATCTGATAGTCGACTGGCCCGTGAACTGATGGCAGGAGGTAAAGCTGTTTCGATTCCGGTATTCGATGCCGTCGGATTCGACCATGGTGAGTTCAGAGCCTTTGGGAAGCAGAAAGGTGGAGCCGCCGACGGGAATGCGGGCGTAGTCGAGAACGGTGATGGTGGACTTGAGCCGCAGTTGGGCGGGAATGTCATCGGCCGCCGAGGTAAGCCGCATCAGATCGAGCGTGACGGGATCGACCCAAAAGGATCCCTCGTAGGCGACAAAGGCGTGCCCCCAAATGGTCTGGAGTTGATAGCTCTGTACGCTCTGCGGCACGCGATAGTTGAAGCGGATGGCCGGCTTGCCCTCGAGCTCCGTGCGGCCGCCGTAGTAGAATTTGGCTCCCGGACGAAGCAACAGATTTCCGGGGAAAATGGCGAAATCCCCGTTTCCGCTCGTTCCCTTTCCGACGAATTTGCCGATCTCGGGCTCGTCGATTTTGTTGGAGCCCGGCCAGCCGAACATTTCCCGGCCCCCGACATAAGCGACTTCCAGGCGAATGGTGTCGAGGGGCTCGACTTTTGCGCCGGGCTTGGTTCGCTTGAACCGCTCGATGGTTTGCGAGCAGGTGTAGTCGGGCAGATGGCTTAGGTTGTCCGCGACCTTGATTTGAACCTGGTGGAGCAGAATCGCTTCGGGCGATGGCGGCGATTGCGCTTGCCAGAACATTGCAGCGAAGCTGGCCAGCCACCAGTTCATTACGGCCAGTATACCCGGCGGCTGGAACTTCACCGGCTAAGGCCGGTGCTGCACAAGCTAAAGCATGTGCCACCGCTTGTTGACAAGTTTCTGAAGGTGGCACGGACTTTAGTCTGTGCGTCTCGGAAATGTGAAAACTCCCGCCACTGCTACTGGCAACTGGGCATGGACTTTTTGTCTGTGTTGTACCTCTGGTACCATCGCGTCATGGCAGCGACTAAAATCACAGTGAACAACAACGGACCGATTCGGATTGAAGGCGACTTCACGATTCACGACGCGGAGGGAAGGGAATTCGGATTGGCCGGAAGGAAGGTGATTTCGTTGTGCCGCTGCGGCCACTCGGAGAACAAGCCGTTCTGCGATGGGCATCACAAGACGTGCGGGTTTGAATCGAGTTGCCAGGCGCGGGAGTTGCCGCCGCCGGTGCTGAAACCGGTTAGTTGATCAGGCGGGGGCGCCTGTCTTCAATCATTAGTGGCGAACGCCCAGCCCGCGTTCACACGAGTGTGAACGCTGCACGCACGAGTGCGTGCGCCACAAAAGACACAGTTTTTAGGTGCCTTCGGAGAGGACGCAGATGTCGCCCAGGTTGCGGTGGTCTTCGGCGAAGTCCAGGCCGTAGCCGACCACGAACTCATCGGGGATTTTGAAGCCGACGTAGGCCACTTCCACCGGGCGGAGGCGGCGCTCGGGTTTGTCCAGCAGCGTCGCGATGTTCAGCGATTTCGGTTTGCGCTGCTTCAGGACGTTCATCAGATAGGTCAAGGTGACGCCGCTATCCACGATGTCTTCAACCACCAGAACATGGTGGCCTTCGATGGAGACATCGAGGTCCTTGGTGACCTTCACCTGGCCGGATGTAGTCTTGCCGCGGCCGTAGCTTGAAATGCCCATGAACTCGATACGCGAGGGGGTTTTTATGGCGCGCGAGAGGTCGGCGAGGAACATGAATGCGCCCTTGAGAATGCCGATCAGGTAGATGGGGCCGTCGGGAAAATCCTTGCTGATTTGTGCGCCCATTTCCTGCACGCGTGTCTGGATCTGATCGCGAGTTAGGAAGACGCGCGGGACCAGGGCCATCGGCTAGTCGGCGCTATGGAGTCGAGTACTTCCGGGGCCGATGTGGATGTGCGCGGCGGTTGCTTTGCCGCGAATGGCGCGAGTGAACGCGTAGTAGGGAATTCCGCGCGCCTTCAGATAACGGCGGAGCCAGACGCCTTCGGTGCTGCTGGGGTTTACCGCGACGTCGACGCGTCCGGCGTGATCCATTCCCATGGAGCGATGCAGGTTGGTCTCACCCAACGCGCTGATGGGGAGAGGCTCATCGAACTTCTTCTCGAACGCGACAGCCAGCGGTTTCAAATCGCGCGATTCCTGGAATGTGGCGCTGCCCTCGAAATGTTCCATGCCCTTGCTGTAAGTGTCGCGATACTCGATGCGGGTGAGCTCCTGGATTTCCTGAATCGACTTTGCGTACTTGGCGAGCATAGCCATTTCGCCGAGCATATGAGCGCGGGAGTGCGCCAACTGGAGATTGACGCGCCGCATAGTCAATTCTTCTTCGAGCGGAGTGACGGTGGACTGCGCGGCGATTCCGTCGGCCACTAGCTTGCGGGCTTGATTCACACGCACCATCTGCCGCTCGACGCGGCGCTGGGCAGCGGCCACCATTTCGTCGAGCACTAAGTCCGATGCGTCTTTCACCGGGAGGTCGCCGTACAGCGTACGCTCCAGGATGACGTCGTCCTGGGCGTCGGCCACATCGAGCTCGGCCTGCTCCAAGCGAAGGCGTGGAAGCGCGCCCGCCTGCACCAGGCTCGCAACTTTCTCCTGTTCCTGCTTGGCCAATTCGAGCCGTTTATTTGCAGTGGTTTGTGAGGGATCCGCGGGCGTTTGGGCGAAACACGCCAGCGCGCCAAGGGACAAGATTAGACCTACTAATTGTCTCATTGGTGATTCCAGTGTACCATACAGTCAGGAGAATCACCCAGCATCCGAGAGCAACGCAGTACCGCACGTCAGCCCGACGCCGTAACGCAAACGACCCCGCCTTGGCTCACCGCAGTCCGCGCCGCCGAATCGAAAAAAGCGAGCGAGATACGGGTGCTTGATCTGCGCGAGGTCACCTCCTTTGCCGACTTCTTCGTGGTGTGTTCCGGCGCCAATGCCAAACAGATCCAGGCCATCACCGAAGAGATCGGAATGCAGTTGGACAAGCGCGGCGAACGTCCGGTAAGCGTGGAAGGCTTTGGGAACGCGGAATGGGTACTGGCCGATTACGGCGACTACGTGATCCACGTTTTCTCGGAGAAGTCGCGCGCATACTACGATCTCGATCGGCTGTGGCGGCATGCCAAAGTGGTGTCGATACCGGAAGCGAAGTAGGTCTTGGCGAAGTAGTACTAAGTTGCTTGATTTAGTACTGGGCTCAGGTTACACTAACCCTTTCCACTTTTAAGGAGCGTGGGTCCATGAGACATTCAAGAGTACTGTTTCTGGCGGTGTGTGCCCTGGCGTTGAGCATGTCACTTCCACTATTGAGCGGTCCCATCGGCCCGCAGACGATCACCAAATGCGCGGGTGTCCTGAACGATTTTGGCACGCCTTCCGGTGAGTTTGGGAACTGTTGGAGCACGATTGGGGATGTGACGGCCGGAGCGGCGGGCGTGGGGCCAACCATCTCGCAGGGCACAGGTCTTGACACGAGCGCGGCAAACCTGCAAACGTTCATTGGCAACGGCAGCAGCTTTTTGTTTTCCAGCTTCACGGCGGAGACTATCGGTACCGGGTCCGCGATCCAGAACTCGCTAACGCTGACGGGCTCGGGTAGTTTGAACGTCGCGTTTACTACCCAGACCCCGACTGGCAGCATCGGCTTTTTGGTAGTAGAAAACCTGGGCAATAGCTCATTCTCGTTTATCACCCTCTTCGACATTCCACTGGCCGTGATGAACCTGAGCCCGATACAACTCGGCGCCGGGAATTATGAGTTGACCATCGGGATTGCGGGAGCGTCGAGCCTAATCGCCGTCAATGCCGGCATCGGGGCCGCAGCGACCGGCCCCGCGATTACGGGCGTTACCATCCAGGACACGAGTGTTCCGGAACCGGCGGCTGTGTCGTTGCTGACGAGCGGGTTGGCGACGATGGTGCTGCTCCGACGACGAGTCCTTCGTTCGTCGAGGTAGAGTGATTGCTGAACACCGAAAGACACGATGCTGTCCTGGTGGTTACGCTCAATCGCCCGGAGAAGCGGAATTCGCTACGTCCGGAGCTGATTCGGGATCTTTCGCAATTATTCAACGAGACGGCGGCCGACGCGATGCTGAGCGCCGTGGTGATCACCGGAGCTGGAACAACGTTCTGCGCCGGGATCGACCTGAACCAACTGTTGACCCTCGGAGCCGAGGACAAGGTGGCGTACCTCAGCTCCTTCATTTCTCTTTGCAGGCAGGTTTTCGAATTGCCGCAGATTGTGATCGCTGCCGTCAATGGTCCGGCGATGGCGGGTGGTTTTGACCTGGCGGCGTTTTGCGACATCCGGTTATGCTCGCCCCAGGCGAAATTTGCGCAGACCGAAGTATTGCTGGGGATAACGCAAATGGTTTATCCGCTGTACAAAATAATCGGACTGGGCCGGGCGAAGGAATTGGCGTTGACCGGCGAAGCGATTTCGGCGGAGGAGGCGTATCGCATCGGCTTGGTCAATCACATTTATCCAGCGGAAGAGCTGATGGACCAGGCGATGAAGCTTGCCGGGGTGCTTGCTTCGCGGCCGAGAGAAGCGCTGTTTGAGACTAAGCGCCTGAGCCGGGAGTTGATCGAGATGGACACGGAGACGGCGTTCCAGCGGATGGTCGGCACGATCGGCGAACGGCTGCGGTCGGACGAGCATCGGCAGGAAGTGGAGAAATACGTGGCGCGGCTGCGGCGCAAGAGCTGATCGCTCGATTGACTTTCCCCGGCGCGAAGACTTAGGCTTCCAACATGCCCTATCGAAGTGTGTGCCGTGGACTGGCCGGCCTATTGCTCGCTGGACTCTTGGCCGGTAGCGCCTCCGCTGGGATGAAGGAGAAGAAGCCGATGCTTAAGGACAAGTACGTCAAGGTGAACGGAGTGAAGCTGCACTATGTCACCGCCGGGAAGGGGCCGCTGATTCTGTTCCTGCATGGATTTCCGGAGTTCTGGTACGAGTGGAGGAACCAGCTTGTCGAGTTCGGCAAGGATCATCAGGCCGTTGCGCCGGATATGCGCGGCTACAACCTTTCGGACAAGCCCACGGAGTTGGATCAATATAAGATCGCGACTTTGGTGGAAGACATCCGCGCGCTCGGCGATCATTTGTCGCACAACAAGAAATTTGTGCTGGTGGCGCACGATTGGGGCGGGGCAGTAGCCTGGTCGTTTGCCATTGCGCATCCGGACTTGCTTGAAAAACTGGTGATCGTCAACGCGCCGCATCCGGGCGTGTTCGCGAAGCTGCTGGCTTCCGATCCGAAGCAGCAGGCGGCCAGCCAGTACATGCTGGTGTTCCGCAGCGATAAGGCGGAAGCGACTCTTTCCGGCAATAACTATGCGGCATTTGTGGGGGCGGTTCTCGGGGCTGGATTGAAATCCGGGGTGTTTACCGAGGACGACAAGCAGGCGTATATCAAGGCGTGGTCGCAGCCGGGGGCGCTGACCGGTGGACTGAACTACTATCGCGCTAATCGTGTGGGGCCGCCGTCTCCCGATGGCAAGCCGTCGACCGGGAATTTCGCCGTGGACCCGGCCGCGCTGACGGTGAAGGTCCCCACGTTGGTGATCTGGGGCGAGAAGGACACGGCGCTGTTGACCGGCAATCTGGATGGGCTGGATCAGTTTGTTCCGCAGTTGACGGTGAAGCGAATTCCGGAGGGAACGCACTGGGTGATTCATGAGAAGCCGGCTGAGGTGAACGGGGACATTCGGGAGTTTATTCGCTGACCGAAAGCATTTTTGGCCGCCGATGAACGCCGATGAACGCCGATAAGATTTTCTAAATTGGCATTCGGAGAGAAACTGGAGTTATGCGGGTTTGGCTGCGGCGGACGCTTCGAGTTCTCGCCGTACTATTTGTTCTGTTGGGCATCGCCTACTATTGGTTTCTGGTGGAGGACCACGCACCAGGTGGCGGGCAATTCAACATCGATATTGCCGAGGTGCGGCGGCTGGCTAATTCGCTTCCAGGGTCGAAGCCCCAGGCGATCGGCGTGGAACAGGTGGCGCTCTACCGGTTTCCGGCCGCCGCGGTGATGGCGGGCGATAGCTGGAGGATGGTCGATCTTCCGGTGTTTTCTTACCAGCTCGATCATTCGACGATTATCGACACGGCGATGGATGAGAAGCTCAGCAACGATGCGGGCGTGTCGAGTTTCGACCCCGTGGCTTATGGGCGCATGCGCAAGGCTCTGGCTCAGGCGTCGCTGATTGTGCTCACGCACGAGCATCCGGATCATATCGGCGGTCTCACCGTGCAGCCCGATCTGGCGCGCGTGCTGAAGGCCACGCGATTGACGCGCGAACAGGTGGATCACCCGGAGCGCATGGGGTCCGCGACGTGGCCGGCTGGTGCGCTGACCGGGTACCAGGCGCTGCAATATGACCGCTATGCGGCGATCGCTCCTGGCGTGGTGCTCATTAAGTCGCCTGGGCATAGTCCGGGGAGCCAGATGGTTTTTGTGCAGAAGGCCGACGGCGTCGAGGTGTTGTTCCTGGGAGATGTGGCGTGGCACATCCAGAATGTGGAGCGGGTGCGGGAGCGTCCACGGCTGGTGACGCAGTTTTTGCTGAAAGAGGATCGGGCTGCGGTGTTCTCGGAACTGGCCGAGTTGAACCGTCTCAGCAAGGCTGAGCCGCAGGTGCATCTTGTTCCGGGTCACGATGGCAAGGTGGTTGCAACTTTGGCGGAACAAAAGGTACTGCGGCAGGGTTTTGAGTAGTGTACTACCGTGTAAGGAGGCACTACTTATGAAAAATGTATTCCTACTTTCCGCAGTTCTTTCCGCTGTACTTTACGGACAGGCGGGGAATTACCCGATGACCCCCGACCGGTATCCGGCCATCCAGAATCCGAGTCTGGGAAATCATCCCAAGGGCTATCTGGCAGGTAAGGTGACGTTGGCGGGCGCCATTCCCTCCTATGCCGTGGAGGTGCGGTTCCTGTGCGACGGCAAACCACGGCTGAGCACCACCACCGATGCCAAGGGCAGCTTCTACGTAATTCCCAAGCCAGCGAGTTCAGGCTCGGGTAAAGAGCAGAATGCTCCCGAGTCGTTTGCCGGCTGCACGGCGGAGGCGATCCTTCCAGGTTTTCGATCGGACAAGATCACCATCGGCAAACGCACCGCCGAGGATCCGAATATCGGCACGATTGTGCTGCACCGCGCGGAAGGCGTGCAGGGCACGATCATCAGTATCACTGAGGCCTCGGCGCCAAAGGAGGCGCGCAAAGCGTTCGATAAGGCGCGGGCGGCAATTCAGGCGCAGAAGTTGGACGAAGCGGAGAAGGAGCTGAAAAAGGCCGTGCAATTGTATCCGCAATATGCCGATGCCTGGTTCGAACTGGGTCGGGTGCAGGAACGGACCAGCGTTGCAGAAGCGGCGCGGAGCTCTTATAGCCAGGCGATTGCCGCCGATCCTCAATTGCTTCCGCCGTACCAGAGTCTGATGCGCAACGCCGAGCGAGGGCAGAATTGGCAGGAACTGGTGGATGTTTCCGAACGCGCGCTGAAGATTGCTCCACACGATTTTCCCGAGGCCTGGTATTTCAACGCCGTCGGGAATTACCGACTGGATAAGAAGGATATCGCGGAGAAGGGCGCCCGCCAGGGTCTAGCTGAAGACCCCTCGCACATCCTTCCAGGACTGGAGCAGATTCTGGGAGTGATTCTTTACGAGAAGCAGCAGTATGCCGAAGCGCTGGAGCATCTGAATAATTGTTTGAAGATCGGCGGGCCCAATGCGATTGTGCAGCAGGCCATCGCCGCTACGGAAGAAGCCGCGGCGCAGAGCAAGAAGCGGTAGCAGGTAACTTTTCAGGAGACAAATTCTTGTCAGGGGCAACATAGTTGCCCCGTTCGCCCCGAGCAATTAGCCCAGACGAACTCGTTGGTTCATATTGTGATTACGAATCCTCTGTGGCACCTTACGTGCTCGTTGAACACTGTAGTGTTGCGCTAGACCTCAGGGCCAAGTTCGTTGCATCGAGAGAATTGTACTCCCTAGGGAATATCCAGAGATATGACGATTCAAGTTCCCTCGGGTTGAGCATATTGGGGGGACTATTACGGCTCTCGGTTTAAAAGCGCGCATGTTTTTGACGTGGCTGGTCGTGTGCATAGTGCTGGGGTCCATCTGCCTGGCGCAGTATCTCCGGGAGGCGCAGCGGATTGAGCAGTCGATACGCGAGGGCGAAGTTGGCCGCGTGGAGTTGTTCGCGCAGCTTTATGGGCAGGAATTCCGCAGTGTGGCGGCTGATTTACGAATGCTGGTGGATAATGAAGCGCTGCAGGACTTCATTGCCTCGGATGGGCCGGGACCGTTGGCACGACTGACCAGAGAAGTGGCCCTGGCCAGCCGCCACAACGAAGAGTACGACCAGATCCGATTTCTCGACGAATCCGGCCGGGAACGGGTGCGCATTAATTCGGGTGGAGTGGTGGTACCCGGTGCGCAGTTGCAACGGAAGGGCGACCGTCCCTATTTTCGCGAGGCGCTCTCCCTGCCAGCCGGACAGGTCTATCTTTCTGCCTTTGACCTGAACGTCGAGAATGGCCTTGTAGAACGGCCTTTCAAGCCGACGCTGCGATTTGCATCTCCAGTGTTCGACGCCGGGGGCCGCCGGCGCGGAGTGGTAGTAATCAACTATCTTGGCGTGCGCATCCTCAATAGTTTCCAACGGCTGGCGCCGCTGTATCAGGCTCGATTGCGGGTGGTGAATGATAAGGGCTTCTGGTTGCGTGGCGCCAATAGCGAAGACGAATGGGGATTCATGCTGCCGGAACGCGCCGGACGCACTCTTGCGGTCACTGCGCCGGGAGTTTGGGCTGAGATCACAGCGCGGAGCTATGGTCAATCGCGCGGGCTTGGTGGTCTTCTTACGTGGCGCCGCGTTACACCGGCGAAGGCCGTCAACCTGACCGGCGCGCCAGTTCGTGCCGCCGAAGAATCTCTGGTGATTGCGTCGGACCTAAACGCAGTGAGCTGGGACGAGGCGTTCTCCGCGCTAAGGCGGCGTTATGCGGTGGTTTCGATTGCGCTGTTTGTGTTGACCACTAGCGGCGTGTGGTTGTTCGGTTCGCGGAAGCAAGTGCGCGAACGCCTGGAAGCCGCGCACCGGCACAACGCCGCCCTGATCCGGGCGGCCAACGTCGCCGTCATCGCCACCACCGCCGACGGTATCATTACGGACGTCAACCCCGGCGCGGAGCGCCTGTTCGGATGGTCCGCTTCAGAACTGATTGGCAAACAGACGCCCGGCGTTTTTTCCGATGCCGCCGAAATGGAGGCTAGGGCCAAACAGCTCAGTTTGGAATTCGGCCGTACTATCGCTCCCAGTTTTGAGGTGTTCGTGTTGAGAGTGCTTCGTGACGGGAGCGATGAACGGGAGTGGACCGGCATTCGAAAAGACGGCCAGCGGTTGCCACTATGGCTCTCCCTGAGTGTCCTACGCGATTCGCATGAACGGGTGACCGGATACCTGGGCGTGGTGAGCGATCTTACCATTCACAAGCAGGCAGAACAGGCGCTTCACGAGGCCAAAGCTGCCGCCGAGGAATCGGTGCGTATGAAATCCCGGTTTCTGGCCAACATGAGTCATGAGATCCGCACGCCGATGAACGGCGTGGTGGGCATGACCGGGCTTCTGCTGGATAGCAAGCTCACCGACGATCAGCGAATGCTGGCCAACACGGTCCGGACCAGCGCGGACGCTTTGTTGTCGATCATCAACGACATTCTCGATTTCTCCAAAATCGAAGCCGGACAACTCACGTTCGACCCGCAGCCTTTCGACTTGATCGAGCCGGTGGAGGGCTGTCTGGCGATCATGGCCGAGCGAGCGCACGGCAATGGTCTGGAGATCGCATACCTGGTGGCGGAGAACGTACCGGGGCGGGTCATCGGCGACGCCGGCCGCATACGCCAGGTGCTGCTCAACCTGGTGGGTAACGCGGTCAAGTTCACCAAGCAGGGCGAGGTGATTGTGAGCGTAACGAAAGTTTCCGAACAAAACCACCAAGTTCGCTTACGCTTCGCGGTGCGCGATACGGGCCCCGGTCTCACCGCCGAACAACAGGCCAGACTATTCCAACCGTTCGTGCAGGCCGACAGCAGCACCACGCGCAAGTTCGGCGGCACGGGTCTAGGCTTGGCCATTAGCAAGCAACTGGTGGGTCTGATGCACGGCGAAATCGGGATCGAGAGCGAACTGGACAAGGGTTCAACTTTTTGGTTCACCCTGGAACTTCCTGTAGTGCCGGCTCTACCCAAAGTCATTCAGTATCGGACTGGGCTGGTTGGCCGACGGGCATTAGTTCTTGACGACAACGACACCAACCGGGAGATTCTCAGGCGCCAGTTAGTCAGTTGGCGTGTGGATTCCACGACGGTCAACACAGGGGAGGAAGCGCTGGCCGCTTTGCGTGCGGGGAAGGAAGCGAACTCTCCCTTTGATTTCGCGGTGTTCGACATGCAGATGCCGGGCATGACCGGCCTGGAAGTCGCTCACGCAGTACAATCCGACCCGTCGATTGCGAAGGTAAAAATCATCATCCTGACCTCCATGGGCCGTATGCCCCCGCGGCAGGAACTGGACGAAGCAGGCGTCGGCGCCTGCCTGGCAAAACCGGTGCGTCAGTCACAATTCCACGACCTGCTGGTTACGCTGATGAGCGACTCGCCGGCCGGAGCCACAACGATGGCGCCGCTCGAACAACCGCCTTTACCATTTACACACACGGCCGATCTGAACCTTCGCATACTTGTTGCCGAAGATAACCCGGTAAATCAGCATCTAATTCAAAGACTACTCCAGAAATGCGGTTACCAGCCGGACATAGTTGTGGATGGCGCGAAAGCAGTGGAAGCGGCCCGGTCTAGGCCCTACGACGTGATTCTGATGGACTGCGAAATGCCCGAACTCGACGGGTTCGGAGCCACCGGGTGCATTCGCGAATGGGAAGCCGAGCGGCGGGCGCTGGGCGAGACGGTGGCGCGGTTGCACATCGTAGCCATGACGGCCAATGCCATGGCGGGCGACCGGGAGGCGTGCCTCGCTGCGGGGATGGACGACTATATGAGCAAACCGTTGCATCTCAACGATCTCGCTGCCGCTCTCGCGCGCGCGCCTGTGCGCTGACGCCCGCGTAAGAAGTACCAACGTAATGACTCATTTCATAGGATTTGCCTTGGGAGTTTTACTCGCCATTGCAGTAGCCGCTGAAGCGCAGACGATGTTTTCAATGCCCGAACATTGTCTGGGATGCCACGAGGGTGCGCTAACGCCAACTTCCGCGGAGGGTAAGGAACCTGTTACGCCGGAAGCGACGCCGATTGAAAAGAAACTCGGCTTCACCTCTTACGGCGACCTGCGGTTGCGCTATGAATTGGATTGGGACTCCCTCAATACCGCAGGCGCGATGCGAGCCAGCCGGAATCGCGGCCGCCTGCGTGCCCGCGCAGGTTTCAATTATCAAGTGTCAGAGGCATGGTCGTTCGGAGGCCGCGTGCGGAGCGGGAGTACTCATAGCCAGCAATCGCCACACTTGACCTTTGCAGGCGACGACGGCGTGCGCGACAATGCCAGTGTCGTAGCCGACCGGTATTTCGTGCAATTCAATCACCGGGCTTTTTCGGTGTGGGGCGGGCGTGACACGTCGCCATTCTGGCAGCAGAACGAACTCTTTTGGGACGAGGATGTGACATCAACGGGGGTGGCGGGCGCTTACCAAATGCGAATAGGCCCAGGTAATGTCACGGCCACGGCTGGCGCTTTTTACGTTCCGGACGGAGGCTACCGGTTAAATGGCCAGATGACGGCTGGCCAGCTTAAGTACAGCCTGGCGTCAAAGCGATCGCAATTCACTTTTGCATCGGGCTTGCACTACCTGCATGGGCGGAAAGGCGCCAGGTATCTCCTCAATAGAGACGGCGAGCGCGATTACCTTATTGGTGTGAACAGCGCCCAATGGAGCGTTCCGGTGAAGAAGGTTCCACTGATTCTTGGCGCCGACCTCTTCCACAACTTCATGGATTACGGTTCCGCCGACGTAGCGCCGTTTCCAGCAACAGAGAGGAACCAGACGCTGGGTTACGCACTCTCCGCGCAATTGGGTCAACTGAAAAAGCACTGCGGCTGGCTGGCCGGCTACTGCTACGCGCACATCGAAAGATTTGCAGTGAACGCCTCGTACGCTCAGGACGACTGGATTCGCTTCGGCAATGGAACGCAGACGGAAGCCAGCGACTTCCAGGGCAGTGAGATGCGCTCCGGCTATGCCGTTTCCAGGAACGTCAACCTGCTGGCAAGACTTTATCTGGTGCAGGCCATCGGCACCCGGCAGAACGGCAGTCGCTTCCGGCTGGACTTAAATTGGAAGTTCTAAGACCGAACTCGCAAGTCCGGGGGCAACGCAAGGATGGCTAACTCACTTTCACGGTTGGCGCATCAATGGAACGCGGGCGCGGGCGGTCGCTTGCTGCGAAATCCGCCTTGGCTTCGCTGGTGGATGAGACGTCTTCGGCGCCGGTGTGTTCCAGGATCGTTTTCGCGGTTTTGACCCAGTCGGAATCGTCGCAGTGAACGGATAGAAGAATTCCGCCTTTGCGGATACGCCCGTCGAATCGTTTCGCTTCGTACTCGGGCTGTCCGAGGCCGACTAGAGCGCCGGTGATGCCGCCCAGCGTTCCGCCGACTCCAACGCCGCTCAGCAAACCGATGATGGGTCCGGCGGCGACAAATGGTCCGAGGCCGGGAATCAAAAGCACGCCCGCGCCGGCGAGCCATCCCACCACGCCGCCGATCACCGCGCCCGATCCCGCACCTGTGACAGTCCCTTCAGGCGCCTTAGTGTTTCTCTCCAGTGCGAGGTCTTTGGTGCCGGTGTTCTCCGAAAACAGCACCGAGATATCCGTGCCGCGAAATCCTGCCAGCTTCAGGGCGTTAATGGCATTCTCGCCATCTGACTGGCTGAGGTAGATTCCAAAGACCGCGGTGTTCCTTCCCGACATTGCAGGACTCCTTTCAATCGCAGCGATGTTCGTAACGGTTACAAGATACCGTTCACAATTCCGTTATGAAGTTGTGCAAGTGGCAGGCCAAGCGGTGACCGCTGGGATGTGTCTTGAGAATCAATGTTGGAGCGTTGTGGAGTTCAGGGGTAGGTGGTAGTTCTTGCCTGTAGCGCCCAGGCGTGTTCCAGTTCTTCGGCTTCGTGCGCGTACTTGGCGTACGAACCGGGGAGCTCGGCCTCCGCTTGGTCGAACTCGTTTTGAAGCGATTGCATGGCTTGGCCGTCCAGCACGTTTTCGGCGATGCGAAAAAGCATGTTGTCTTCCTTAGCGATGTGTTCGCTTAACAGGTGGACATAGTCGGCCGCGGCCTCGGCGAAGTGGTGCGGCGCGTTCGGGTCGCCGTTCACGTAGCCGCTTGCTGCGCGCTTCATGTGCGAGATGAGCGCACGGCCAGTGCAGTGCTCTTGCAGCATCATGCCTACGGGACCGTGATCCCGGGGAAGACCCTGGCGGCCCAGGGCGGGGAAGAGGCACTTCTCTTCCTTCTGATGATGACGCTGATCGGCGAAGACGGTCAGGAATTCGAACATCCGCTGAAATGCGGCCGGATCGACGCGTTCGCCTTGCTCCAAGCGGGCGCTCAGGCCGGTCAAGGCACGCAATGCCTTGGCGATGATGCGGTGTTCGGCCTGCAATTGTTCAATTGGTGTGGACATGTCTTCCTTGCGTTCAGACTGGTTCGGCGATCATATCGATTGCGCCGCACGGGCATTCCTCGGCGCATATGCGGCAGCCATTGCACAGGTCGTAATCGTAGGCGTAGCGTTTTCCCGGACCGAGCTTGATGATTGCCTTGTCGGGGCAGGCGTTGTAGCAGGTATCGCATTCGAAGCAGTTGCCGCAGGAAAGGCAGCGGCGAGCTTCGAAGACGGCGTTGGTCTCGTCCAGGCCGCTGACCACTTCGTCGAAGGTGCTCTGGCGGCGGGCGATGTCGAGCGTCGCTTGCACGCTCTCGGGGGCTTCGGGGTAATACCAGGAATTGATTCTCTCGAAGGCTGCGAGCGGCCGCTTCTCCGACGCCGTGTAGCTCGAGCCGCGGAGGTAGGCATCGATGTTACGGGCGGCCTTCTTGCCGTGCCCGACAGCGACGGTGACGGTGCGCTCGGCCGGGACCATGTCGCCGCCGGCGAAGACCCCGGCGTGGCCGGTCATCATCCGGGGGTTCACTTTGACGACGCCGTCTGAAATCTCCAGGCCTTCGACACGCTCGAGGAAGCTGAGATCCACGTCCTGGCCCAAGGCGAGCACCAGCGAATCGGCCTCGATGGTTTCGAATTCGCCGGTGGGTTGCGGGAAGCCTTTTTCATCGAGCTTCATTTTCTCGACGGTAAAAGTAGTATCGCCGGCCTGCTTGATGGTAGAGAGCCACTTGAACTGGATGCCTTCTTCGAGCGCCTCTTCGACTTCGAAGCCGTGGGCGGGCATCTTCTCGCGATTGCGTCGATAGACGATCAGGGTCTCGGTTGCGCCGAGGCGTTTCGCGGTGCGGGCGGCATCGAGCGCTGTATTGCCGCCGCCGTAGACGAGAACGCGGCGGCCGAGGAGAGGTGGGTCGCCGCGATCCACGTCGCGCAGGACGGAGAGCGCGTCCAGGATCTTGCAGGCGTCGCCCGCGGGAATGTAGGCGCGCTTGGCCACGTGAGCGCCGACGGCGAGAAACGCGGCGTCGAACTTGCCCTGGCGGAGCACGCGATCCAGGTCGTCGATGCGGGAGTTGACCTGGATGGAGACGCCCATGGCGGCGATGCGGTCCACTTCGGCGTTCAGGATATAGCGCGGCAGGCGATATTTCGGTATGCCCACTCGCATCATCCCGCCGGCCGTGGGTCCAGCTTCGCAAATCGTTACGTGATGGCCGAAGCGAGCGAGATGGTAGGCAGCGGACAGGCCGGAGGGGCCGGAGCCGACCACCAGCACATGTTTGCCGGTGGGTGGACCCGCTTCGAAATGCCAGCCTTGGCGGATGGCTTCATCGCCCAGGAATCGCTCGACGGCGTGGATGTTGACCGTCTCGTCCTTTTGGACCCGATTGCAGGAGGATTCACACGGGTGATAGCAGACGCGGCCCATAATGGCCGGCAGCGGGTTGTTCTCGACCAGCGATTTCCAGGCGGCATGATAGTCGCCATTTTGCGCGTGATTCAGCCAGGCTTGGATGTTCTCGCCGGCCGGACATGCTTGATTACAGGGCGGAAGATAGTCGACGTAGATCGGCCGCTCAGTGCGGAACGATGCGTTGCTCATTCGGTCCAAGGCGGTGCAACTGACGGGCCATCGTGCGCAGGCTTGAAATACGGTCTTTCTGCGTTCTATAGCTCAGGGCTGCGGGATTTTGCGCAGTTTTCGGCGCGGGAATCGCAGTTTTCGAGCGCAGAATGCCCACGTTAGGGACGTGGGATCCTTTGGGCTTCGGTTTGCAGGTTCCCTCGATGTTTTCGCGTATCTCCATGCGAGACCCGCATTTATAGATGCTCTAACTACCAAAGGAGGTAAGGCCCAGTGAAGCCTCCGCAACCGTGGCTTTCAACCTACGACGTACTCCAGAAACACGGAGTGGACCGTCGATCTTTCTTGAGATTCTGCACCCAGTCGGCTGCTGCCTTGGGTTTGAGTGCTGCTTTCGTCCCCAAAGTCGTTGAGGCAATGGAGACGAAGCCTCGAATCCCCGTTTTATGGCTGCACGGACTGGAATGCACCTGTTGCAGCGAATCTTTCATTCGCTCATCCCACCCCCTAGCCCAGGACGTTGTCCTGAACATGCTTTCACTGGACTACGACGACACTTTGCAAGCCGCTGCCGGCTTCCAGGTGGAAGAGGTCCGGCGCAAGATCATGAAGGAATACAAGGGCCAGTACATATTGGCCGTGGAAGGGAACGTTCCAACCAAGGACGGCGGGGTCTACTGCACCGTCGGCGGAGAGTCGTTCCAGAAGATTCTGGAGGAGACGGCAGTCGACGCCAAAGCCATTGTGGCGTGGGGTTCGTGCGCCTCCAACGGCTGTGTGCAGGCGGCGAAGCCGAATCCGACTGGCGCCAAGCCGATCAACCAGATCATCACCAACAAGCCGATCATCAATGTACCGGGTTGTCCGCCGATCGCCGAAGTGATGACCGGGGTGCTGACCTACATCCTGACGTTCGACGCGATGCCGGAGCTGGATCGTCAAGGGCGACCGAAGATGTTTTATGGCCAACGGCTGCACGACAAGTGCTACCGGCGTGCTTTCTTCGACAATGGCCAGTTCGTGGAAGCCTGGGACGACGAAGGGGCGCGCAAGGGCTGGTGTTTGTACAAGATGGGGTGCCGGGGACCGACGACCTTCAACTCCTGCTCCACGTTCAAGTGGAATTGCGGCGCCGGCTGGCCGATTGCCTCAGGACATCCATGCATTGGCTGCGCTGAAGAAGGCTTCTGGGACAACGGACCGTTCTATCAACGGCTGGCGAACATCGCATTGCCTGGCATCGAATCGACGCCGGACAGCATCGGCAAGACTCTGACGGTGATCTCCGCCGTGGGTCTAGGCGCGCACCTGACATCGGTGGTGGCGCGGAAGCAATTCAACAAACTGAAGCCCGAGCCGGTGGAAGCGGCAACGAGCGAGAAGACTGGGGAGAAGGAGTAAGCCATGTCAAAACGCGTAGTCGTAGATCCGGTAACGCGCATCGAAGGGCATCTGAGAGTGGAAGCGATTCTGGATGACCACAACGTCATTGGCGACGCCATTTCGTCCGGCACCATGTGGCGGGGTATCGAAACCATCCTGCAAGGGCGGGATCCCCGCGACGCCTGGGCATTCTGCGAACGCATCTGCGGAGTATGCACCACGGTGCATGCGCTGGCCTCGGTGCGGTCGGTGGAGAATGCAGTCGGCATCACCATTCCGAAGAATGCGGAAATTATCCGCAACATCATGGAACTGACGCAATATGTTCAGGACCATGTGATTCACTTCTATCACCTGCACGCGCTGGACTGGGTGGACATTGTGTCGGCGCTGAAGGCGGATCCAGCGGCGACCGCGGGGCTGGCGCAGAAGGTATCGCCAGGCTGGGCAACTTCGACGCCCGGGTATTATTCCGACGTTAAGAACACGGTGAAGAAATTCGTGGATTCCGGCCAGCTCGGGATCTTCCAGAACGCCTATTGGGGGCATCCGGCGTACAAGCTTCCGGCGGAAGCGAACCTGATGGCGGTAGCGCACTACCTGGAAGCCCTGAAGTGGCAGAAGGAAGTGATCAAGATCCACACCGTTTTCGGCGGCAAGAATCCGCATCCGCACTACCTGGTAGGCGGCGTGGGTTCCGCGATCAACTTGCAGGGCGACAACGCCATCAACATGGAGCGGTTGAACTTCGTGCGCGACCTGATTCTGGACGCGCAGCGGATTGTGGAAGGGCTGTATATTCCCGATCTGTTCGCGATCGCTTCGTTCTATCCCGAGTGGACCACCTACGGCGGCGGGCTAGGGAACTACATGGCGTACGGCGATATCCCGCAGAACGGCATCGGCGATCCGGCGCATTTCCGTTTCCCGCGAGGCGTGGTGCTGAACAAGAATCTCAACGAGGTGCTACCGCTCGACTTGGCGGATGCGAATCAGATTCAGGAAGAGGTCCCGCACTCCTGGTACAAGTATCCGAATGGGAAAAAGGCGCTGCATCCCTGGGATGGCGTCACTGAGCCCGAGTACACGGGACCGAAGCTCCCGTTCTCGCAACTGGATGAAAACGGCACTTATTCCTTCGTGAAGGCGCCTCGCTGGAAGGGCCACGCGATGGAAGTGGGGCCGCTAGCGCGATTGCTGGTGGGCTTTGCGAGCGGGCGCTCGGACATCAAGGACGTTGTGGTGGATGCGCTTGGCAAGCTCAAGCTGACACCCGCTGCTTTGTTCTCGACGCTGGGGCGTACGGCTGCCCGGGGATTGGAAACCCGGCTGACCGCCAAGTGGCTGCTCGAAGAGTACGACCGCCTGATCGCCAACCTGAAAGCCGGTGACATGGCCACCGCGGATACCAAGCTGTGGGATCCGAAGACCTGGCCGGCGGACTGCAAGGGCTTTGGGCCGGAAGAAGCGCCTCGGGGCGCGCTGGCTCACTGGATCCACATCAAGGACCAGAAGATCGCCAACTACCAGATCGTCGTTCCCAGCACCTGGAACGCATCGCCGAAGGATAACCAGGGACAGCGCGGAGCCTATGAGGCGGCCCTGCTGGGTACGCCGATGGCCGATCCGAAGCGGCCGGTGGAGATCCTGCGGACCATCCATTCGTTCGATCCATGCCTGGCCTGCGCCACTCACGTCACCAGTCCGGACGGCGAGACGCTGGCGGAAGTGATTGTGCGGTAGGAGGCTATTTATGGCAACCATCGCTCATACTACCAATGCTCCTCCGGCCAGGCCGGAGCTGATCGCGGGCCGGCGGTATGTTTGGGAATTTCCGGTCCGTCTTTCGCACTGGGTAAATGCCATGGCCATTGGGGTCCTGTTCGTCACGGGGCTATTCATCGCCAGCCCCGTGGTGGCGCCCAATGCTAGTGCATCCAACCCCTTCCTGATGGGCAACATGCGCCTGCTGCACTTAGCTTTCGGCTTTGCGCTGGCGCTGGGGGTGCTGATCCGGGTGTATTGGTTCTTTGTGGGGAACAACTATGCCCGATCGGGTTTCCCGTTCTTCTGGCGGCTGTCGTGGTACAAGGCGGTCTTCCAGCAGGTGGTGGACTACATGCATCTGGAACGGGGACACATACACATCGGGCACAACTCGCTTGCCGGGGCATCCTATGCCGCCTTTTTCGCCATGTGCGGATTTGAAGGAGTCACCGGTCTGGCGCTTTACGGAGAATCGAACACGGGGGGGTTCTGGGACAAGCTGTTAGGTTGGACCACTCCTCTGCTGGGCGGTTCGTTCCGCGTTCATATGTGGCATCACCTGGTGGCGTGGCTGATCGTCGTCTTCGTGCTGTTCCACATTTACATCGTGCTCTACGATGTACAACTTTATAAAAACGGGCTCGTTGATTCCATCATTGCCGGTCCCAAGTACTACGAACCTGGGGATCACGAGGCAGACAAGTGGATCAGTTGAGTCCGGCCGCGCCGGTCTTGTTGTTGGGCCTGGGGAATCCGCTGATGGCGGACGATGGGGCGGGTCAGGAACTTCTGTCCCGCATGTCGTCCTTCGCCTCCGAATGGGGCGACGCAGTGGAGTTCGTGGATGGTGGTACGCAAGGCCTTGCCTTGTTAGGCATTGTCGGAGGACGCAAGGCAGTGGTGTTTCTGGACGCCATCCACCTGGAGGACAAGCCCGGCGCGGTTCATGTGTTGCGTGGTGAGGAATTGATGAAGATGGGCGGGCGCCGAGCCACGACGGCGCACGAGGGAAGCGCGCCGCAGATCTTGGCGGCCCTCGAATTGCTTGGGGAAACACCGAAGGAAATAGCCATGATCGGTCTTGAGCCCGAGAGGATCGGGTTAGGGATTGGTCTATCGTCATCGGTGCAGGCGAGCCTGGATCAGGCTGCCGGGCTTGCGCGCGTGATGATTAACCGCTTGTTAGTAACAGCGCCGCAAGCTTAGAGCTCAGGGCGTTCACACGAGTGTGAACGCGGCACGCACGAGTGCGTGCGCCACAGCGGCGGAGGAAACACGGGGCTTCTATGTGTCTCGCGGTGCCGGGAAAGCTGATGGAGACGCAGGTGATCGGCGACAGCCGGTTGGGCGTGGTCCAGTTCGGCGGAATCAAGCGGCAGGTATTTCTGGACTTCGTTCCCGAAGCGCAGACGGGCGATTATGTTCTGGTCCACGTCGGCTTTGCGATCAGCCGCCTGGACGAAGAGGAAGCGCATCGCACCTACGAGCTGCTGGAGCGGATCGGGATGCTGGAGACGGAAGATCCCGAGCTCGAAGCGGAAGACGAGGCGCGCATTGCGTCCGTGAACGGAGCGATCGATGCGATACATTGACGAGTATCGCGACCCCAAGATCGCGCAGGCCCTGGTAGACAAGATCACTGCCCGCGTCACCCGTCCCTGGGTGTTGATGGAGATCTGCGGCGGGCAAACCCACACCTTGATGCGCTACGGCATCGACGAGTTGATTCCCAAGCAAGTGGAATTGGTCCACGGGCCGGGGTGTCCGGTGTGTGTCACGCCAATCGAGATCGTCGATAAGGCGGTAGAGATCGCCTCGCGTCCCGACGTCATCTTCGTTTCCTACGGCGACATGCTGCGCGTGCCCGGAACGCGCTGCGATCTGTTTCGCGTGAAGGCCGAGGGCGGCGATGTTCGTGTGGCTTATTCGCCGATGGAAGCGGTGAAGATCGCGCGCAATAATCCTTCGAAAAAAGTGGTGTTCTTCGGAATCGGTTTCGAGACCACGGCGCCGGCCAATGCGATGGCGGTGTGGAAGGCGCACCAGGAAGGGCTCACGAATTTTTCCGAGCTGGTTTCGCATGTATTGGTGCCGCCGGCCATCAAGCTGCTGCTCAACTCCCCCGACAATCGAGTCCAGGGATTCATCGCTCCGGGGCACGTCTGCACGGTGATGGGCTATTGGGAGTACAAGGCGCTGGTGGATGAATTTCACGTGCCGATTGTGGTCGGCGGATTCGAGCCGGTGGATTTGTTGGAAGCCATCTCGATGCTGGTGGCGCAGCTCGAGGACGGGCGCGCGGAAGTGGAGAACCAGTACGTGCGGTCGGTGAGCTTCGAAGGGAACCTGCCGGCGCAACACATTGTGGAGCAGGTTTTCGAAACGGCGGATCGCAAGTGGCGAGGCATCGGCATGATTCCGATGAGCGGCCTGCGGCTTCGCGCTGAGTTCGCCGCGTATGACGCCGAGAGGATCTTCGGCGTGGAATCCATGGAGGCCGAAGAGCCCGCCGAATGCATCAGCGCGCTGGTACTGCAAGGGATCAAGAAGCCGGTGGATTGTCCCGCGTTCGCCAGCCGATGCAGCCCGGAGCAACCGCTGGGCGCACCGATGGTGTCGGCTGAAGGCGCATGCTCGGCGTATTACCAATATCGCCGTCATGCGACGAGTCTGGTGTGTGTCCAATGAGCGTACTTACCCTGAACTGCCCGATGCCGGTTGTGGTCAAGGATCATGTCTCGCTGGGACATGGCAGCGGCGGCAAGCTGTCGGCGCAGTTGATGCGCGACATATTTCTGCCGGCCTTCCGCAACAGCACCCTGGAGAGGCTGGACGATCAAGCGGTACTTCCGGTGAGTAACGCCAGGATTGCGTTCACCACGGATACGTTCGTGGTGAAGCCGCTGTTTTTTCCGGGCGGAGACATTGGATCGTTGGCCGTGCATGGTACGGTGAACGACCTGGCGATGGGCGGAGCGAAACCCCTGTTTCTGAGCGCCGCGTTCATCATCGAAGAAGGATTTTCGATGGAGACGCTGCGACAGGTGGCGGCTTCCTTGGGCCGTGCGGCCGCTGAATGCGGCGTCGAAATTGTGACCGGCGACACAAAGGTTGTGGACAAGGGCTGTGGCGACGGAGTTTTCATCAATACCAGCGGACTCGGAGTAGTGCCGGAGGGAGTGTATCTCTCCGCGAGTGAGGCTCGACCGGGCGATGCCGTGATTCTCAGCGGATTCATCGGGGACCACGGCATCGCCATTCTCGCCGAGCGCGAGGGTCTGGAGTTCGACACAACGGTCGAGAGCGATTCGGCGGCGCTGCACACGCTGGTAGCGGACATGCTCGGGGTGACGCATTCCATTCACTGTTTGCGCGATCCGACACGCGGCGGCGTGTCGAGCTCGTTGAACGAAATCGCGGCGCAATCGCGCGTGGGCATCTTCCTGGATGAAGAAAGCATTCCGGTGCGCGACGAAGTGCGCGGGGCTTGCGAGATGCTGGGTCTGGACCCGCTGTATGTGGCGAACGAAGGGAAGCTGCTGGCGATTGTGGATCCGGTGGAAGCCGATCGCGTGGTGGCGGCCATGCGGAAGAATCCGTTGGGGCGCGATGCGCGGAGGATCGGAACGGTCACCGCGAGCGATCCGGGTTGGGTGACCATGCGGACTACGCTGGGGACGACACGGATTGTGGATATGTTGGCAGGGGATCAGTTGCCAAGGATATGCTGAGGGAGGTTGTGGGATGTGGGTTGTAGGTTGTGGGACAACACGGGGCGCGTTTAGCTTGG
>DASQGY010000024.1:0-8213 GCA_035632375.1 Bryobacteraceae bacterium | reverse complement strand
TTGTACTGTTCGTTTGGGCCGGTCTGTTGTGCGCCCAAAGCGCGCCGCAGGACAGCAGCTTTGTTCTTCAGGGCGGAACCGTTCACACACTTGCCGGTCCGGTAATCGAGAACGGTTCGGTTCTCGTTCGCGACGGCAAGATCATCGGCGTCGGCCAAAACCTGACACCTCCCGACGGCATGCAGGTGATCGACATCGCGGGTCTGCACGTTTATCCCGGCATGATCGATTCCGCGTCGACGCTCGGTTTGAACGGCGACCAGACCGAAGTTGGACTGTTTCATCCGGAACTTCGCGCGGTCACGGCCGTGAAGCCGGACACCGAGCAGATCCCGATGAGCCGCGCCAATGGAGTGACCAGCGCGATCGTTTTTCCCGATGGCGATTTGCTTCCGGGGCAGCTTTCCCTGATTCATCTGGATGGCTCGACCATTCTTCCGGCCGCGGCGATGTATCTGCGCTTTCCTGTGATCGCGACCATGCGGGTATGGAAGCACGAGTCCGATGATGACGATGAGGATCCGCAGTCGGCAGTCCGATATGAACCGAAGCCCTACTCCGAAGCGAAAAAGGAGCACGACCAGCGGCTGCGGGAATTGAATACCTTCTTCGACAAGGCCAGGCACTACCGGCGCGCCAAGCTGGCGGGATCGAAAGATCTGACTCCCGATCTCCGCTACGAAGCAATGATACCGGTGCTGGAAGGAACCATGCCGGTGTTTGTCACGGCGGTGCGGGAGCGCGAGATTCGGGAAGCGATTGCGTTCGCCGGCAAGCAGAAGATCAAGATGATCCTAGCCGACGCGGGCGAGTGCTACAAGGTGCTCGATTTGATTAAAGCGCGCAAGATCCCGGTAGTTCTGCAACCGACGTTGTCGCTGCCGCTCGACGAGGACGATCCATACGATCGCGCGTACACGCTTCCCGCCGAACTTTATAAGGCAGGAATCCAATTTGCGATCGCGACGTTCAGCGGGAACGCTGTGCGAAATTTGCCGTATCAGGCCGCGGCCGCGGTGGCGTTCGGACTCCCCAAGGAGGAGGCTTACAAGGCAGTCTCGCTGAATGCGGCCGAGATCTTTGGTGTGGCCAAGCGGTTCGGATCCATCGAAGAAGGCAAGACCGCGGACTTGATCGTCACCACCGGCGATCCGCTGGATGCCCGCACCCAAGTGAAGCAAGTCTTTATCAACGGCAAGCCTCAGGATCTGGACACCCGGCAGAAGCAGCTTTACAACAAGTATCGTTCCAGGCAGTGACTGTTGCGTAACGCGATATAGTAGAGGGCTGCTATGTTCGTCGTGCACAGCTTGCCGATCGCCATCGTTTTCTGCGTGATCACCATGCTCGGCTGGGGTTCCTGGGCCAATACGCAGAAGCTGGCGGGCAAGGAAAAGTGGCCTTTCGAGCTCTTCTATTGGGACTACGCCATCGGTGTCTTCCTGTTCAGCCTGCTCTTCGCCGGCACACTGGGGAGCTTTGGCGCCTCCGGACAGGGCGCGCTCGACAACCTGCGCTCGGCGGAAACCAGTTGCATCATTCCGGCGCTGGTGAGCGGTGCGATTTTCAATCTCTCGAATCTACTCCTCGTCGTGGGCATCGACGCGGCGGGAATGTCGGTGGCGTTTCCGGTCGGAGTCGGGCTCGCGCTGGTCATCGGAACCGTGGAAAGCTACATCGAGACGCCCAAGGGCGACCCGCGCATGTTGTTCAGCGGTGTGGCGCTCATCGTCTTCGCCATGGTGATGTCCGCTATCGCGCATGGGCGGCTTCCGCACGCGGCTGGAACGCGCAAGCTGCGCGGGCTCATTTTTTCGATCGTCGCCGGATGCATCATGGGATTCTTCTATCCGCAATTGATGCACGCCGTATCTCCCGATTTCAACTCCGCTCCAATTTTTCCCGGCAAGTTGACGCCCTACCTGGCGCTGGTATTTTTCGGCGCAGGCGTGCTGGCCAGCAATTTCATCGTCAACACCGTTTTCATGAAAGCCGGTAACGTCCCATTCTCCGGCTATTGGAAAGGCAGCGCGAAATTGCACTGGATCGGGATTTTGGGCGGCTGCATCTGGATGATCGCGCTCAGCTTCAACGTGGTCGCATCTAGTGTCGCCGGCCCGGCCATCTCGTACGCGCTGGGGCAAGGCGCCACGTTAGTCGCGGCGCTTTGGGGACTGCTGATCTGGCACGAATTCCGAACGGCGCCGAAGGGAACCACGGTGTATATCGTGGCGATGCTGGCAGGTTACGCGAGTGGCTTGATCCTTATCGGAGCGGCTACGCAGATCTAGCGGCCCACTCCTGGTCAAACTGAGCACGGGAGACGAAGGAACTCTGCGTACCGATCGCCAGCGTGGAGAGCGCGGCATACAGATTGGCGCGGCGGATCGCTTCCACTTCCTCGCAGCCGGACGCGAGAAAGCAGGCCAAGCTGCCGATGAACGCATCGCCCGCGCCGGTGGTATCTCGCGCTTGAACGGGAAAAGCCGGAACGTGCTGCGTGCCGTCTCTTCCGGCCAACAGCGCGCCGTTCGCGCCCAGCGTGACAATCACGCGCCGCAGGCCTCCATCCAGCAAGTGCCGGGCGCAGCCACTGGCCTCCTCCAAACTCCGCACCGGCAGACCGCTGAGCGCCTCGGCTTCGGTCTCGTTCGGAATCACGTAGTCGGCGTTGCCGGTCGCGCCGAGATCAAGCGGTTGCCCAGGCGCGGGATTAAGAATCGTCCGGATTCCACGTTGGCGCGCGAACTGTAGCGTGTAATAAACCGTTTCGAGCGGAATCTCGAGTTGCAGAACAATGAAATCCGCCTGCCCCAGCAAATCCGCGGCCGCGTCGACGTCCGAAGGAAGCAGCCGATCGTTCGCTCCCTTCACCACCCAAATCCGGTTCTGGCCGACGCTATCGACAAAGATGGGCGCGACACCGCTCGATACGCCGGGTGTGATTAAGACCCTGCTGGTATCGATCCCGCGCGCGTTGAAATTCTCGATAGTGGCCGGACCGAACAGATCGTCTCCCACCCGCGCGACCATTGAAACATCGGCACCGCAAAGCCGCGCAGCCACCGCCTGATTCGCGCCCTTGCCGCCAAAGCCGAGATGGAATTCGCGTCCGAATATGGTTTCGCCGGGGCGAGGAGTATTGTCGGTGAAAGTGGTCAGATCGATATTCGCGCTACCAACCACCACGATGTGCGGCGTCTTGCTCATAGCGCCAGGATTATTCTTCCTTAGCGGCAGCCTTGCGCGCGGCGTCGATGCGAGCCTGCGCGTGGCGGGCGGCAATCAGTGCTGAGGCGATGTCGATGCCGAGCGCGGGATTGATCATCTCGTCCTGGGCCTTCTTCAGGTCTTTCTCCGCCTGGTTCACGTCGATCTCGTGCGCCTTTTCGGCGATGTCGGTGAGCACGCGAACCACGTTGTCGTTGATCTCCAAAAATCCGCCGCAGACGGCCAGGCTGAAGCGATGATCGCCCGGAGTGGTGTAGGTCATCGCGCCGATCCCGAGTTCCGAGAGCAGCGGCGCGTGATCGGGCAGTACCCCGATGTAGCCCTCTTTGGCAGGAATCTGCGCACGGATTGCCTTCTCGCGCGCCAGCAAGCGTTCCGGAGTAGCGATCTCGATTTCAAATACGTCCGCCATGGATCAGGCCGCGCCTTGCTGCTTCAGCTCTTCGGCTTTCTTCTTGACGTCTTCGATATCGCCCTGCATGTAGAAAGCCTGCTCCGGGAGATCGTCGTGTTTGCCTTCCACCACTTCCTTGAAGCTGCGCACGGTGTCGGCCAGCGTGACGTACTTGCCCTTGAAGCCGGTGAACTGTTCGGCGACGTGGAAGGGCTGCGATAGGAAGCGCTGGATCTTGCGCGCGCGGGCGACGATCTGCTTGTCCTCATCGGAAAGCTCGTCGATACCCAGAATCGCGATGATGTCCTGCAAATCTTTGTAGCGCTGCAGAACCTGTTTCACCTGCTGCGCAACGCGGTAATGCTCTTCGCCGACGATGCGCGGATCTAGAATGCGCGACGTGGATGCCAGCGGATCCACTGCCGGGTAAATACCCTGCTCCACCAGGCTGCGGGTGAGGTTGGTGGTGGCGTCCAAGTGCGCGAAAGTGGTAGCCGGCGCCGGATCGGTGTAATCGTCGGCGGGCACATAAATGGCCTGCACTGAGGTGATGGACCCCTTCTTGGTGGAGGTGATGCGCTCCTGCAACTCGCCCATTTCGGTAGCGAGGTTGGGTTGATAGCCGACGGCCGATGGCATGCGTCCCAGCAGCGCCGAAACCTCGGAACCAGCTTGGGTGAAACGGAAAATATTATCGATGAACAGCAGGACGTCCTGGCTCTCTTCGTCGCGGAAATACTCGGCAACGGTGAGACCGGTCAGACCGACGCGCAGCCGTGCGCCGGGCGGCTCGGTCATCTGCCCGTAAATCAGAGCCACTTTCGATTTCGTGTAGTCCTTGGGATCCAGAACGCCGGACTCCTGCATTTCGAGCCAAAGGTCGTTGCCTTCGCGCGTACGCTCACCTACGCCGGCGAACACCGAAACACCGCCATGCTTCAGAGCGATGTTGTTGATCAGCTCCATGATGACCACGGTCTTGCCGACGCCCGCGCCACCGAACAAGCCGATCTTGCCGCCACGAAGGTAGGGCTCCAGCAGATCCACCACCTTGATGCCGGTTTCGAACATCTGCAATTCGGTGGCTTGCTCGTCAAAGGCCGGCGCGGAGCGATGGATGGGCCACTTCTTGGCGGTGTTGACGGGTCCCATGTTGTCCACCGGTTCACCGATAACGTTGATCACGCGGCCGAGAGTCTGGTTGCCGACCGGCACTTCGATGGGGTGGCCCAAGCTGGTTGCTTTCATGCCGCGCACCATGCCGTCAGTGGGCTGCAGCGCGATGGTGCGCACGCGGCCTTCGCCGATGTGCTGTGCCACTTCCACCATCACGTCGATGGGAGTGGGAACGGTAAAGCCTTCGCTGGTGATGTGTACCGCGGTGTTGATCACCGGGATCTCGTTCTCCAGAAACTGAATGTCGACGGCGGGTCCGGCGATCTGAATCACTTTGCCGATTGCGATTGCGGTTGTTGTTGCCATAGTTTAGTCCAATGCGGCGGCGCCGCTCACGATTTCGATAATTTCCCTGGTGATACTGGCCTGCCGGACGCGATTCATCTTCAGCGTCAGAGCATCGATGACGTCGGCGGCGTTGCTGCTGGCCGATTCCATGGCGGTCATGCGCGCAGCGTGTTCGGCCGCCGCCGATTCCAGAAACGCGCGGAAAATCTGCGCTTCGATGTAGCGCGGCAGCAGCGCTTCCAGCAGCACGCGCGGCGGCTGCTCATAAATGTAGTCGATCTGTTCCTGTTTGTCGGGAACTTGGACGGGCAGAAGTTGCGAGACCACCAGCCGCGAGGCCATCATGCTCTTGAAATTGTTCACAACGAAATAAACGGCGTCGATCTCGGACTTCTTGAAACGATCGATCACCTTGTGAGCGACGTCCAAGGCGTCCTGGTAGCGGACCACCTTCTGAAAAAACGTCGAGTATTCGCCGGTAACATTCTTGGATCGCTTGCGGAAAAAGTCGCGCGCCTTGCGCCCGATCAGCTCCAGTTGCACTTCGGCGTCCGGGTGCTCCTGAATAAATTTCTGCGCCGTGCGGATGACGTTGGAGTTGAACGCACCCGCCAGGCCCCTATCGGCAGTAATCACCAGCAGTTGGATGCGTTTCTCCGGCCGCTTGGCAAGAAGCTCCACGCCCTGACCCTCGGGCTGTTCACCTGCCGCCTGCGCGACGTTGGCCAGCATGCGCCGGATGATCTGTGCATAGGGACGCGCCGCCAGCACACGATCCTGCGCACGACGCAACTTGGCCGCCGAGACCACTTTCATGGCCTTGGTGATCTGCCGGGTGTTCTTGACAGATTTGATGCGGCGGCGTAAGTCGATCAGGCTGGGCATCGGGTTAAACGGTGGCTGCTGCCGTCGCGTGTTGGGCGACGAAGCGCTGCTTGAACTCCTTGAGAATCGTGGTGAGCTGGGACTTCAATGCGTCGTCCAGCGTTTTCTTTTCGGCGATGGCTTGAAGAACCGGGGCGTGCGATGTTTCCATGAACCGGTACATTTCCGATTCGAACGTCCGGCACTGGTCCACCGGAAGATCGTCGAGCATCCCGGTGGTCCCCACGTAGATGATGAGCACCTGCTTTTCCACCGGCAGCGGCGAGTATTGCGGCTGTTTCAGCACTTCCACCAGCCGCGCGCCGCGATTCAACTGTTGTTGCGAAGCCTTGTCCAACTCGGAACCGAACAGCGCGAAGGCCGCCAGATCGCGATACTGCGCCAGATCCAGCCGGAGCGAGCCGGCCACTTGCCGCATGGCCTTGATCTGCGCGCTGCCGCCGACACGGCTTACCGAGAGACCCACGTCGATGGCCGGACGGATGTTGGAGTTGAACAGATCGGCCAGCAGGAAGATTTGGCCGTCGGTGATGGAGATGACGTTGGTGGGAATGTAGGCCGAGATATCGCCGGCCTGCGTCTCGATAATGGGCAGCGCCGTCAGCGATCCACCGCCCTTGGCGTCGTTCAACTTCGCGGCGCGCTCCAGCAAACGGCTGTGGAGGTAGAACACGTCGCCGGGATACGCTTCGCGCCCTGGCGGCCGGCGCAACAGCAGTGAGATTTCGCGGTATGCCGCGGCGTGTTTCGACAGATCGTCGTAGATGCAAAGCGCGTGGCGCTTGCTGTCGCGGAAATATTCGCCGATGGCGCAGCCGGAGTAAGGCGCAATGTATTGCATGGGCGCGGGGTCGGATGCGGTGGCGGCGACAACGATGGTGTACTCCATCGCGCCGGCGTCTTCCAGCGTCTTCACCACCTGCGCCACGGTGGATCGCTTCTGACCGATGGCGACGTAGATGCAAATCACATCGCCGCCCTTTTGATTAATGATGGTGTCGATGGCTACTGCGGTCTTGCCGGTCTGGCGGTCGCCGATGATCAGCTCGCGCTGGCCGCGGCCGATGGGAATCATGGAATCGATGGCCTTGATGCCGGTTTGCAGCGGTTCCTTCACCGGACGGCGGTCCACCACGCCAGGAGCGATAGTTTCGATGGCGCTAGTCTTGTTGCTGGCGATGGGGCCCTTGCCGTCGATGGGCTGGCCGAGCGCGTCCACCACGCGGCCGATCACCGCTTCGCCCACCGGCACCGACATGATTCGGCCGGTGCGGCGAACCTCGTCGCCTTCCTTGATCTCCTGGTATTCGCCGAGCAGCACGGTTCCCACCTGATCTTCTTCCAGGTTGAGCGCGATGCCGATGACGCCGTGCGGAAATTCCACCATCTCGCCGGCCATTACGTTCTCCAGGCCGTATAGACGGGCGATGCCGTCGCCCACCGAGATCACCGATCCGGTCTCGGATACGTTGACTGCTTTTTCGTAGTGCTCAATTTCAGCACGCAACACGCGCGCGATTTCATCAGCTTGGATTTGAGCCATATTTCATCCCCATGTCTTATTCCGCGGACTGCTCGGTCATCTGGCGGCGCAATTGTTGCAGTTGGCCGCGCACCGATCCGTCGTACACCGTCGATCCAATGCGCGCCACGGCGCCGCCGATCAGGGCCGTATCCACCGCGAAGCGCAGCCGCATTCGTTTTCCGGTGAGGCGCGCTAATTCCGATTCCAGGCTCGCGCTGCGGCGTTGGTCCAGTGCGGCCGCGGAGGTCACTTCAGCCCGCACAAAGCCCAGGCGCTCGTCCAGGAGCACTTCAAAAGCTTCCGCAATCTCGCCCACAATGTTCACTCGCCGGTGATCGATGATCACGAACAGAAAGTTACGGATGAGATGCGATGCGGACCTTTCATCCAGAAGTTTGCCGACGACGGCGCGCTTTCGCGAGGTCTGGATGGCGGGAGTAAGCAGCGCGGTTCGCAGCTCGGCGGATTGCGCGATCATCGCAGCGGCGGCGCGAAGTTGCGACACCGCGTCTTCCGGCTTCAGTGGCGATCCGGGCGTCATCACGATGTCCACCAGGGCGCGGGCGTAACGGCTGGCTGCGGCGGAGGCCATTTATCGCGCCTTCTTTCGCAATCGGATCGTGGCGCACGCACTCCTGCGAACACCTTTTGTGCGAACGCCCAGCAAGCGTTCACACGAGTGTGAACGCGGCACGCACGAGTGCGTGCGCCACA
>DASQGY010000023.1:0-5369 GCA_035632375.1 Bryobacteraceae bacterium | reverse complement strand
TGCTTCTATTGCCCATCGCCCTCCACGCTCAGACGTTTGTAACGAGCATTCCCATCGGACCGCAGCCTAGCTTGGTCAACCCCGGCCAAATGATTATTAATCCGGCCAACCACAAGGTATACATCGCTGGGGACTCAGGCGTCATCGCCGTTATCGACGGAGCCACTAACCGGACGCTCACCCATATCAAGAACACCAATGGAGCAACATACGGCATGTTGCTCAATCCGGGCGCGAACCAAATCTACCTGCTTGGCGGCAACATTCAGGTCATCGACAGCGTCACGGACACGATCGTGAACACCTTCACGCCCCCGCCCATACCCGGCGCGGTCACCTCGGGATTCGGCGCGCCCATTTACGCTGCTGGAGGTTATAATCCTGCGACGAACAGGCTCTACGTGATGGAGGCTTACGAGGTCAACAATCAGAACCTCGTCCAATTGGTCGCCCTCGACGGCGGCACTGGCGCCCAATTAGCTGTCGTGGCGACAAGTAATACTACGGCGCCCTTTATCGGCGCTCAGCTTGTCAATCCAGCAAACAACAAGATCTACGGGATTGCTTCTGGCGGTCTTTCGACAGTGGGAGGTTATGAGGTGTACGACGGCGCGACCAACGCACGGATCGCCGGGACTCTCTTCCAATCGCCACAAGCCACCGACTACATGAACGGTTACCTCAGCAGCTACCAGGTTAATCCCTCCGACAACAGCGTCTGGGTCACCACCTGGCTGCAAGCCTGCCAGCTTGCCGCGGATGGTCACACCGTCCTTTGCACTCCCGCCACAACCAGGTTCTATCGGATCGATGGCGCCAGTAACCAGCTAACCTCCCAGGACGCGTTTGGCTTTTTCACTGGACTGGGCTTCGACGCCGCCAGCGGAAGGATAATCGGTTCGGCAAGTTGCGTCCCAACCACGGCAACTGATCCGCCTACTCTTTCAGCAACCCCCTGCTCGGCCCTCACGACTACTACGGGAATGGCAGCGTTCGATCCCACGGCTCCAACGAAATTGATCATGCTAAACCCCAACCTTCCGCCGGCCGGGTGCTCTGTTCTCCCCCAAAGCTCCGCCGGTGCGTTCTTGGGTGGTGGCCTTCTGGGCATGGACCTTGCCACTGGCTATTTCTATTACACCGACTGCATGAGCCCGTACTCGGTTTTCGTAACTAAGGGCACCTTTACCGGGACTCCAGCGGCAACCATCCCGCCCTCCCTGAACGCCATCCAGAGCGTCGGCAGTTTTCCAACGTCGGCCTCGGTCCAAAATGCGAACCTGGCCATCGACCCATCCACGCACCGCGCCTTCATTGGCAACCCCGGCAATTACGTGTCGATGTTCGATCCCTCCGTGCCCGCCCTTACCACGCAACTGCTGGGCAACCGGCCGGCCAGTCTGGCGGTCAACCCGGCGACTAACGCCGTTTATGTGGGCGACGCAGTGTCCAAAACATTGAACGTGATTGACGGCGTCACCAACACGGAACGCCCGCAAATCTACAGTGGCCAGGGGCCGTATGTGGCGGTGAACACCGGCACGAATCAAGTAGTCGCTGCTGGCCCGTCGGCATCCGCCGGCGATCCGAATCAGGTGCAGGGAGCCGCCTTGTTGGACGGAACCTCGGAAGCCGTGCTGACACAACTCCAAGCCGCTGCCTCCACTGGCGTGGCGGTGAACTCCACTACCAACGTCGGCTACTTCGTGAATGCTTCACAGTGGTATGCGGTGAATCTGGGAACCGGCGCGCGGCTGTTCACCGGATTCGATTTCGCCGGCGGCGCCGGCGCGACAGTCTGCCAATTCACCGGTGTTGCCGTGAATTCCACCAGCAACAGCTATTACATCGCCGGATCCTGCGCGGGAGGCCCGGGCACACTCGCCCTGATTGACGGCACGTCCAACGCGGTGCTCGCCCAAACAACTCTCGCCGCTGGACGGAAAGTTGGCCGCTTGGCCCTGAACCCGGTGTCCAACAAAATTTACTGGGAAACCGACGTAGTCATTAACCCGATTGTCGGCCCAGTCCCGGCCATCAACATCTACGACGGCGCAAGCCTGGCTTCCGTGTCCTCCATTAACGGCGCCAATTTCCCCATCGCCTTCAACACCACCCGAAACCTGATCTATTCAACGCTAGCCGGCGATGTATCGGTTTATGATGGCGTCTCCAACCTGCTCATTACCAGAGCCTCTGCTCCGGTTCTGCATGTTGGGAGCATCTTCCCCACTCCGGCGATTGCGGTCAGTGAGGCGCTGCATTCGATTTACGTAACGGATCTTGTGAACGGCAGCGTGGGCGCTGTCAACGTATTCCGTGAGCCGCTCTACAACCTCGGCGGCAGAGTAGTGAATGGGAGCACGGGTTTGGCAGGTGTTGCCTTGACCATCACGGGAGCGGCCGGAGTCGTCAATGTGGTGACCGACGCGAACGGCACGTTCGCCATGCCGAACACCGTGCTGCCAGGGAGTTACACCATCGCGGTTTCGAATCCACTTGCTTGCGGCGGCAAGTTCACATGCGCGCCCGTTTCTCAGACCATAACCATCACCAATGCGGACGTCACTACCGTGAATTTCAGCGCCATGCCAAACTTCAACATTAGCGGCATGGTAGTGGACGCGCTCGGCAATCCGCTCGGCGGCAGTGCTACGCTCACCCTACAGGGAATTCCGGCCGCGGCTCTTCCCGGTGTCGGGCCGGCGTCCGTCGTCGCCGTCGCGCCATCCGATTCCTTTGCCTTCAGTTTTCTGCCTGCTGGCACTTACACCATCACCGTCACCACCACGGTCGGCGGCCTGGTGTACGCACCTCAATCCATCACCGTAACCACTGCCGATGTTACCGGCCTTGCGCTCAAGCCGATCACTACCGTGGCAGTTGCCAGTTACAAGCTGAGTCCATACACCATGGTGGGCTCCGGGATTGTGACCACCGGCACCGTTACCATCAACCAGCCGGCGCCCGCTGGCGGAGTCCCCCTGGCATTATCCAGCAGCGATCCCAAGCCCGCCAAGTTCCCCGCCACGGTAACTGTCCCTCAAGGGCAAACCTCCGTGTCCTTCAACGTACAAGGGAACGGCGTGTCCGCCACCACTACAGTCACGTTGACGGCCTCTTACCAGGGGCCGCTTGCGCTGACGCCTAGTTCGACGAGCGCCAGTCTGACCGTCGCCCCCACCGATACACTGCACGTCACCAAGGCCACATGGTCCACGTCCACGCAGGTCCTAACCGTGACCGCAACCAGCACCAACTCGCAGGCGATCATCGCCGTTCTCAACGCCAACGGGAACGTACCGCTCGGGACGATGACCAATCTTGGCAGCGGTAACTATTCATTCCAGACAGCCATAACTTCCATCTCCAGCGTCAACATCAAGAGCAGTCTGGGTGGATCTACAGGGCAGGGAGTCACCGTAGTCCCGTAAGCTCACAGGGAGGCACGCTGGGTGCCGTTCGCGGCGCCCGGCGAAGCTTCGAGTTCGCAAATGGCAACCCAATTGTCCTGGGCTGCCAATTCCTGCTGGACAATTCGAATTTCATGCCATGCGTGTCGCCAAGGTATAATAAAAAAGCTGCCCTCAGACCTGAGTGCTCCCGGCGTAATTCATGTTCGATAACTTATCCGACAAGCTGCAGAGGGTTTTCAAGAACCTCCGCGGCGAAGGGAAATTGACGGCTGAAAATATGGAAGCCGCGCTGCGCGAGATCCGCGTCGCGCTGCTTGAGGCCGATGTGCATTTCCGCGTCGTAAAGCAGTTCATCGAGAACATCAAGGTAAAGGCCATGGGCGAAGAGGTGCTCAGCGCACTGTCGCCCGCGCAGCAGGTGGTCAAGATCGTGCGCGACGAGCTGATCAAGACGCTCGGCAGCCACCAATCGAAACTGCGGATGGCCAATGAGCCGCCCTCGGCCATCATGATCGTCGGACTGCAAGGCTCGGGCAAAACCACCACCACTGGAAAACTGGCGCGCTGGTTGTCGAAAAACGGCCACAGCCCGCTGATGGTCTCCGTCGACGTCTATCGCCCCGCCGCCCGCCAACAACTCAGCGTGATCGCCCGCGATATCAAGCTGCCGATTTACGACGGCACACCGGAAGAAACGAAACCCGCCGAGCTCGCCCGCTCAGCCCGCCGAGATTGCTCGCAAACTGGCCGCGACGTGCTGTTAGTCGACACCGCCGGCCGCCTGCACATCGACGATCAACTGATGACCGAGCTGCAGGAGTTGAAAGAACAGCTCGCGCCCTCCGAAGTCCTGTTCGTAGCCGACGCCATGACCGGCCAGGACGCCGTGAAGTCGGCCGACGAGTTCCACAAGCGTCTGGGCATCACCGGCGTCATCCTTACCAAGATGGATGGCGACGCCCGAGGCGGCGCGGCGCTCTCCATACGCTCCATCACCAACCAGCCGTTGAAATTCGTCGGTGTCGGCGAAAAATTCGACGCTCTGGAGCCGTTCCATCCCGACCGCGTCGCGCAGCGCATTCTCGGCATGGGCGATGTCTTGTCGCTGATCGAAAAGGTGGAAGAATCTATCGATCACAAGCAAGCCGAAGAGATGCAGCGCAAGCTGCTCGATGACGAATTCACGCTCGCCGATTTCCGCGATCAGCTCCGCCAGATCCGCAAGCTTGGCCCGCTGGAGTCGATCCTGGGGATGATGCCCCAGATCGGCCCGATGAAGAATCTCAAAGACGTCAAAGTAGACGAGAACGAAGTGACGCGAGTGGTGGCCATCATCGATTCGATGACCCCCAAAGAACGCGCCAATCACATGATTATCAATGGTGCGCGCCGCCGCCGGATCGCCCGCGGCAGCGGAACCACGGTACAGGAAGTGAACGCGCTCCTGAAGCAGTACGCGCAGGCGCGAAAAATGATGAAGAGCCTTACCGGCGGCGGAGGATTCCTGGGCAAGCGACTGGGCAAACTCAAGCTGCCGATGCTACAGTAGGAGAGAAATGCTAATGATTCGACTGGCGCGATTCGGCGCCAAGAAAAAGCCCACGTATCGCGTGGTGGTGATCGATAAAGAACGCGCCCGCAACAGCCGTTCGGTGGAAGTGGTCGGATTCTACAATCCCATCAGTCAGCCGCACGCGGTCAACCTGAAGCACGACCGCATCGAGTATTGGTTGAAGAATGGCGCGCAACCGTCTGAAACGGTTCAACGTTTGATCAAGAACAACCCCGCCCCGGCCCCAGTTGTAGCTTAGACGTTTCCGAGATGGAATGAGAAGGCCGGTCCCCGGCGGGATGCAATAATGCTCCCAATGGAAGCGCACTGGAAGTGCAGAAGGAGAACCGGCCATGAAGAAGAATAACACTTGTCAACAGAGTTCGAAGCGGGGCAAGAAA
>DASQGY010000022.1:0-9459 GCA_035632375.1 Bryobacteraceae bacterium | reverse complement strand
CAATCCGCACCGGCGGCTTATGCGTCAGCGCCTCCAGCCGTTCCAACGACAAAGTCAAATGCGCCCCACGCTTGTCGTCCGCGACCGCATGAATTTCGTCGACAATCACGGTCTCGAGATCGCGTAGAATCGCGCGGCTGCGCTCGGCGGTTAAGAGAATGTAAAGCGACTCCGGTGTCGTCACCAGAATATGAGGAGGCCGCTTCAACATCGCCCGCCGCTCCGGTGCGAGCGTGTCGCCGGTGCGTACTGCCGTGCGAATCTCGGGCATCAGCATCCCACGCTCGTTGGCCAGCGCGAGAATCTCCCCGAGAGGCACTTCCAGATTTTTCTGAATGTCGTTGCCCAGAGCCTTCAGCGGCGAAACGTAGAGCACTTCCGTGCGGTCTGCCAAATCCCCAGCCAGCGCCTTGCGCACCAGCCGGTCAATGCAAGCGAGGAATGCGGCAAGAGTTTTCCCCGATCCAGTCGGCGCCGAAATCAGCGTGGTCCGGCCAGCAAGAATATGCGGCCAACCCTGCTCCTGCGGCTCGGTCGGAGTACCAAACCGTCCCACAAACCACTCCGCCACCAGGGGATGTGCCCACGCCAAGGAAGAAGGAAGGGACTGCATTCGGCTATTCTAAGCCGAAACTACAGCTTCGCCAACTGTTCGCCTGGAGCTTAACGTGGAGTCAGGACTTGATGCTTTCTCAGCAGTCCATCTACGGCGTAGTCGAGCGCGCGTCCACCGTGAAGCCGCCGACCCTGAAGTACACCGAGTCCCCGTTCTTGCCGATGCGCACCACCACGCGGTTCAGATACGCGCTATGGGCGGGAGTGCCGGCCGCGCAGATGCGAGGCACGGCCCATCCCGCCCCGGCCAGAGTCGCCATCCACAAAACGACCGCCGAAATTCGAATCCAGATCCCGAAGCTGTGCTCCACCACCGCCGTCTTTGCCACAATATCGCCAATGCGCTGGCGAACGTCGGAACAAGCCGCCACCGCCGTCCCGACCAGATAAAAGCCAAAACCATCCACAATCCTCAGAACATTCCGAATGGCGCTGGCCGCGAGTGGATTCAGTTCCGTCGTTCCCACAATCCGGATTCCCACCAGCACCTTGCCCAGCGTGGCGCCGAATCCGGCTTCCAGCAGCCAGCCATACAGGAAAAGAATCATCGCGTTCAGCGTGATCGCGATGACGAGCGAGGCGGTTGTGAGCTGCAGTTCTGCGCCATCGAATAGGCCCCATCGCATGAAGGCCCAGGCGTCGACCATGGCAAACAAGCCGAAGAGGAATGCGGTATCGAGTGCGAAGGCGATGAAGCGGTCGCCGAGCCGGGCAAATCGATAACGATTCGCATTCCGCGCGGGAGTTGCGGGAACCGCTGCCGGAACCGCCGGACGCGCGGGCTCAATCAGGCCAGCCTCCTCCAACAAGTGCTGGCCTACAGGGATCGCACCGCCGCAGCGCCTACAGTTCTTGGCGTGCGTGTTGACTTGGCTGTGACAATGAGGACATTCCATATTTTGCGAACGCCCTACCGGCAGTACGTCGAGCATACTCCCGGCGGTACAAGGTTACTTCATCACTGAGGTACAGCGTCGAGAGGCCATTGTCCCTTCGAGGAATGCCCTGGGACACCGAAGCTCGGACACCGCCGACGGAATCGGATTGTGTGCCGCGAATTCCTTGCGTCGCACTGTGGAAACCGCGGATCGAAACCTGCAACGCGAATGTCGTAGACTTGCGTATGGCTGTGACCGTGGAAATGCACAACACCGGCGCCGCTGAACTTCAGCGCGATGTCGTCGCCATGCTCGAGCACATGCTCGCAGACCGCCCCGGCGACTGGCGCGTGGTGATCCTCGGCTCACAAGCCAGTGACCGCTGGGAAATGAAGATTACCGGCCCGAACGGGTTCGAGCGCTCCTACACGCTCGAGGGCTCCCTGGGACAGCATGAGCCGGGCGCCGTCGCCGCCATCGTCACCAAGATGCTTCCCAACCGGGCGTAGTCAACTGAGCCGGCTCTCTGCGCACGACCGCAATTCATCGACTGCTAGAATTTCCCGATGCCGAACAAATTCTCTGCTCAGGCTCGCGCCCGCAAAATCAAACTCCTGCTCTTCGACGTCGACGGCGTGCTTACCGACGGCAAACTCTTTTTTCTCCCCGACCGGCAGAACACTGCGGGGATGTCCCAACTGAGCGCCCAAGGCTCCATTGAGTTCAAAGGTTTTCACGCGCATGACGGTGTGGCCGTCTCGCTCGCGCGTGTCGGAGGCCTGCGAACCGGACTCATCACCAAGCGCTTCTCGGAAACCGTTGCCCTCCGCGCCCGCGATCTCAAACTCGAATTCGTGCACCAGGGAACTCAGGACAAAGGCGCGGCCTTGGAAGAAATCGCCAAACAGGCGGGACTGAACCCGGACGAAATTGCTTTTGTAGGGGACGACATCGTCGATCTGCCGGCTATGCGTGCCGGCGGTCTTGCCATCGCGGTGAAGAATGCGCGCTCGGAGGTAAAGAAAGAAGCCCACTACGTCACGCCCCACGCTGGCGGAGAGGGCGCTCTGCGCGATGCCGTCGAGCTGGTTTTGAAGGCGCAGGGAAAGTGGAAAAAGGCGCTCTCCGACTACATCGCCGGGAAAAGTGGGAGCCACGGGAACTGACCGCACTGTGGAAATGCTTACCTCACGCTGCTCAAATAAAAACCCATCGGATGCTTGCTTGGGGCGTGCTCGGGTCAGCATCCGATGGGCTACCGTTTCTCCTTACTCACCCTGTTGTTTTCAGGAGTATGTACAACGATTAAACCCCATCCCTCGCGGAAGTTCTGTCTAATTTTGTAAAACTTTGTAATTTCCAACAGGTGGAAGACATACCAACGCAAGCCCCGCAGTGAAAAACGAGCGAACTCGCACACTTGGCGCTAAGTGTCGTTCCTGGATGTTGTGCAGCGGACGCCGACCTAGTCTGGCAGTGGCGGCGTTTTCGTCGCGACAAGTTCCGCGAATCGCTTGTCTTTCCGCAGTTCGGCAAACTCCGCGTCTTTGTAGACGTTCTTGAAGTCTTTGTATCCTTCTTCCATCGCCTTTCTCAGATACTCCAGCGAGCGCTCGGAGAATCCCATCTTTGCATAGAGCTTCGCCACCGTGTAGTCGTAGTGCGCGCGGTCTTCCGGGCTCGGCAATTGCGCCTGAACGCCGCCCCGCGAAGTCCTCTCAAACACATCGGGATCGAGTTCCATCGCCCGCTGGTAAGCCAGGACGGCCGGCTCGAATTCCCTCTTCGCAAACAGTGCCGCTCCCAGGTTGCTGTAGAACGACGCCGACGACGAATCCAGCGCGATCGCTCTTCGATACTGCTTCACCGCCGCCCCGTTTCGCCTTTCCTTGTACATCACGACGCCCAGATTGTTGTAGGCATCAGCGAAGCTACGGTCCGCTTTGATCGCCTGCTCAAACGATTTCTTCGCGTCGCGATATCTTTCCATCAACAACTCGGAGATTCCAATCTTGTTCAGCAGCCGCGGAGTGTTCGGCACTTTCTGCAGGGCCGCCCGATAGTAGTCGACTGCATCCAGATAGAGCTTCTCCACGCGCAACTGGTCGGCGCGCGTTTCCAGGTCCGCCGCAGTCGCATCCGCCGCTGGAGGATCAACCATCCGCAGCAATGGCGGCTTGATCTGCAGTTGTTCGGAATGAGAAGTCTGCGCCCACCCAACGGCGGAGAACGCAAGAATCACCAAGAGCAACGAGACGGGAACAAGCAGAACGTTCGGGCGCAAAGCCATAGGCCACCCCCAGCTAGTGGACACATTCTGGCACAGTTTTGGCAGCGTGGCGAAGAATTCAGCACCTTGCAACTGGCCGTGAAGCAAGCCCTCAATGCGGCGCCTGCCCGCTGTCTGCTGGCTTAGACACCGGAGCCGACTGTTTGTCATCCTTGAAAATGCCGGCGATTTTGCCCAGAAATCCCTTCTTCTTTTGCGGATCCTGGCCGGCTTGCCCGTTCGCCGGGCTCGCCATCTGGGGCTTGTCCCCTCCGCCGCCAAACATGCGCGAGAACAGGCCTTTCAGCCCGCCTTGATCGTCGCAGGTCTGGCGCGGTTCGGTGCCCGCGACAAACGCGGAAGTGTAATCGTCAGTGCAATTTGGCGTGGCCAGCCGGTTCGTCGCCTTGTCCAGCTGCACGTCGACGACGCCCGACGGCTGGGAAAACGACCGCATGTCGGTGTACTGCGGCAACGCCGCCGCCTTCTTCATGAACTCTGCCCAGATCGGCCCAGCCGTGAGGGCTCCGGTAAGCCGCAAATCGCTATAGTCGTCGTATCCCACCCACACGATGCACAACAGGTTCGACGTATATCCCGCAAACCATCCATCATGCGAACTGCCGGTCTTGCCCGCCGCCGGAGGAGTGAATCCCCGCGCGCGAACGGCTGAGAATCCCAGGCCATTGTTGATCACGCTCTCCATCATGTTGGTCATGACGTAGGCAATCCGCGGATCGAGCACCTGCCGCTGATCCGTGCTGTAGTTCACGATGACGTCGCCCTTGGTGTTTCGCACCGACCGCAACAGCATCGGCGACAGCCGCACGCCGTTATTGGCAAACGCCGTATACGCTCCGGTCATGTCCAGAGGCGACGCGTCATACGATCCCAGCGCCATCGCCGGAGTCGCCTTCACCGACGCGATCCCCGCCGTGCGGGCCAGATCCGCCACCTTGTCATACCCGACCTGTTCGGCCACCTTGACGGTCGCATTGTTCAACGACATGGCCAGCGCATACCGCAGGGTCACTTCGCCGTGATACTCCTCTTTGTAATTGCGCGGCTCGTAGATCTGGTCGCCGTAGGCGAAACTCGACGCAACATCCTCGACGGTCGACGCCGGCGTAAAGACGTTCGTGGACCCATCCAGCGCCGTGTTCATCGCAGCCGCGTAGACGAACGGCTTGAAGATCGATCCCGTCGGCCGCTTGGCCAGCGCGTGATTCAGCTGGCTCCAGGCGTAGTCGCGTCCGCCGACCAGCGCCAGGACCGCGCCGGTATGCGGATCGAGCGCCACCAGCGCTACCTGCGCCTGCGGACCCGGCTCCACCTGCGTCTCAAACTTCTTTCCTACCTTCACCCGCTTGGTCCGCAGTTTCTTAACCTGCTCGTCGACCAGCTTGATGCCCATCTCCACCGACTGCGCCGCGGCCTTCTGCAGGTCGGGATCGAGCGTGGTGTAAATCCGGTAGGACTGATCGTTTAACTCATGTTCATTGAACTTGCTGATGAGCGAATCGCGCACCATGTCGACGAAATACGGTGCGTCGCTGGCCTCCACGTTCGGCGGCGCCAGCTTCAGTGGCGTGGCCTTTGCCTTGTCGGCCTGCTCGCGCGTGATGGCGTGCGTTTCCACCATCGACTCCAGCACCAGATTCCGCCGCTCCAGCGCACGCTCCGGATGCCGGTACGGCGACAGATAACTCGGCCGCTGGATCAAACCCGCCAGCAGCGCCGCCTCCGGCAACGAGATGTCTTTCAGGTCCTTGTTGAAGTAAGCCTTCGACGCTTCCGCGAATCCGCTCATGGCGAACGAGCCCCGCTGCCCCAGATCCACCCAGTTGGCGTAGAACTCGAAGATCTGCTGCTTGGTGAACTTCTGCTCCAGTTCCTCCGAAATCAGCATTTCGATCAGTTTGCGCTTGACCGTCTTGTCCTCGGGATTCAGGAAGAATCCGCGGGAGAGCTGCATCGTAAGCGTCGATCCGCCCTGATCGAACCGGGTATGCGAAAGGCCGAGACGCCGCGAGACGTCGGCCCATACGGCTCCGAACATGCGGACGAAGTTCACTCCGCTGTGCTCGAAGAATCGCCGGTCTTCGATGGCCAGCACGGCCTGCACCATCTGCGGAGGAATGTCGTTGTACTTCACCAGTTGCCGCTTCGAGCGTTGCTCAGCGTCAAACAGCGCCGTCACCAGTTGCGGCTCCAGCTCGTAGGCGGAAAGTTCACTGCCCTTGCTGGTGATGCGGTCGACCTGCCCATCCTGAATCGCGATTCGCGCCGCCTCCGGACTGTGGTACGACTCCGGTCCGGGCGTGATCTCAATTCCATCGCTGACCAGCCGGTAGGTGCCGAGCGGCGACTGCCCGTCTTTATCGGAATATCCGGCCCGCTTCAGTTCCGCCGCGATCTCGCGCGCCTCGATCTTCTGCCCATCCCGCACCGTCTTCGGCAGCGCATAAATCTTCGCCGAATTGCTGAACACCGGCGTGCGGAACCGCCGCTCGATGATCCGGTCGTACTTGATGTAGTAGTAAGAAAAAACGCCGGTAAACGACACCGCCAGAATCAGAAACGCCGCCAGCGCCGCTCGCAGCACCGGATCGCGCGGCACCCCGCGGAATCCCTTCCCGCCCTCGCCGCCCTTCGGAATTCGAATCCTGATCGTCACAAGTTTCCAAGTATGCAGGAACCGCCGCCACCGGCTGTCCGCCGGGTTTCAGCCCGGCACTTCCGGTTTTGGGTGGCGCAGCGCGTCCAGCGCTGCGATCACATCCGTCCCATGTCAGGGGCTTACCCCGGGGGACCACCGACCCCTTCAGACGACTTCCTACTCAAAAAGGTTGGTGAGGGCTTCCGACAACTCACCCGCACAACGTCGCTCCAAAGGGATACCCACATTGTACCCCCGTCCTCACAAACAAAAAGAGACCCGCAGTACATGCGGGTCTCCAATCCGTCAACGATCCGATCTGGCAACGACCTGATCTGGCAACGATCCGATCTCAGTCCGTTACCGCGAACGGGGTATCGGGCGCGGCAGTCAAGTCAGTCACGTGCGTCAGTGCGCCCGTGCTCGGATCCGCCGCGTTCACCGTGAGCGTGGTGCCGAGGATCGCATCCGCGCAGAACAGTGCCGTGCCTGTCTGGTCGAACCGGCATCCCTCCGCGGTCGGGACTCCGTTGAATGTCCCGAGTGAGCTCAGCACTCCCGTGCCCGAATTTACCGCAAACCCCTCGATCGGAGCATCGACACTCGTCGTGGGGTTGAACTCGAGCACGTAGACAAAGTTGCCGTTCGGGGAAAACGTGAAATCAAACGCCGGCTGCGCCGTCGCGAACGGCGATCCCGGGATCTTGGTCGGTACCCCGGTGGCCGGATTGATCGCAAAGGCGAAAATGTGCGAGTCGGTCGCGCTCACATTCCCATCCTGAATCTCGGCCGTTCCCAGCAGCAGCTCCACCTTCGAACTGGCGTGCACCTGGGCCACTCCAAGAGCAAACGGACTGCCCGCCAGCGCCGTCAGTGCTCCCGTCGTCTGGTCGATGGAGTATGCCCCCACGCCCAGAGTCGGGTCGGTCTGTCCCACATATAAGAACGTGCCCCCGGCATCGACAGTCAGAATGTCCGACACCCCGCCGGCCGCGAGTCCCGTCGTAAACGGCGAGCCCGTAGTCAGTGTCAGCGCGCCGGTTGAGGAATTGATCTGGTAGACCCAGATGTTGGCGCCACTTTCACTGCCCACAAACAGGAACCGCCCCAAGGGATCGGTGGCCACGTCATCCGCCGTCACCAGCGCGCCCGGAACCGTAACTGGATTTCCCGGAACCGCCGTCAGCGCCCCGGTCGTGCGATCGATGGCATATCCTTGTACTGTCGTGTCTCCCATCGGAATGTACAAGAATTTCCGGTTGACGATGATCATGTCATCGGAAGAGTTAAAAGGCAGCGTTGGAGCCGCGTAACCGTTCAGCGGTCCGAATGAACCCGAACTGGTAACGCCGGCTGCATGGACGGTGTTGCTGTCGTAGTACACGAGCGCAAACGCGCTGCCCGGATCGATTCCTCCGCCGCCCCCGCCACCTCCACCGCCTCCTCCGCCACCGCCGCCAAAGCCCCCCGAGCCGTTGCCGGAATTCGAGCAGGTACTGCTGCCAAAGGTTGCCGGACCGCATCCCGGCGCGCCGGTACATCCGGCCAGCAGCAACAGCGCCAGCAACGTCAGCAACCCAATGAGCACTCGAAACAGACTCTTCATTACTGCCTCCACCTTCCGCTTGCCGGGGACTTTCTGTCCGTTCAAACCCGCGTCAGGAGCCCGCGTCAGGAGATTGATTCGCGATTGTCAGACCGATTCCTTGCGACTCAACTTCTTGTGGCTCAACTCAGAGCCAGACCAGTCGCAAGTGTGAAAAAACTCTCACCCAGTCGCGATAGTAGGTTGCAGGTAATCGGATGGCAACGTTACGAATGTCATTGGCCCAAACGAATGGTTGCAATCACTTGGAGGGAAGCCAAAAACCCAGCCGCGAAGCGGCGGAAGAATGAAGCCCACAGCTTGCCCTGAGCTTGTCGAAGGGGCGCAAGCCGTGGGTGCCAAGTCGGAAATGCACAAGCCCCGGAGGGGCGAAAGAAGAGCTATGACACAAGACCTCCGCAGGGACGGAACAAGCTCTCACGCACACTTCATCAGCCCAAGCGCCCTGAAGAGGCGCCTGAGAATGGCCCCGCCGGCGGGCAAGCACTCCAGGAATGGGCCCCGTGCCGCAGGCACGGCTAAAACCCGCCACCGACGCCCGTTCTCCTCGATTTCACTCGGATCAACGCCTCGCGCCGCCTTCCGAAGGTAACTTCACCCCAACCTTGTCATTCCACACTTGAACGAGATTCCATCACTCGCGTTTTCCCCTGTATTCACGCGCCTCAGAGCGTATCCCACTCACTACCATCACCGTCGTGGGTGACCATCGGACGTGCACTGTCGTTCCTTGCCTCGAAAATTAGTAACTGACAACATGCCAAATGAATTCTCGCGGAGGAGTTTTCCTGTGAAACGTACACAAATTCTAGCCGGATTTCTCGTCGCCCTGCTCATCATCGCACCGAGCTGCGGCACCTCAGACAGCATCAAGTCGCTCCTGCTCACCGAGCAGGGAGCATCCAGTGGAGGGTTCTTCAACCTCGCGGGCCAGGACGGCACCGTTCAGCTCAAAGTTTTTGCCGTCTACAACAGCGGCAAACAGATCGACGTAACCACCAAGGCCACGTGGGCGGTAACGCCTGTGGGCTGCGCCACCACTGCTAGCGACGCGACCTTCCTCTGCCCCGGTGAACCAGGCGCGCAGGCGCCGAACCAACTGCCGCCCTACGGTCCGACGACCGTTCCGATCAATGCCACTGGGTTGATGACTGGCATCGTGGGACTCTGTACCTGGACGGACGCGCTCGATAAGACGAAGAATCCGCCCGCCCCCGCCAATCCTCCGCAGTGGCTCTACACCGGCTTCTATCAGACCACGGCAAGTTATCGAGGCTTCACCACGCAGCCCGTCGCCATCGGCGTGGGTGTAACGGCGAGCGACAACGCCTCCGGCTGCGGCCCGTCGTAGTCCGCAGGCGCACGAGTCCGCTCTACACGAATTCACGAAGTTCAACCACCAGTGCAGCCCCACTCCGCGGGGCTGCACTTT
>DASQGY010000021.1:0-31477 GCA_035632375.1 Bryobacteraceae bacterium | reverse complement strand
TTTCTTGCCCCGCTTCGAACTCTGTTGACAAGTGTTATTCTTCTTCATGGCCGGTTCTCCTTCTGCACTTCCAGTGCGCTTCCATTGGGAGCATTATTGCATCCCGCCGGGGACCGGCCTTCTCATTCCATCTCGGTAACGGTTTCTGAGCCGTGACCGTAAGGGAGCGGTTGGACAGGTTATTTCATTGCAGATCCTAAGTCCAGGAGGAGCCCCCATGCACGACTTCCGATTCGCCCTCAGAACGCTAGCGCGCTCCCCCGGCCTCACTGCCGTTGCCGTCGCCTCGCTCGCCCTCGGCATCGGCGCCAATACCGCCATCTTCTCCGTCACCAATGCCGTGATCCTGCGCTCTTTGCCGGTCGAAAAGCCCAACGAGCTGGTGCTCCTGCGCTACGTCTCGAAAAAAGGCAACATCTTCGACTCCTTCTCTTATAAGGACTACCTGGCCCTCCGCGAGGTCCCGAACGTTCTCACCGGCCTCAGCGCGGTCACCGATGTCGCGATCAACCTGGCAAGCAACGAAGCCACCGAACGTGTCCCCGGCGAGCTGGTCTCTGGCAATTATTTCCCGCTGCTCGGCGTCCACCCCCGCATCGGCCGCCTGATCGGACCGGATGACGATCGCGACGCCGGCGGCCATCCCGTGTGTGTCATCAGCACCGGACTTTGGCAGAGTCGCTATGGATCGGCCACCGACATCGTCGGACGCCAGGTCCAACTCAACGGCCGCGCCTATTCCATCCTCGGCGTCACGCCCGAGAGCTTCGATGGGATCAGCCAGGGTAGTCGCGCGCAAATCTACGTCCCGCTGATGATGGCCGCCCAGATCACCAACCGAGCGGGCGACTCCAAAGTCCAGCCGCCGTTCCTCGATTGGGACGAGTGGCTCAATGTCGTCGGCCGTCGCCAACCCGGTGTCACGCTGGCACGCGCCGAAGCCGTGCTGGACGCCCGCTTCGACCAACTCCCGCTTGCTCATCGCGACGCGACTTTTGAAATGTCCAGCCGCCACGGCACGTCCGGCGATCGCGCCCGCTTGATGGTGATTGACGGACGCCAAGGTTTCGACAATCTGCGATTCCGCTATGAGCGCCCTGTGCTTTTCCTCTTGTTCCTGGTGGGCCTGCTGTTGCTGATCGCCTGCGCCAACGTCGCCAGCCTCCTGGCCGCCCGCGCCGCCGGTCAACGCAAACAAATCGCCATCCGCCTGGCGCTCGGCGCCAGCCGCTGGTCGCTCATCCGCCAACAACTCGCCGAAAGCTCCGTGCTCGCCGCGGCAGGCGCAGGCGCCGGATTCCTGCTTTCCATCTGGATGTCCGATCTCCTGGTCCAATTGACTCCGGCCGGCAGCACCGGCCAGTTCAGCGTCCGTCCCGATCTCACCGTCCTCGGTTTTCTGCTGGCCATCACCTGCCTCACCACGCTGCTGTTCGGCATCGCGCCTGCGCTCGAATCCGGCAGAGCGGGCGTCGGCCCCGTGCTCAAAAGCGAAAGCACTGGAGGCGGTAAACGGCGCGGCATGCTCTCCGGCGCACTTGTCTCCATACAAGTAGCACTCTCGGTGACGCTGCTCGCCGGCGCTGGATTGCTGCTCCATAGCCTGCACAATCTGCACTCCGTCGCCATGGGATTTCAACCGGAGAACGTCGTCGTCGCATCGGTCAATCCCGGCGCCAACGGATATTCCACCGATCGCGCGCGCACGCTCTTCGACAACCTGTTGGATCGCGCCGAAAGCATCCCCGGCGTCCGCGCCGCCAGTGCGTCGCTCATCAGTCCGGTCTCGGGCAGCCTGTGGCTGTACTCTGTGGACGTGCCGGGTTACCCCAAAAAGCCGATTCCCATGGCTTACACCAATGCCGTCGGTCCAGGCTACTTCGCCGCCATTGGTTCCGAATTAATCCGCGGCCGCGAATTCACCCGCAGCGATCGCAAGGGCGCGCCTCCGGTGGTCGTCGTGAACGAGCAGATGGCGAAAAAATTCTGGCCCGGCCGCGACCCCGTGGGGCAGCGCTTCAAAGCCAGCGCCCTGGGCAACAATGAAGTCGAGGTGGTCGGCCTGGTGCGCGACTCCATCTATCGCGATCTCCGCGAGGACAGGCAGCCGATCCTCTATGTTCCCCTGCTAGAGGGCAACTTCCGCTCGGCGACATTCGAGCTGCGCATTACCGGTAATCCAACGCCGGTCTTCACCGAACTTCGCGCCCGCGCCCGCGCCGTCGACCGCGATATTCCGCTGTTCGACCTCCGCACGCTGGAAGCCCAGATCGCCGGCCGCCTCTCGCCCGAGCGTATGCTGGCGACGGTCTCGACCATCTTAGGCGCACTCGCGATCATCCTCGCGATGGTGGGCCTCTACAGCATCCTGGCGAACTCAGTAGCACAGCGCTCGCGCGAAATCGGCATCCGCATGGCCCTGGGCGCCGAGCAGCGCCAGGTAATCGGTATGATCCTCCGCGACACGCTGCGCATGGTGGCCATCGGCGTGGTGTTGGGAATCCCGATGTCCCTAGCCGCCTCGCGCTGGATCCAGTCGTTCCTCTTCGGCGTCAAGACCCAGGACCCAGTGACCTATGTCGCGATCCTGTCGCTGATTGCGGTAGCAGGCCTGTTAGCGGCCTATGTCCCGTCGCGCCGTGCGTCGAATGTAGATCCAATGGTGGTCCTGCGCTACGACTAATTCCGCGCACAACGCCCGCGTCGTTTACGACCCGCATCGCCTCGACCCACATGGCTTCCGACCCGCGTCGTTTCCGACCCGCGTCGTTTCCGAGCCGCGACCGTAAGGGAGTCGGAAGCAAGGACCCTTCAATCCGACAATCGCTTCAGGGGCGTATTGTTCTTCTGCAAGAATAGTCCCTCGTCCGTGCTGAACCTCCTCCGCCAACACGACCATCTCCCAAGCAGCCTGAAAAATCGCTTCGTCACCCTGTTCCTGCCAAAACGCAATGTCTAATTCCCGGTCCGGAAACCCACCCTCGACCAGCCGAGTCTTCCATTTCGCTATGAGGTCGTTGTCCATTGAGGAACTAGAATTTCGCTGTATATACAGGATCTGTATATACTATACTTGTGTTGACAGACCTGCAAGGCTTTGATTGGGATCTGCACAACGTCGGCCATGTTGCCCGGCATGGAGTCGAGCCGGCGGAAGTTGAAGAAGCAGTCGGGCGGCCCCACGCGATCATCCCCTCGGAAAACGTGGGTGGCGAGAAACGATGGAAGCTTTTTGGCACTTCTGCAGCCGGACGTTATTTGGTCGTAGTATTCACCATTCGAACCAACGACTGCGGCCGGTCACCGCTCATACCATGAATCGACGGGAGAGAAAAATCTATGCCCCAGAAATCAACAAAGCATAGCAAATCGAAATCCAAAGCCTTGGAGACCGATTGGTACACAACCCCCCAAGGGCGCCGCCAAACGCAGCGTGAATTCGAACGGGCGTTGAAGAACGGTACGCTGCTTCGCTCCTCTGGCTCACGCATACCTCGGACAAATCCTGCCGTTATCAGAGCGCTGCTGGAACAAGCAAAAACCAATGCCACGCGACCAGTGTCGATCCGCCTGTCCATCGCCGATATCGAGCTTGCGAAAACGATTGCGTCCAAGCGGGGCACCGGATACCAAACCGTACTCAAAGAAGCCATACGCCACGGCCTGAAGCGGACCGGTTAGCCTTGGCCGAGCGGATTGCTCAACCACAAAGAATACGATCGAGGAGGCCGGAAAAAATGGGTGCGCTAGTCATCGACAACAGGAAGTACGCCAGGGTATTGGCGAGAGTCCTGCCCCGAGTGATCGCCACGGACCGCGAGCATGAACGCATGCTGGCCGAAGTCGAAAAGCTGATGGACAAGGGTGACCATCGCACCGCGGAAGAAGACGCCGCCCTGGACCTGACGGTTCGCCTGATCAAGGACTACGAAGACGAGCATCATCCGCTGCCCGATCCGAGCCCTCACGACATGTTGGTGTACATGATGGAGCAACGCGGCTTGAAGCAAGCCGACCTTGTGCCGATTTTCAAGTCCCGAGGCTACGTATCCGACGTAATCAACGCAAAGCGGGCCATCAGCAAAGCACACGCCAAGCAGCTAGCGGCGTTTTTCAAGGTCTCGGCGAACCTGTTCATCTAACTCATCACGTGCTCGTGGTGATAGCTTGCCGTATATTGCAATCTCTGAGGGTGTCAGTGGCCGCTCCACCGTTTGACCTCTGCGTCACCGTTCGCGTAGCTTGTAGGTATGACGGCTGAACAACGAGCCCTGCTCAACGACCTCGTGTGGGTCGATGCGGAGCGGCTCAGTGGCACTCCCTGCTTCAAGGGAACCCGTGTCCCCGTTCAGGCGCTCATCGACCACATCGAAGGCAACTCCACCCTCGAAGATTTCCTCGCCGGCTTCCCGTCCGTCACGCGCGAGCAAGCCATTCAATTTATCGAGTTGGCCAAAGATAATCTTCTGGCGTGCGTATCCTCCTAGACGAATGCGTCCACGCCGGAGTGAGGGCGGCTTTTCCTCGCCACGATGTCAAGACCGTTGTTGAGATTGGGCTCGGCGGCAGCAAAGACGGTCCCCTTCTCACGCTTGCCGAACAACACTTCGACGTCTTTGTGACGATTGATCGCAGCCTTCAGCACCAGCAGAATCTCGCCAAATCCCGGATGGGCTTTGTGTTTGTGCGAGTTCCCAGCAACGAGATCGCTTTCTACGAACCACTGTTTGAGCGACTGAACGAGGCCGCTGAGACGGTCCATGCCGGCGAAATGCTTCTTGTCCTGAGTCCACAGTCGCGACGATAGGCGCGCACCGCTGTTCCCCCACGAAACTCCCGAATATCATCTAAAATAACTGTACTTCCCCGTGAATCCGCAAAATCTCACGCGCCCGGTCCTCCGCATCTTCATCTCCTCCACCGCGGTCGACCTCCGCGATTATCGCGATAGGGTCCGCGACGCCGTGCTGCGCCTCGAAAATCTGCCCATCGCCATGGAAACCTTCTCCGCGCATTCCGGCCAGCCGGTGAGCGAATGCATGCGCATGTCGGCCGAAGCGGACGCGGTAATCTGCATCGTCGCCCACCGCTACGGCTACGTCCCGCCGCCGGAGCTGGGCGGCGACGGCGAGCGCTCCATTGCTTGGCTCGAAGTGGACGCAGCAAGGCGCGCCGGCAAGCCGGTGTTTGCGTTCCTGGTCGATCCGAAGGCCCCCTGGACTGAGCTGAGGGAACAAGACCGGCTCACATCCGAGCCGCCGGAGAAAGCCCCAGAGATCGTGAAGGCAGTTCAGAAGCTGCAAGAGTTCAAAGCTTACCTGGAGCGCGAGACCACGCGGCAGGTCTTCAAGAATCCCGACGATCTGGCGACACATGTCACAGCCGTACTGGCAAAGCTCACGCCGCAGCATGGCCATGCCCCGCAGGCGACCACCCGCATCTGGCAACCGCTATTCTGCCACGCCCTCCAACCGGCCCAGCATTTCCGAGGCCGCGCGGCCAAACTCCAAGAGCTGAAAGACTGGCTGGAGTCCCCCGTCACCCCGGACCGGGTGGTCTCCGTAGTCGCAGCGGGCGGCACCGGCAAGACCGCGCTCGTCAACAAAGCCTTGCGCGACGCAAAGCTTTCGGACCGCGCTGGCGTGTTCGTCTGGTCCTTCTACGAAGATCCTCATACAGATGCCTTTCTGCGTGAAGCCTACATTTATTTCACAGGCGAAAAAGACACGCCCACTGGCGGAATGCTTGAACGTCTGCAACTCGCGCTTTCCGGGGATGCGCCACACGTGCTGGTCCTCGATGGACTCGAACGTGTCCAGACAGACGAGGGCCCCCGCCGCCGCGGTGAACTCGAAGACCTGCAGTTGAAACGGCTGGTGCGTGCTCTGGCCGGTGGAATAGGAAACACTCGCGCCCTGGTGACGTCGCGCTATCCACTGGTGGATCTCGACGACTGGAAAGGTGCCGGACACCGCGCCATCGTCCTGGATGACCTCGAACTCCCAATCGCGCTCGAAGTACTGCGAGCCTGGGGCGTCAAAGACGACGATGCCGCGATGACTCGGCTGATTGAGCCATTGAACATGGACGGCCTATATCACGCCCTTTCTGTTGCCGTCCTCGGTTCCTACCTGGGCAACTACCCGGGCGGGCAAGCTCCGGAATTTTCGCTCGATGACGCCAAAGACTCAGATCCCAAGGCCCGTCGGCTCAGCCGCATCCTGGAGCAGTACGCGAAAGCGCTCACAATCGCCGAGCGCGACCTTCTCGCCCGCCTGTCGCTCTTTCCGAGAGGAGTCAAGGTGGAGTTGCTCGGCTGGATCGTACAATCTGGCGGCGAAGTAGCTGGGGGCCTCATTGGTCTCACAGACCACCAACTGGTAAAGCATCTGGAAAGGCTCAAGGGGCTGGGACTGGTGTTTCGTTACGAAACAGATCAGCAGGCCGTGTACTCAGCTCACCCGTTCCTGCGCGAGTTCTTCCGGAATCTCTTGGGGACGAAACCGGAGTCCGTCCACGAGTCCGTACGCGCCAAGCTTGCTCCACGCCTCGAAGTGCGGCCGCGGGTAAATCCTAGCGATCCAGCGATCCTGGATCAATACGAACTGCTGATCGAGCAGACTCTGCTAGCCGGGTCAGCGGAAAATGCCTTTGATCTGTACTGGTTTGGACTGGGGAACCATCGGTACCTTCGTTGGGTCTTGGGCGAGAACCTTCGTGGTCTGCGTATAGCGGAGCGATTCGTCCCTCACGATGACTTTTCCCTCATTGAGCCTCATTTGTCTCCGGCTCGCCGATCTATGCTTCTCAACGATTTGGGCCTCTTCGCGGAGAATCTCGGCGCACTTGACAGAGCGCGTTGGGCCTTCGCACACTCCCGCAACGTAGATTGGAGGTCCCTAGACAAAGGGAAAGAGTCTCAGAGTCTACAGAACTCCGCAGACGTTGAACTAAGTGCCGGAAATTTCCGGAAGGCGCTTGATCGCTCGGAACTTGCGCTCTCTTCAGCTCAAGCCGCGGAGCATGAGAATAGATTCAAAATCTCGCTCGCCTATCGAGCCGTGGCGTCTTTCGCACTGGGAGAAATAGACTCAGCCAAGGCCGACTTTCGGAGCGTGACAATCCTGGAAGGTGAACCTTTGTTAAGCTTGCGGGGTTTACGAGAGGCTGAGTGTAGGTTTTGTCTCGGCGATCGACTCGGATCAATTAGCCAGACGCAAGCGAACCTTAAATTCGCTGATAGTTCCGCTTGGAACGCAATTGGATGCCGCTGCAATGCCCTCCTCGCCAGGCTCCTCCTTCCCGACGACGCCGCACAAGCTGCCCAACAGCTCCAAGAAGCCCGAGGGTTCGCCAATCGCTCCGGTCTCGTCGAACTACAACTGAGTTGCTTCCAAGCCGCCTGCGAACTCCACCGCCACCTCGGCGATCTGCCCAAATCCATCACCGAAGCCGAATCCGGCATCCTCCTCGCCGACACCTGCGGCTTCGGAAAATATTCCATCGACCTCCGCATCGCCCTCGCCGAAACCTACATCGCCGCCGGCGACGCCCACAAAGCCCTCCAAAACGCCCGCAAGGCCCTCGACCTTTCCGAAGCCCCCGACTGCCAATACGCCTGGGGAAAAGCCGACGGCCTCCACTTCTGCGGCATCGCACACCTCCGGCTCGGCGAACACGAACTCGCCCGCCAGCGACTCACCGCCGCCCTCGAAATCCGCGAACGCCTCGGCCACGGCCGCATCGACGAAACCCGCCGCGCCCTCGAACTCTTACCGCCCAAATGATTGAAAGGCCCAGTCCGGCCTCGGTGATTAATTATTGGTCCTCGTCACTACGAAACTGCTTCAGATGCTTCAGATCGCTGCTCCGTCCGGCAGCGTCTTTGTTCGCAATCAGGTCGTCCACGGAAATGAAGTTCACAGCAACACCAAAGAGGTTGCCGCTCACTCTTCTGCTCCAAGCTTCCGTGAACCGAACGCCGGTGATGGAGGTCAGGACATCTATGCGCACCGGCGCCACCCCGATTTGGTAAACGATGTTGTCCCGGCTGAACGTCTCCGATGTGATCTCATCGTGTTGCAACGGAGCGCCAAATTTCGCCAGCGCATCGAAAACTCGCGCGGAATTCTCCGGAGAGCTCCGAACCCACACGTCTAGATCTTTGGTGTACAGCGGCTCCGTGTATTTCATCACCGCGTAGCCACCGACAATCAGATACTCAACCCGGCAATCGTTTAAGAGCCGTAACAGATCTCTGTAGTGTAGGCTTTCGGCCATGCTTCACTTCCTCCGCCAGTTCCACCATCTCCCACGCGGCCTGAAAGATCGCCTCGTCGCCCTGCTCCTGCCAGAACGCAATGTCAAATTCCCGGTCCGGGAACTCGCCTTCCAACAACCGCGTTCTCCATGTTGGCTCGTGTGAATCCATAGCTGTTATTCCATTATCGCGCTTGCAACCCCGAAGCCAAATCGCCGCTTCACTGTTAGAATGTTACTAGGCGCTCCATGCTCGATCCAATCCTCGCGAAAATCTTCGGCACCAAGAACGAACGCGAAATCAAGCAGATGCGCCCCATCATCGCGGCCATCAACGACCTTGAACCCGCGATGCAGCAGCTCTCCGACGCTGAACTCGCCGCCAAAACCGTCGACTTCAAGCAGCGCGTCGCAAACGGCGAGCCCATCGACGACCTCCTGATCGAATCCTTCGCCGTCTGCCGCGAAGCCAGCCACCGCATCCTCAACATGCGCCATTTCGACGTCCAGTTGATCGGCGGCGTCGTCCTCCACCGCGGCAAGATCGCCGAGATGCGCACTGGTGAAGGTAAAACCCTGGTCGCGACACTTCCCGTCTACCTCAATGCCCTCGAAGGCAAAGGCGTCCACGTCGTCACGGTCAACGACTACCTCGCCAAGCGCGACTCGGATTGGATGGGCCGCATCTACAAATTCCTCGGCATGTCCGTCGGCGGCATCGTCCATGAGCTCGACGATCAGGAGCGCCGCCAGAGCTACCACTGCGACATCACCTACGGCACCAACAACGAGTACGGCTTCGACTACCTGCGCGACAACATGAAGTTCCGCATCGAGGATTGCGTGCAGCGCGAACACAACTTCGCCATCGTCGATGAAGTCGATTCCATCCTGGTCGACGAAGCCCGCACTCCGCTCATCATCTCCGGCCCCAGCGAAGAATCCACCGACAAGTATTACAAGATCAACCGCATCATCCCCAAGCTGATCCGTGGGGAGGAAATCAAGGGCAAGGAGCCCGGCGAAAGTTACACCACCGGCGATTACACCGTCGACGAAAAGCACCGCAGCACCGCCCTCACTGAGGAGGGCACCGCCAAGGTCGAAAAACTGCTCGGCTGCGGCAATCTCTATCAGCCCGAAAACTGGACCATCCTGCATCACGTGCAGCAGGCCCTCAAAGCTCACCTGCTCTTTCTGCGCGACAAAGATTATCTGGTTCAGGACGACCAGGTGATCATCGTCGACGAGTTTACCGGTCGCGTCATGCCCGGCCGCCGTTGGAGCGACGGTCTCCACCAGGCTATCGAAGCCAAGGAAAACGTCAAGATCGAGCGCGAGAATCAGACCCTCGCCACCATCACCTTCCAGAATTACTTCCGCATGTTCAAGAAGCTCGCCGGTATGACCGGTACCGCCGAAACGGAAGCCGCCGAGTTCCAGAAGATTTACAAACTCGACGTGGTGGTGATTCCCACCAACCGCACCATGCTCCGCAAGGAGTTTCAGGACGTCGTCTACCGCACCGAGGACGAAAAATTCCGCAACGCCGCCAAGGAGATCAAGGAACTCCACGAAAAGGGCCAGCCGGTTCTGGTCGGCACCATCTCGGTCGAGAAATCCGAGCGCCTGTCGAACGCTCTGAAGAAAATGGGCGTCAAGCACGAGGTCTTGAACGCCAAGAATCACGAGCGCGAAGCGTTCATTGTTGCGCAGGCCGGCCGCAAAGCCGCAATCACAGTCTCCACCAACATGGCTGGCCGCGGCACCGATATTCTGCTTGGCGGCAACCCCGAATTCCTCACCAAGGAATACCTGAAGAAGCAGAACAAGGATCCGGACGCCCTCCAGACCGCCGCGGTCGGCTCTGCGGAACGCACCGAGTGGGATACCATCTTCAACCGCTTCAAAGCTGAGACTTCGGTGGAACACGACGAAGTGGTCGCCGTCGGTGGATTGCATGTGCTGGGGACGGAGCGCCACGAATCCCGCCGTATCGACAATCAGCTCCGTGGACGCGCCGGACGCCAGGGTGATCCCGGCAGTTCGCGCTTCTACCTCTCCCTCCAGGACGACCTGATGCGCATCTTCGGCGGCGAGCGCATGCAGAACCTCATGCTCCGTCTCGGTATGGAGGAAGACGTACCGATCGAGTCGAAGCTGATCAGCAAGCGCATCGCCGCCGCGCAGAAAGCCGTCGAAGCGCAGAACTTCGCCGCCCGCAAACACCTCATCGAATACGACGACGTCATGAACAAGCAGCGCAAGGCCGTCTATGGCATGCGCCGCCAGTTGCTCGAAGGCAAGGAGCAGAGCGAGCGCGTCCTTGATATCATCCGCGGCATCGTTGGTTCGTTCATCGATATCCGCTGCCCGGAGCGTACGCATCCCAGCACCTACGACCTGACCGGGCTCCAGTCCGACGTGCTCTCGCAGTTCGGCGTGAAGATCAATCCGGAGGATCTCGCAACTCTCAACCGGCAAGAGACCGAAGACCACATCAACGAGGTCCTGCTACGCCGCTATAAGGAAAAAGAAGAGCTCATCGGTCCGGAGAACATGCGCGAAGCCGAGAGCATCGTCATGCTCAACGTCATCGACAACCAGTGGAAGGACCACCTGCTGTCGATGGACCACCTCAAGGAAGGCATCGGCCTACGCGGCTACGGTCAAAAAGATCCGCTCATCGAGTACAAGAAGGAATCCTTCACCATGTTCCAGGACATGATGGATCGGATCGAAGATGAGACCATCCGCTACCTGTTCTTCCTGCAAGTCACCACCGGCGGCGGTCCGGGCGGTGATGGCAACGGCGGTGGAGGACTCGCGCGTCCAGTCCTGCCCTTCGCACCCGACGGCGAGGACGAAGAAGAAGAGGAGCCGGAGGAAGAGTCCTTAGTCACGGCCAACGCCGAGCAGCGCCGCGCTGCCCAAGCCACGGTCGACGACTTCACGCGCACCATCCAACGCAAGAAAGACAAGGAAATGGCCGAGCTGCAATTCGCCGGCGGCGCCAGCGCCGCGATCGAAAAGAAACAAGCCATCTCCACGAAAAAGGCCGGCCGCAACGACCCATGCCCCTGCGGCAGCGGCAAAAAGTACAAAAAATGCCACGGCGCCTAAAAACCGGGGACAGCCCGCATGTTTCCACCGAAACCGGGGACAGCCCGCATGTTTCCTACCAAACGTCCTTTCCCTTCAACGTCTTGCTTAACCGGAAACACGCGGGCTGTCCCCGGTTTCCCCGGTTTTTGATCCTCGCCCTCTGCCTTGCCCCCGCCTTCGCTGCCAACCTCCCCGATCAATTGGGTTCGTTTCATCGAATTTCCTCAGAGCCAATCGAAATCACCGCCAACCGCCCCATCTGGGACGAATACGGACTCGAAACCGCCGAACGTGCCAACTACGGCGCATTCCGCCTCGCCGCCTGGCAGATGAAGGACCCCACGGGAGCCTTCGCCGCCGCCCAGTGGCTAAAGCCGTCGGATCCCGCCGTTACCACCCTGGGCAACTACGTCCTGAGCTGTTCCGGCAAGTGCCCCCCGGCCGCCCGCCTCAAAGACCTGCTCGGCAACCTCCCAAAGCTATCCCATTCCAGCTATCCGAACCTCGATACCCACCTCCCGGCCAAGGATCAGCTTCCCGCCTCCAAGCGCTACATCCTGGGCCCCGCCTCGCTCGCCGAATTCGAGCCCCGGATTCCCCCTGCAGCCGTCGCCTTCGACTTCAGCTCCGAAGCCCAGCTCGCTAAGTATCGGACAACAAAGGGTGAAGCGACAATGGCTTTGTTTTCTTACCCGACTCCGCAGATCGCCCGCCAGCAGGCCGCCGCCCTCGCCAAGCTGCCTGATGCCGCCGTCAAGCGCGCTGGCCCCATCGTCGCCCTGGTGATCGCTCCCGCCAACCAAGCCGCCGCCGACAGCCTCCTGGCCCAGATCGACTACAAGGCATCGGTCTCCAGCGACGATCAGCCACTACCCCTGGTCCTTACCCCCACCTCAGCCGGTCAGATGATCCTGGCTATATGCACCCTTGCTGGCATAGTACTAGCCTTCTGTCTACTCTCCGGTCTAGTCTTCGGCGGCGCAAGAATTGTGGCCAGAAAGTTTGGCTATTCAGATGCTCAGAACGCCATGACCACCCTCCATCTCAGCGACAAAATAACCCCCCCCGTTTCTCCACGTTAGAAACCACAAACCCTGTTTTGAACCCGTCTTCCACAGTTTTTTGCACAACTTTTCCCCACGCCTATTCACCTGCAAACTGGCCTCGCTCATGAGGTTACAGCCCATTCAGCATCCTCCGGTTTTTCGCTTGACTCCCAACCCCCATAGCCCTAACATCTAAATCACAAACAGGTTTTGACGGTTGCGTTCCGTCGAACCTGATTCTCCCGTAACACATCACCCCGGCATCCCCGGGGGCCTGGATTTTCAGGCGGATGGTGTCGAAATGCTCACTCCGAAACGGGTGGGCATTTCTATTTCTGGACCTCCTGCCGGTCGCGGTATGATGGACCTTCCCCTATGAAAGCCATTCGAATTCACGAGTACGGCGGGCCCGAAGTACTCCGCCTGGAAGACATCGAGATTCCCAAGCCCAAGGCGAATGAGGTCCAGTTGCGGGTTCGAGCCTGCGCCCTTAACCATCTGGATCTCTGGATCCGCCAAGGCATGCCCAAGGTTCGGACCCTGCCGCATATTCTCGGCAGCGACATTTCGGGCGAAATCACCGAAGTGGGCGAGCTCTGCGAGCGCATCAAACCCGGGCAGCGCGTCTTGCTTGCGCCTGGCGTCAGTTGCCGGCAATGCGAGCAATGCGTCTCGGGCAACGACAATCAGTGCCGCAAGTACACCTTGTTCGGCAGCGGCGTACTGGGCGGCAATCGCGAGTTCATGACCGCGCCGGAGTATGCGGTGATCCCGATTCCGGATTCCCTGAGCTTTGAATCCGCCGCCGCCGCGCCGCTGGTTTTTCTCACCGCCTGGCACATGCTCTTTGGACGCGCCGGGCTCCAGGCCGGTGAGGATGTGCTGGTGCTCGCGGCATCCAGCGGCGTCGGAATGGCCGCAGTCCAGATCGCCAAGATGTTCCAATGCCGCGTCATCGCGACCGCCGGCGGCGAAGCCAAGCTGGCCAAAGCCAAGGCTCTCGGCGCGGATCATGTGATCGATCACTACACGCAGGACATTTCGGCTGAGGTGAAGAGGATCACGGAAAAACGCGGCGTCGATGTGGTGTTCGAGCACGTGGGCGCGGCCACTTGGGCCAAGAGCGTCGAAAGCCTGGCGGTGTGCGGCCGCGTGGTGACGTGCGGAATCACCACGGGCTACGATGTGCCGTTGGACCTCCGGCCATTGTTCACCAAGCAGCAGTCGCTGCTCGGATCCTTCATGGGTACGCTGGGCGAGTTGCACAAGGTGCTGAAGTTCGTCTTCCGCGGAACGCTGAAGCCGGTGATCGACCAGGTGTTCCCGATGACCGAGATCGCTGCGGCGCACCGCAGGCTGGAGAACAAGGAGCAGTTTGGAAAAGTGGTGGTGGTGCCGTAACAGTTCAGCTAAGACTCCGAATCATACCGATAGCCGAGCGCATCATGCGACCAAAGGTCCGCTGGCGTGACAGTCCAGGGCCATAGCGGATCGTTGAGGTTTTGATTCATCGGACTGTTCTCGCCGCCGACACCAGTCGGATGGTATTGCTCGGCCCGATGCATTTGCTGCCATTGCACCCAGACGCGGTCGATGTTGGAATGCACCAGCCAGAAGATAGGGTCGTTGGGTGACGTCAACAACCGCATCATCTCGCCTCCCACCCAGTTGTGGACAAAACCGTGAATATAGCCGGAGCCGTAATTCCCTTCAAGGCGGTTGCAGAAGCTCGGCTGCGTGGCAAGTCCTGGGGGAGAAGGGTCAAATGCCTGCCAGGGCTTGACGTAATATGGAACTTCGTCGAGGACGGCTCTCATGTCGTCGGCGGTGGGAAGCTCATTTTCGCAGCCGAGCCTGCGCGTCAATTCACGCTGTCCCACGTTTGGATCAATGACGTTCAGTTGCCACCCGTTCGCGAAGGCGAATGGACCGTCGAGAACCACCTTCTTCGGCCCACCGGAACCACCCATAAAATCCGCGGTCCATGGCGCGGCGTTGGGCGATTGATCCACCGACCAGTCCCAGTACGGCACCGTCACAGAGGGGTCGATTCTCTGCAACGCCTGCTCAAAGACCAGCACGAACTGCCGATGCCAAGGGAGAAACGCCGGTCCGCCGTGGGGGACCATTCGTTTGTGGGCGTCCGCATGAGTCTGTACGAACGGATCGTACAGACCCTGTTTTTTGAGCGCGAGCACGGCGGCGATGAATCCGGACCGTTCTCCAGTTGTGAGCTTCCTTTGATCCTTCCGCACCGCCGCCATTTCTCAGAGACCTTTTTCGGCCATTGCGGCCACCTGCTGGGCACTTGGGCACTGATCGCCGGAATAGGATGCGTCCTGCATGATCGTTCGGAAGATTGGCGCCGCTTGATCCAGGAACTGTTTGGCTTTCGCCAGATTGGCTTGGTGTTTCTGGAATGTGGCATCCAGGTCCTCCAGACCGGCGATTTCGTGCTGCTGTGTCGGAGTCCTCTGGGCGGGCGCTATACTGAAAATCTTGAATAGGTTGGTCTGGGTTGCTGTGATCAACCAAACGGCAGCGGCTTTCCCTGTTTCGGTCATATTTTTCTCCTTGTGAGTTGAAATGTTTCTTCTCGTTCTCTATAAGCGCGGTTCTGGAACGGAAGGGGCCAATAGTACAGATTCCCTTTTGACGGTTCGATCATCATATATTACAAAAAGCTTGTCTGCAAGGTCTTTATGGCCGAGGGAGCGTTCCAGTGTCGCATATTTGAGGAGGGAAGCCGTCCAGATTCCGGGGAACTCAGCAGCAGAGTTGAGCCAAGGGACCGCAGGTGTATCGAAGATACGCTGATAATAAGAGGCGGCTCGCTCACCATCCCCGGTGATCGCATAGGCATTTGCCAGGTATTCCTGATAGCCGGATACTTGGTCCATTTTTGCCGCCCTATTGAGCCGGTCGAGCGCTTGCGGAAAAAGGTGCCGAGCGGCCAGTATTTCGCCATCGATACGGAGACTGGCCACTTCCGCCTTGTGGACGCCCGGAAATTGTCGGGTCATCCGGCCCATCGATGAGGCATCTGCCAGGAAGCCTGCGCGGGCCAGCAAAGTGCCGGCTTTCAGCAAGCGCTCCGGACTGCTATCCAGGCGGACTGCGTCCAGAGCCTCGGTCCTCACCTTGCCTCGCGCGCCAGCGGCCAGGTGGAGATAAGCGAGATTGATTAGCTTGTCGGCCTGAAACGGTATGTCGCCTCGCGACCGATCGTATTCTAAGCCCACTTCCAGCCAGGCGATGGCGTCCGCGGACCGGCCCGTCTCTGCGGCTAGTGATGCCAGCAGCAAATACCCTCTGCTCTTCGCTATCGGGTCCGCGCTTTTCAGCAAGCGGCCGAATATTGCACTCGCGAGACCGGCGTCGCTGCCTAGAAACCGCGCCACTCCTTCGAATTGATCCGCCGTTGTCTGCTCGCCCAAAGCGCGTATTCGGCCCAGCTCAATATTGGCTTCCGGAAGGTTCTTGAGCGTGAGGTAGCTCTTGGCAAGCTCGACATAGCTGTAGTATTGTTTCGGATCGAGCGAAGCGGCGTGCTGAAACGTGCCAATTGCCGCTTCCAGTTTGCCTTGCATGCGCTGGGCGGCGCCGAGGTAGAAAGCCGCCAAATAATCGAATGGATATTCGCGCGACATGGCGGCGAACCACGTTTCCGCAGCAACCAGGTCTTCCGTGTCCAGCGCGTACAACCCGCGAATTCGCAGCGACTCTTTCCTGCTCAGATGGGCGCGATTCGATTCATCGATGGCAGTGCGCCAGTGCTGGAATCCTTGTTCCTGCCGCCGCATGCTCATATAAATGTCGGCGAGCCGCATGTGTGCCAACGCGAAGTTCGGATCGAGCCGCAGGGCATAATCGAGCATGCGGATTGCCTCCGCCGGGTGGTCCGCAGCTTTTTCTTTCTCGGCAGCCATGTACGCCACCAGCGCTTCCCAGGACGAAGTGGTAATGTCCTGTGGCGCACGGTCGTGCGACGCCATTTCGGGGGCGGCCTCGCCCACCTTGAGTCGAATCCACCTGCTCGAGTCGCGCACGGAATCAAACAGTGCGGACTTCGTGTTCGCTGCCGAGGTAAAATCCCAATGCTGTTCGGGCCGCCCTGAATCCATGCCAGGCTTCTCCAGGCGGACGTTGATTGCGTAGCCGTCTCCCGGATGAGTCACGGTCCAAAAAACGGCAATGGGTACGCCCTCGCGCAAAGCGATTTCCCGGATCACCTTGGCGTCCGCTTCATCTCCCTGGTGGCGGCCCATGCGTTCCAGCACACGAGGCAGATTCCTGCGGTTCCATATGTTGAAATGAGCCGACTGGCTGAGCTGGTCGCGCATCAACTCATTCAGGGCGTTCAAATCGGCATCTCCAGTGGAGTTCACGACATCAGTCAGCAACAATGACGACCCAGGCGTCATCGAAGCGGTTGCGCTCCGTAGGCGGCCGGCGAAGAACCATGCCGTCAGAATGGCCAATAGCACAAGTGTTGCAAGAGCAGCCCAACGGATCGCCCGATAAGGACGGAGTCTGACCGGCTTCTCGACCTCATGCAGGACTTCTCCCGCTGAAAGAAACCTTGCGCTCGGATCGCGTTCCAGGCAACGCCGAATGGCCTGCATCCAACGCGGATCGATTGCGTCCCGCTGGCTCGCTGGCAATGGACTCTCGGCAGGCCGCCGCCCGGTCAACATCTCGTGCAGCACCACGCCGAGAGCATAAATGTCGGACGCGGGCGTCGCCTCATTGCCTTCCAATTGCTCGGGAGCCATATACGCCAGCGTGCCGATGAGGTGCCCGGTCCCGGTGATGGAGTCTCCAGGGTTGGTGTCCACAGGCCGGGCCAAACCGAAATCCGTGACCACGGCGCGAGTCTCGCCGCTCGCGCCGCCGGTCAGGACAACGTTGGCGCTCTTGAAGTCGCGGTGAATCACGCCAGCCGCATGGGCGGCGTCGAGTGCCGCGGTAAGTTGGCGTAGCAGAGGCAACGCTTGGCTTACATTCATGGGGCCATTGCGGCGTAACCGGTCCGAGAGCGTTTCCCCGTCCAGGAACTCCATGGTGAGAAACACGATTTCGCCCGAGGGGCCAGTATGACGCTCGAGGTCGAAGACCCGGCATACATTGGGATGCGTCACTTTGCGGGCGAGTTGAATTTCCTGAACCAGGCGGCGCAGGAACCGTTCGTCGCTCGCCAAGCTGGGCCGCACAGCCTTGATGGCGACGTGGCCACCCAAGTCGCGATCGGCCGCTTCGAAGACCTCGCCCATGCCTCCGCGGCCTACGAACCGAAGAACGGTAAAGCGGCGTCCGACGACCTCATTCACCTGAAACACCGGCGCGTCGTTGGAGTGATCCCGCCCCTCCAGGAAGCTGCCGGCGCCCTCATGACCGGCGAGCAGGCGCAGCAACTCCTGGCGAAGTTCGTCGTCGCCGCTGCATACGCGTTCGATGAAGCCGCTCCGTTCCGCCGGTGCGCGTTCCAGAACAGCTTCGAAGCGGTCCTTAAGTTGCGCCCACCGTTCCGCAGTCATTTCCGGCCACCTTTGTCAGTTCGCTGTATAACCAGGCTCGCGCCATACTCCAATCGCGTTTGACGGTTCGAGTGGAAATTCCCAGCACTTCGGCGGTTTCTTCCACCGAAAGTCCGGCAAAGAAGCGGAGTTCGACGATACGGGACTGCCTGGGATCCCACTGGCCTAGCCGTTCCAGGGCCTCGTCCAACGCAATCAGCTCGCCGGACTGCTCTTCGGCATAAACCAGGGCGGATTCGAGCGGAATGCGATGCAGTTTGCCGGCGCGCTTGTCGGCTTTGGCGGCGCGCGCGTAATCGACCAAAACGCGGCGCATCACTTGTGCCGCGACAGCAAAGAAATGGGCGCGGCTCTGCCAATCGATGTCCTGGCCGACCAGCTTAATGTAGGCCTCGTGGACCAGCGCGGTGGCTTGAAGAGTATGGTCGGGCCGCTCGCCGCGAATATAGTAGGCGGCCAAGCGGCGCAGTTCATCGTAAATCAGCGGCGCCAGTTGTGCGTTGGCCTGTTGATCGCCGGTCCGGACTCGTGCCAGTAGCTGGGTAATCTCCCCGTGTGGAAGCCCCATATGGTCGGTTAGCGAATTATATCCTAATCGGCGCAGTTCCAAAACCACCACTGCATTTGGCACTTTTCAGGACCGATTGCCGCTTTTGAGAGCGGAGGCAAGTATGGACGAGCTGATCAAGAACCTGACGCCGCTGTTCGTGGCGGGCCTGGCGATCCAGCAGTTGGTAGAGCTGCCCGACGCGATTCTGTCGCAATCCGCCACTTATGAGAAGTACAAGAAACCGATCATCCGAATCATCGCCATCGTGTTCGGCATGTGGCTGGTGATCGAAGGAAATTTCAGCGTAATAAAGGCGGTGGGCGGAAGTGTGCCCGTCTACGTCGATCGCTTGCTTTCCGCCCTCATCGTGAGTGGAGGTACGGAGAGCTTTAACTCGATTATCAAGTTCATGGGTTACGCCAAGGACGACAAGAAAACAACGGTTGCGGCCGGTGCAAACCCGGAGAACTCAGCCCAAGCTGCGCAGGAAGCTGAAGAAAATCCGGCGGTGAAGCCACAGGCCGCCCATGCCTGACAGGAGGGGCCGATAAGAAAAGGAATGCGATCCAGGTACAAGTGGATCGCCCGAAGTGTCCGGAATAGCGCGAGATCTCAGCGATACACTGCGCAACCTCGCGCTTCCAGTTCGCCGATCCACGGCAGGATCGGCAGCGTGTCCACCCATCTCAAGTCGAGTTTGTCGAGCCGGAGGAGTGCGGCAATACTTGCCGGCAGGTTGGTCAACGGATTGCCCCGGAGATCGATCTGCCGCAAGTCCTGCAATTCGCCGATCGACTCCGGCAGCGACGTCAGCTTGTTATTCCTGAGGTGCAGCTCACGCAGGCGCGACAAGCGGCCGATCGATTCCGGGAGCGACGCCAGCATGTTATCCGACGCGCGAAGTTCGATCAGGTTGGTCATATCGCAGACCGATTCCGGGAGCTCTGCGAACGCATTCTCGCCGATGTTCAGGTAGCGCAGCTTGGTCAACCGGCCGAGAGACGGCGGCAGCGCGATCAAGCGATTATCGTGGAGATAGAGAAAATCGGTGAGACCGTCGAGGTCGCCTAGAGTATCGGGCACGCTGGTCAATTGGTTGTGTCCGAGATCCAGCATGCGCAGCTTACGGAGGCGGCCAATCTCCGCGGAGATTTCGGCGAGGCCGTTTTCCGCCAGGACCAGGGTTTCCAAGTCGGTTTGCTCCCACACCCAATCCGGCACGGCGCCAAGCTGTTTCTTCCAGAGATTCAGGTGCGGCATGCGATCGGTGGTCAGTAGAGCCGCGATGTATCGCCGCCATCGGCGGCAAGAACCGCTCCGTTCACGAAACTTGCGGCGTCCGAGCACAACCACGCGATGGCTCCGGCTATTTCCTCGGCGTCGCCCACGCGTTTCTGACCGGAATAGCGCTTGATCAAGGCGTTCTGCAGGTGGGGTGCGGATTCCATGAATGGGTCGACCATTTCCGAGTGAGTAAATCCGGGACTGACCACATTGATCCGGATGCCCTGCTGCCCATAGTCGACGGCCGCAGTCTTCGAAAGGCCGATCACTCCGAATTTACTGGTGCAGTAGGGCGCGTGGCCGACATCGCTGGGTTTGAATCCATAGATGGAAGAGACGTTCACGATGGCGCCCTTGCCGTGCTGCAACATGGCGGGGATTTCGTATTTCATGCACATCCAGACGCCCTTCAAGTTGACGTTCATTACCTGGTCCCAGTTCTCTTCTTCGATGTCCGCTACCGGCATACCCACCGGTCCTGAAATTCCGGCGTTGTTGACGGCGCAATCCAGGCGTCCGAAGCGGGCCAGGGTTGCCTCTACCAGGGCTTGGATATCCGCGCGTTTGGTTACGTCGGTCTGAACGAACAGGCCTTCGCTGCCGAGCGCCTGGATCTGCCGCAGCACCGCTTCGCACTTGTCGCTGCGGCGCGCGGCGATCACTACCTTGGCTCCTTCGCGTGCAAATTGCAGGGCCGCGGCCGCTCCGATACCGGAACTCGCACCCGTAACGATCGCCACTTTGCCGTCGAAGGTCCCCACTTGCGTTTTTCTCCTTGCGATTTCAAAGGATAGCAACAAATAAAGCGAGGAGGCGCTGGATGCCCAGCATGCGCGAGTGCAACTTCAGGAGTGGTGCTGGCGGATCTTCGTGTCGATGCAATGGAGAGCTATCGCGCCTGATGCCGCAATCGAAATCCGGCGAGGGCTGCCAGGGACCCTCCGAGCAGGAGAAACGTCGCTGGCTCCGGCGCCGGCATCACGGTTACGGTCGCCGCGGAAGAGACTTCACCGGACCCGGTTTTGCTGCCGCCATTCAGCGGATCGCCATTGTATATGTCAAACGTGACGAAAATGTTGCCGGAGTCCGTCACTGGAAGCGCGATGCTGTTGCTGGTAAAGAAACTTTGGGGGAAGATCTGGTACTGGCCTACGCCGCTACCGGGATTCCCAGGGCTAAACGGAAAGGAGAAGAACGAATCCGTACCCATTTCAAACGGGGCCAGGATGATACCATCTTGCCCGACGTAATCGGTGTAGGCGCCAAACGAGGGTCCAAATTGAGTAGTACCGTTAAACGTTGTAGTGCAGTCGTTAACGTTCGGATCGCCACCCACGCCGCAGAACAGTGAGCCAGTGATTTTTAGCCAGTCGGTATCCGAGGTGTTGTTTATCTGGACACCCCAACCGACCGTGTTGCCCGGGAAGCCCGAGATGTCGGGCGGGAGCAGTGTCAGTACCGGCGCCGCAATCGCCTGCCATGCGCATAGCGCCAGCAGCAAGCCGGCGAAATGCACAACCCGTCTGGTCATGTAGTTTCTCCTCCTCATGTCGGAATTCCCGACGATCAAACGCCTCTCCCCGGTACTATTCATTCTACTCTCAGATCTAGGACGAAGGAAGCATTCATAGTACTGGTACGCGGACCTATGGAGGGAAAGTGAGACTGACGAATGGGTGTTTCCTCCCAAGTTTACCCCCGAGATGGATATGTGGCACACTGGTGCGACGGGAGACAAACGATGACCCTGGAGACCCAGAGTGCGGTGGCGTCGACGTTCGCCGGGCACCTGAACAGCGCCTTTCGACTTCATCATGGGCCGGCTACGACCGAGCTGGAGCTGGTGGAGGTCTCCGATGGATCGACGCAGGGGCACGTCAACTTCTCGCTCCTGTTTCGCGGGCCGCGCGAGCCGCTGCTCCCACAGCAGATTTACCCGGTGGAGCATGACCGGCTCGGCCGCTTCGATCTCTTCATCGTCCCGGTCAAGCGCGACACGCAGGGTTTGTACTACGAGGCCGTCTTCAATCGGGTCAGCTAGTGATACCTGCAAAAACAGTTACGGGCGCGCGGAGTTTCTATCCTTCCACAACGCACAGACTAGAGTCTGTGCCACCTTCAGAGACGTTTCAGACCAGGGTGGCACAACGCCCTGCAAGCTATGTGGGGCAGGTTGGCAACCTGCGGCGGGCTGGTAGCCCGCTTGGCGCGTTTCTCTCCACGCCTCGGGGAGGCCGATTTACAATCGGCCGCAGGATGCCATCCTGCCCCACGGCGCATGCGAGCTTGCATAGACCACCCATTTGCGAATGAACGCACCTGACATCGCCTTCCGGCCCATCACGCCCGAGGACACCGAGTTCCTTTACACGGTTTATGCCAAGACCCGCACTGAAGAGCTGGCGGTTGTCGATTGGAGCGAGCCGCAGAAGGACGAGTTTCTGCGCGCGCAGTTCAACGCACAACACCAGGCCTACCAGGAGACCTACCGGGGCGGCGATTTTCTGGTCATCCTCAGGAACGGCCAGCCCATCGGACGCCTATATGTCGCCCGCTGGGCGCGCGAGATCCGGATTGTCGACATCGCGTTGCTGCCGGAGCATCGCAACGGCGGTATCGGCAGCGCCATATTGAAGGACATCCTGGCCGAAGGCGCGCGCAGCGGAAAGCGGGTCAGCATACACGTGGAGATGTTCAATCCGGCGCTGGCGCTCTATGAACGGTTGGGATTTCGCAAGCTGCGGGAGCACGGCGTCTACCACTTCATGGAGTGGTCGCCCGAGTCCTCCGCCTAATATTACAGCTTCTGCCGCTGGACACAAGTGTACACTTCAGTGTACACTTCAGTCATGAAGGATCTCAGTGTCACCGAATTCCGGCGTCAGTGTCTGGCGTTGCTCGAGGAACTGCCGGACGAAGGACTCGTCGTGACCAAACACGGCCGGCCTTTAGCACGAGTGATGCCCTTGCGGCGCCGGCACAAGGGGCGCCGGGTGACGCTCCCGCTTTTGAGGGGAAAAGGCCGGCCTGGACCGCTCTGCCCCAACACCGAGACGCCCTATGATCTCGTATTTGATTGACATCAACGTGTGGCTGGCGATGACCTGGGATCGGCACCCGCAGCACGCCAGTGCGGCGCGCTGGCACGATTCCCTCAAAGACGCGGGTCTGTTGTTCTGTCGATTCACCATGCTCGGTTTTCTCCGGCTGTTGACAAACGAAAAGGTGATGGGCGATAGCATTGCCACCGTAGCCGGAGCATTGGCGCTGTACGACCGCTGGAGACAGGATTCGAGAGTCAAACTTGCGATGGAACCGCACCGCACCGAGGCCCTGTTCCGTCAAGCTCTCGCACGCTTCGGCCGTTTGCCCGCAACAAAAGCCATCGCCGACTGCTATCTGGTGGGTTTCGCGGAGGCTGCGGGCGCTCATCTGGTGACCTTCGACCGCGGACTAGCGGAAAGCGCGCGGCGCCGCCGACTGGTGGTCGCGTTGCTACGTCCGCATCCCCAGGTGCAGTAGACGATGGGAAGCCCACAGCTCTCTCGCGTTCGAACTATTCGAGAGTGCGGACTTCGCGAAGACGCTCGCGCATAGGGCCCGGAAGGGCCGCTTCGATTTCCGGGGTGATAAGCCCTACGCCGTCGAGATCCTGGATGTGAACCTTATCCTTCAGGTGGAAGCTGTTCAGCTTCATACGGACCAGATCGTCGACGGGGCAGATCCAGATTCCTTCTTTCGTGCGGACGGGAACGGAGGTGGGAATCTCCGCCAAGTCATCGGGGCGGACCTTCTCGCCGATGAAAATCAGGTGCACGGCGGAACGGGCGCTGGGCTTACCCGGATCGAGGAGCATGTCAATACCCGACACGCGCCGGTAGACAAAGCCGCCGCTTTCCGCAGCTAGGATGATCCGTTGCAGATCAGTGCGAGCAACTCCCGCGTCCACGTCCTGTGTCAGGCGGGCCTTGATCGGCTGGCGCTCAAACACGTGAATAAACGTAGCCAGGCCGCCGATGATGCGGTAAGGGATCGCCGCCGCTTCCATAGCCGCGTGGAAGCGGCGCATCCTTTCGAGTAACTGGTCCACGTGTATATCGTAGGCCGCAGCGGTTAGCATTCTCTCTCTAATTCTAGCGCCGGGTATTCCTTCTTGGCTGGGGAATCTCATCTCATCCTGTCCCCGGTTCCCCACGGTTCTGACGTACAATGAAATCGGAATGACATCGCCGCACCCACTGACCCGCCTGGTTCCAGTGATCGCACATGCAGTTGCAGTATTCGGCGACGAGCAGAAGGCCACGCACTGGCTTTCCACGCCGCTACCGCTGCTGGGTGAGCGCGCTCCGGCGGAGTTGCTGGGCACCGATGACGGCATTGCGATGGTCGAGCGGACCCTCACACGCATTGAACATAGTATCCCGTCCTGATGGAACGGCGGATCTTTCGGGTGTGCCGGGCGCGCCATGCGAGGCTGGACGGCGAGGGCGCGCGGCGCGTAGGTGGCCGGTGGAATTCTCCTGGAATCGCCGTTGTTTACATGGCCGAAAGCATCGCACTGGCCGTCCTGGAAAACTTGGTACATATGTCCAGAAAGGATTTTCCCTCCGGGTATGTGTGCGTGGCGGCTGTTCTTCCGCTGGACAATCACCGTAGCGCAAGAGAGCGAACTGCGCCTTCTTCCAGGTCTCGGCGACCTTAGTCCGCAGGGGCTCGGATTAGAGCCCGAGAATCGGCTGTGCTACGGGTCCCCTCCGCCGCCCGCCGGCACTGCCATTACGCTCGTTGACGCCGCATCCCGGCGCGGCCACAATGGGCGCATGAGCCGATCTGAAGTCCTGGCTACTCTTAAGGCACACGAACGGAGATCCGCGCGGCGGGCGTGACTCGGCTTTCGCTTTTCGGCTCTAGCGCGCGCGACGGCTCAGGAACCGCTTCCGATATCGATCTGCTCGCCGCTTTCGACCAGAGCCGGCGGCTTTCGCTCCTCGACGTGATCCACATCCAAAACCGGATCGCAAAGATTCTGTGCGCCTCTATCTAGCCCGCTGGGAGCGGGAAGTGGGTCGGCATGCACCTGGAGATGTTCAATCCGGAGCTGGCGCTCTAGGAGCAGTTAGGATTTCGCAAGCTACACGGGCACGGCGTCTATCGCTTCATAGAGTGGCCGCTCGAACCCGCCTAGAGGACTTTGTTGTGTCAGGTCCTCGGCGGAAACACGCCTTGCAGGGCGATGTTGAAGTAGAGAGTCAAGTACGGCATCATGTTGTTGTGCGGCTGGTCGCCGCCTGCTGGAGCGATGGTCTGGTCCGACATCTGTGCCAACGCAGCGCCAGCAGGCGCAAGGTACGGTGTCGCACCACTCACCCGGGCGAAGCTGTTGCCGGCAGGCGACGGTTTACTAGACGTACTGGAAGTAGCCATCAGGTTGTGGCTGTGAGCTGGTATCTCGCTCTCGAGGAGGGTGACCGTTTCCGAGCCACCGGTCTCCCCGAGATCATGGAGCGAAAGACCCGGACCCTGCCCCGGATGCATGGGCGCGTTCCCTTGCATATTGGGAAGTGCAAAATTGCTTTTGCCGTCACCACCGTAGGTCGTCCCGAGGAGTGAGAACAGCGCGGTGTTCTGGGAGATCGGCATGAGTTGCCCGTCGCACCACGCCCAACCCTTGGGTGGGAAGTTGAACGGAAAGATGCGAATCTCAGCGACGAATGGGTCAGCCATGGTTGCTCCTTAAGTTTGAGACGGGAAAATGCCGAACATCGAAATGATGAAATCCACGCACAGGTACGGCTGAAAATTGGTGTGCGGCTGGCTGCCGCCAGTGGACCCGATCGACTGCGGCGCCATGGCCGCCGCCGGGGCCACGTTCAGATACGGGTTGAACAAAGATGCCTCAGCGACCACGTTGGTTCCTGGGTTGGCTTGGGTGGCTATGTTGCTACTGCCCAGGAACGGATGGCTATGTGCCGGGATCTGGCTGACGGTTAGCGTGACGTCCTCGACGCCGCCGCTCTCAGCCAAGGTGAAGCCATTGCCTTGGTGGATCGGGAGGCGGCCCCGCAGGTCGGGTAGCGCGAAGGTGGACTGGCCGTCGCCGCCATAGGTTGTGCCGATCAGGTTAAAAAGTGTCTCGAACTCTGAGATAGGTAGAAGCTGTCCTTCACAGAACATCCAGCCAGCGGGCGCAAAGTTTCCGGCGAACATGCGGATTTCACCGACGTATGGTTGTGCCATGTGGGTTTCGTCTCCTCTAGGTTTGCGATGGGAAAATGCCCTGCAGTGCGATGCAGAAGCTCAATGTCAAAAACGGTTGCATGTTGAGGTGCGCCTGGCTACCGCCGACGTTTTGCAGCGTGCCAGCATGCATGGCCACCAGGTTCTGGGGAGCGTTGTAGAGCTGGGAGGGAGAATTCGCCAGCAAATTACCGGCGGCAATAATCACCGTGCCGGCGGTGTTCGTGCCGTTTGCAGTGTGCACGTGCGTCGGGATCTCGGAGATGGACAGCGTGTGGCCCTGCTCACCGCCTCGTTCGCCGAGCGAATGGCCGCCGCCGACGTGGATCGGCGCTCGCGATTGCAGATCCGGCAAACCAAAGTTTACCCGGCCATCACCACCAAAGGTTGTCCCCAATAGCGAGAACAACGCCTGGTTCTGATTGATGGGCAGGAGCTGTCCATTGCAGAGAGCCCAGCCCGCCGGTGGAAACCCGAAAGACATGATTCTGATTTCGCTCAAAAATGGTTCGGCCATTTAGAAACTCCACCCTTTCTGCTCAAACAACCACGCATTCACATACTCTATCGCTCGACATAAAGCCTGTCAAGGGATTTCTTGTCTCGCTCCGCCGTTTTCTACGGTGGGAACGACCCGCAGGTTCCGGCAGCTACGATGGTCACCGTACCGGAGGTGTTTTCATCGATGACGAACGGGGGCGTCGTTTGGTTCGTGATCGTATTCGTGGCGTTGATCTGGTTCGTGACGTTCGCCTGTGTTCCTTCCAACTGCAAAGTGTTCTGCGCGTCGGTTCGTCGAGCGAAGTAGAACGCTGCCTGCCCGGCGCCAAAGGAATAACTAGTCGGGTCCCACACGGTGTTGCCACTGATCACGGTGCAAACGTGGTCAAAGCCGCCCTGAGCATTGCTGTCCGAAAGAATGAAGACCTGAGAGTTCGGGCACGGCGTGTTAGCTGGACCGCAGACAGACTGGTTGGTACCGGTCGGCCTGACAATCGTATTATTGACAACCTTGTACTTCACATTTCCGGTCTGCGTGTAAGCCTGCGCCCCGAGGTCGATTCCGCCGGCGTTCGGAACCTCGTGGATGGTGTTGGAATCAATGGTGACGCTGACATTTACGGCGCCATTAGCCACGCGAATGCCGTCGCCGATGGCCGATCCGGAATCCAGTGTGCCTTGGGTTCCGATGATGTTGTTCTTGATCGACGCCGTCAACGAGCCAGCGGTGGCCGCCGTCGCTTGAACCATGTTGATGACTTGCGTGTGCTGGTTGTTGTACGTGTTGTTCTGAACCGTGACGGTCATGCTCGAAGCCTGACCGAGATCGAGATCCGTACCGGCGTTGTTGCCTGAGATAGTGTTGTTCTGGATGTTCATGCTGGAGATGTTGCCGGTGTCACTATTGTTGATTTGCAGCCCGGTCGCGGAGTTGCTGGAAATAGTATTGCCCAGAGCTGCCGTCGCACCGCCGATCGCACCGGTAGTCATAACGGAGGTGCCGCGCATCTGAATCAAGATGCCGTCGCCGCCCACTGTGTTTTGGACGGTAGTGCCGGTCATCGTCAGGCTGGCCATGTTGTTGTTGTAGTTATCGATGGTAATGCCCTGATGCCGCGCGCTGGAGATCGATGAGTTGGTGATGGAGATCGCGCCAGTAGCGTTTTCGAGGGTCACGCCATCGTCGGTTGTTACGGACCCGGCGTTGTCGGAGAAGTTGCAGCGGTTCATCGAAAAACCATTGACTCCCAGGCTGGCGTTGGTGTCGCTGATTGTCCAGCCCGACCTGGCTGCCAAGATGCCGCTGGCGCCCGGATTGGTGATATTCATGTAGCCCAGACTGACGTTCGCGGTATTAATGAGCCGGATGCCATGCGAGGTCGTATTCTGAATCGTTCCGCCTGAGCCGTTGTTGGTCACTCCGCTATCGCCAGTGACGGTAAGCCCACCGGTCGATCCGGTTGTGTCCAGGACAATTCCGTTCGTACTGCCATTGGAGGAGATGCTTCTGAAAATCAATCCGCTCGCGCCGATGGTGGTGTTAGCGACGTTCAGCGCCGTGCCCGTCGTAGAAGTGAGGGTGTTGGACGCGCCAGTGACGTTGACTGTACCACCGCCCGTGGCGTTGAAGGCCGTGTTGGCGCCCGAACTGATCGACAGATTCGTGAAGTTGAATGTCGCGCCGGCGTTGCTGCCTGTTAGATTCACCGCAGTGCCACCGGTCGTGGTGAGCCCTGTGAAGCTTAGCGTCCCAACGGTGCTTGAGAGATTAACGGCGGTACCGGTGCTGGTGGTCACGCCCACGTTGTTGACCGTCACCCCGGTGATGGCGGCAACAGGGTCGTTCATACCGGGGTTGCTACCGGTAGAGAGGTTGAGGCCACGCACTGTGGTAGTGGTGTTGAGCGTGACGGTGCCGCCAAGCAGTGGGGGGCTGCCTGCCCCGACCAGCGTGATTCCGTTCACTACCAGCGCCACACCCTGGCCGATGAGACTCTGGCCCGTCAGCAAGGGGAAGGCCGTGGTGAGATTCGTAGTGGTGCCATCACCCTGGTACACAAAGATGAAGTCATTGGTTGTCGCGGCGGCGATTGCCGCCGAAAGCGACTGGAACGACGATTGCGATTGACCGTTGCCCGCCGAGCCGTTGTTCTTTACGTACCAGACGCGGTTGGCGAGAGTTAGCGACACTGTGCCGGCAAGCGAGGTGGTTGGGGTCCCCGTTCCGCCAGTGTCGCTGGTCACCTGATACTGGAACGAATCGCTGGTGGTCGCCGCCCCGCCGGGGTTGGCCTTTGGCGTATAGAGGAACGTCCCGTCGGTCTTCAGGACCACGCTGCCGCCGGCGCTGGTGCTGAACGTTCCGGCAACTGCCGCCACGCCGCTCGCCGGCAGATCGTTGGCGAGGATGTTTCCAGACGCAGTCACGGTCGGAGTACCCGGAGTAACCGTAGAGCCGCCGGTGATCGCGAACTGCGTGTTATCCACGATTCCAGCGCCTGAGAGATAGCTATCGGCCGCCGCCACCGGCAGGACACTGAGCGTGAAGTTCTGCGTGGCATCCGCCGGGACGCCGTTACTGGCGGTGATGGTGAACACGAACGTGCCCGTCTGCGTGGGCGTGCCGCTTAGCGTCGCGGTGCCATCGTTGTTGTTCACCAAAGTGACGCCGGTGGGAAGAGTTCCAGACGTTTGCGAAATGCTCATCGAGGCATTAGTTGGGACCCCGCTGGTGACAACGGTGAAGGTGCCGGCGCTGTTGAAGGTGAACGTGGTGTTGTTGGCACTGGTGATGGCCGGCGGAACGGGCGACAGCGATTCCACGATCCAGGTTCCGGCGCCGTCGTTCAACAGTTGCACGCTGCGCGTCACGTTGGTGATTTGAGTCTTCAATGGGCTGGCGCCGTCATCGATGAAGTCGCTGCCTTGCCGGTTGACGGTGAGCTGTGGTACTCCAGCACCCACGCCGCCGGGTATGGCCCCGTTGGCCGCGTTGCCCGCCGTGTAGAACTGCGTCATGATGATGATGCGCCTGCCCAGCGGCTGGCTGGTGGGCAAGGTGACGCTGGTCGGTCCCGCCGAATTGTCCACCAGATAGTAGAGATTCGGGTCGGTGTTGGAAATGGTGCCATTGGCCGCTACCGGAGTGACGTTGAAGTTGAACACGTTGCCCGAAGGACCATTCGCACCCTGCACTCCCGTGGGCCCGGTTGGTCCGGTCGGTCCCTGCGGTCCTTGGTTGCCAGTCGGTCCAGTGGGACCCTGATCGCCGGTGATGCCCGTGGGTCCGGCCGCGCCGGTGGGTCCGGTTGGTCCGGGACCGCCGACTGGACCCGTGGGACCCTGCGCTCCCTGTGCTCCAGTGGGTCCGGTGGGACCCGTATCGCCGGTTGGTCCCGTTGCCCCGGTTGCTCCGGGTGCGCCCGTTGGCCCCGCCGGTCCTGTGGGACTTGGCCCGGTGGGTCCGGTAGCGCCCGTGGTTCCCGTCGTCCCGGTGGCGCCTGCTACTCCGGTTGGTCCGGTTGGTCCCGATGGCCCGGTTCCGCCGGTTGGCCCGGTGGGTCCCAATGGCCCGGTTGCACCGCTGGGTCCGGTGGGGCCCAATGGTCCGGTGGGTCCGTTCCCGCCGGTGGGCCCGGCCGGTCCCGCATTTCCTGTCGCACCGGTCGGCCCGGTGGCTCCCACCGGTCCCGTCGGACCGGGTGCTCCCTGAATGTCGATCAACAGCGCCGCCGGATGGCTTGATGCGGTATTCTCCTTGGTGTCGAAGGCGACCGAAGTGGTGCTAACTCCCGTGATGGCCAGCCCGTTGTTGGAGGCCGGCGTGTTGATCCAGTTCTGCACTTGCGCGGTCACATCCACCAGCACGTAGGTATTGACCGCGCCGGTCGCGGCCGTCGTAAAGGACCCACTATCGGATGGCCGGGTGTTGTACGTCACGGAATTTTCGTTCCAGGGAGAGGTTACCAGCGCGAAGGACAGCGTGCCCGCGGTGGTCACCTGATTCTGGAAGAGGCGCAGATACGCCGCGCTGACTACTGAACTAGTGGGATAGGAGGAGAGGTCGAACTGCACCAGCGCGGTATTACCCGAGGCGATGATGAGCTTTTGCGCGGCCACTCCAGAATTGAAATTCGATCCAGAGGATCCCGAGCTGACGTACACGTCGCCAACCAGAGCGGGATCGGCGGCATGCAGCAGCGAAACCAGCGAGGCCGCCAGCAGCAGAGCCCGCGCCGTGATCAACATTGGTTTCGCCATCACCGTTCTCCTCTGTTTGCGCATATCAGTTCCGCAGGAAATACCACTTGCTCACTCCGTCGCTCACAAACGCCGACGGGGAAGTGCCGTTGGTGATAGAAGTCTGCAGCCCGGTGTTCGAGTTGGCCGCGCTGGGGCGCACGGCGATCATGTCGGCGCCTTGGGCTTGGATAGTGATCAGGTTGCTGACCGCGCTGGTGGGCGCGCGCTTGGTACCGTTGATCAGGATATACATCCCGGCCTGCGCGTTGGCATGCGGCAGCGTCACCGTCGCCGGGCCGGCCGAATTGTCCACCAGGATGGTTTGTTGGGTGGTGTTGTCGGGTATGGTGCCGCCGGCTGCGATGGAGTTCAGGACCGAGAAGGCATTGGAAAATGCCGGACCGGTGGGGCCCGTCGGGCCGGTGCCGCCTGGATTTCCCTGAAAGCCGGTGTTCCCCTGCGGGCCAGTGGGACCGAGGGGACCTTTCGCTCCCTGGATTCCCTGCGAGCCGGTGCTGCCCGTTGCTCCGATGGGTCCAGTGGGTCCGGTGGGGCCCGGCGGTCCAGTGGGTCCGGTGGGGCCGGCCGCTCCGGCCAGTCCCGTCGATCCCGTGGGTCCGGTCGCGCCCTGCGCTCCGGTCGGTCCGGTCGGTCCGGTTGGTCCGGCCGATCCGGTAGGTCCAGTCAACCCCGTTGGTCCCGTTGTTCCGGTGGGT
>DASQGY010000020.1:0-15108 GCA_035632375.1 Bryobacteraceae bacterium | reverse complement strand
CCTCGCGCTGTTCACCCGCTTCGCCAAGGCGCGCGTCAAGGTCTGGGACAGTCTCACCGCCAACGCCTTTGGGATGTATCTCATCCACTACGCCTTCGTAAGTTGGCTGCAACTCGCACTGCTGCGCACGAACCTGCCCGCGATCGCGAAGGGATCGCTCGTATTCCTGGGCACCACGCTGCTGAGCTGGGGCGCGACGGCAGCGTTGCGCCGCATCCCAGCCGTAGCCAGAGTGATTTGACCCAAAGCTCTTCGTGGAGCCCCGGACGCCCCCGTCCGGGGAGTGAGTTCCCACGAGTCCATCTCCGAGCACTTACCGCTCCGTGGGCGGACGAGGGCGTCCGCCCCTCCACAAAATCAGTTGCGATAAGATCGATGGATGACTCCGCTTAATCCTGACGCGAACTCCGCGGGCGACAATGCTCCCGAGACGCGTCCTTCGAACTTCCTGCGCGACAGAATCGCTGAGGACCTCAAGACCAACAAGTACAACGGTCGCGTGCAGACCCGCTTCCCTCCTGAGCCCAACGGATATCTGCACATCGGGCACGCCAAGGCCATCTGCATCGACTTCGGACTCGCCGAGGAATTCGGCGGCAAGACGAACTTGCGCTTCGACGACACGAACCCTGAAAAGGAAGATGTCGAGTACGTCGACGCGATCATGGAAGACGTGAAGTGGCTCGGCTTTCACTGGGACGGACTCTTCTACGCGTCGGATTATTTCGGCCAGCTCTACGAGTGGGCGGTCAAGCTGATTAAAGATGGCAAGGCGTATGTCGACGATCTTTCGGCGGATGAAATTCGCAAGCATCGCGGCACGCTGACCGAGCCCGGCAAGGACAGTCCGTATCGCAATCGCTCGATCGAAGAGAACCTGAACTTGTTCGAGCGCATGAGGGCGGGCGAGTTTCCCGACGGTTCACGCGTGCTGCGGGCGAAGATCGACATGGCCTCGCCGAACTTCAACATGCGCGATCCCGTGATGTATCGCATCCTGCATGCGACGCATCATCGCACCGGCGACAAGTGGTGTATTTATCCGATGTACGACTACGCGCACGGCCAGTCGGACTCGCTCGAAAAAGTCACGCACTCGATGTGCTCGCTCGAATTCGCCGACCATCAGCCGCTCTACAACTGGTTCATCAAAGAGCTGGGAATTTTCCCGTCGCAGCAGATCGAGTTCGACCGGCTCAGCCTGACCTACACCATCATGTCGAAGCGCCTGCTGCGGCGACTCGTGGAAGAGAAGCGCGTCAACGGCTGGGATGATCCGCGCATGCCCACGCTGGGCGGCCTGCGGCGGCGCGGCTATACACCGGAGGCGATTCGCAATTTCGTGGCTGCGGTCGGAGTGTCGCGGACAAACGGAATCGTCGAGCTGGCCATGCTCGAACACTTCGTGCGCGAAGACCTGAACAAGCGCGTGCCGCGCGTGATGGCGGTGCTGAACCCACTGAAAGTTGTGATCGACAACTATCCGGAGAATCAGACCGAGGAGATGGATGCGGTCAACAATCCGGAGGATGAGAGTGCAGGCACGCGCAAGATTCCCTTCGGCCGCATCCTCTACATCGAGCAGGACGACTTCCGCGAAGTGCCTCCACCAAAATATTTCCGGCTGTCGCCGGGCAAGGAAGTGCGCCTGCGCTATGGGTACTTCATCACGGCGAGAAGCGTTGTAAAGAACGATAAGGGTGAGGTCGTCGAGGTGCACTGCACCTACGATCCGGCGACGCGCGGCGGCAACGCGCCCGATGGACGCAAGGTGAAGTCGACGATCCACTGGGTGTCAGCGGCACACGCGATCGACGCCGAGGTGCGCGTGTACGAGAACCTGTTCAGCAAGGAAGATCCCGCCGACGTGCCGGCGGGCCACGACTTCGTCGAGAATCTGAATCCGAAATCGCTCGAGGTGATTCCGCATGCGAAGCTGGAGCCGTCGCTGGCGAGTGCGGCGGCGGGCAGCCGGCATCAGTTCGAGCGCCTGGGATACTTCTGCGTCGATCCTGATTCGAAGCCGGGCGCGCTGGTGTTCAACCGGACGGTCGCCTTGAAAGATACGTGGGCCAAGGTGGAGAAGAAGCAGAAGGGGTAAGTCCCTGCGGAGGAACGGCTTAGGGTTGCGGGGCGGGAGTTTTCCACAGTGTTCCTACAGGAACACTTTGTTGACGGATTTGTATGTACAATTTGGGAAGCTTTGGCAACGCTAATTGTTTCAGCAAGTTGCGGGCCTTCTTCTGAGTGACCCGCGGTCATCTGTCGTCCCTCCGGGGCTCACTCATCTTCTCGGTTCTTCCCGGCCTGCCGTGCCGGGCTTCCACATTTCGCCGCTGTGCGGCTGGGGTTGCCTTGCCGCGCCGAAGGACTTAAGCAGTCCGCAGGAGTTTAACAAGGTCTTCGCGCGACAGTGGCTATCGCAAATCGTGCTCAAGTGGATATTGCGTCAAACCACTTTCCGTATCATCCTTTCTGATTTCAAACGCCTCCGCACAAGATCGGCTCTCATCACATGCACCCAACCATGCACGACGCTTTTTTCGGAGTCATATTCCTCGCAACCTCACCGATAGTCGTCTCGATGTGCGCCGCTGGCATCGGACTTGGTTTGATCGGGATCCTGGCCGCGAAAAACAACATCGCGCAGGCTCGCGGCCTGGACAAGATCGTCGCCCTGGGCAATCTGTGTTTCGCCGCGCCGCTGGCGGTCTTCGGCGCGGAGCATTTCGCTGACGCGAAAGACATCATGCAGATCGTGCCCCGCTACATGCCCTGGCATTTGTTCTGGACGTATTTCGTCGGCGCGGCGTTAATTGCAACTAGCTTGAGCGTTGCGACGAAAATTCGGGTGCAGTGGTCCGGCCTGTTGTTCGGACTCATGATGTTTGCGTTTAATGCGATGCTGACGGTCCCGGCAGTCTGGGGCAATCCCCACAACAGATTTGGGTGGGCCCTCTTATTCCGAGAGCCGTCGTTCGGGGGCGGCGGCTGGATTCTTGCTGCGAGTGCGCTGGCGGGCTGGCACGCCGAGGGCCGCAGCTGGCTCATTACGGTGGGCCGCCTGCTGATTGCCGTGGCGGCAATATTTTACGGCGTCGAGCATTTCCTGCATCCGTTGGGGATGCCCGGAATCCCGCTGGAAAAAGAGATGCCGGCGTGGATTCCGGGGCGGGCGGTGATCGACTATCTCACTGGCGTGATTCTGTTGGTGTGCGGGGCCGGCATTCTGGTGGCGAAGAAGACGCGGATGGCGGCGACCTGCCTGGGCTCGTGGATTGTGCTGATGGTTGTGATCGTGTATGGGCCGGTGCTGATCGCGGCCTTGCTCAACCCGAGCACTGGCGTAAGAGTTGAGGGTCTCAATTATTTCTTCGACACGTTGCTGTTCGGCGGAGCGATCCTGGCGCTCGCCAGCGCGACCCCGCAGTCCGATTGAGCTCTCCGGCTGAGCATCTGGCTCCCTCCCCGGACGAGGGCGTCCGGGGCTCCACTGGATCTTCTTCGAGGGGCGGACGGCCTCGTCCGCCCGGGAGTGGCACGACATTCTGAGCTACGTTGCAGCTTGGCGAATTCCGCGGACAAGGTTAAACTTTCAGCAATTTCTGGGGTGCCAGTTCCTGGCACAAGGGGGCGTACATGGCACGTCGTGCATTTCTCACGCGAATGGCGCAGCTGGCGGCATTGCCGTTTCTGACGGCGGCGGGCGCGCTCGAGGGGCAGTCCAACCGCAAACCACTCAAGATTTTGATGAAGAGCGCCTGGGGATCGGACGATCCCACGAAAGCGGCGTTTCCTTTCTCGCATGGACTCGCGCTCGCCGAGGCTGGACATGAAGTCCAGATTTACTTGCTGGGTGAGGCGGTGGTGCTCATGCGGAAGGTTGTAGCCGACGCGGTTACGCCAGTGGGCTGGCCGCCGGTCGGGGAGGTTCTGAACAAGCTTGCGGGCAAAAAGGTGCAGATCTACGCGTGTGGCGCGTGCTCGCGAGCGCGGGGAGTGACGGAGGCGGACATCGCGACTTACGGCGCGAAGTTCGGCAGCCCGCCGATCTTTGTGTCGCTCGTTGAGTGGGCGGACCACGTGATCACGGAGTAGCTTTTCCCTAGTGTTACAGCTTCAGTTGAGTGATGTCGTCCCGTTCCTTGTAACGCTGTTCGGGGATGAACCAGGGACGCGTAACTGGGACACCTTCGCTGTCAAGCTGGATCAGGCGCTTGAAACACAGTCCGGCGGCGAGGCCGACTACAAAACCTCCGACGTGCGCCCAGAAGGCGACGGAAGAAATTCGGACTGCCTGTGAAAGAAGGCCGAGCAAGGCTTGCTCGCCGATCCAGGCGCCGACGGCGGCTGGAGTTCGAGTTTGAATCTCCTTGATCCGGAACCATCCGATATAGAAGACCAAATCGAACTCTGCCTTGGGGAAGAGGATGAAGAAACATCCCATAATTCCTGAGATCGCGCCGGACGCGCCCACGCATGGGACTGTCGACCTCAGATTGAATACGAAATGAAGTAGACCGCCACCCAGGCCGCAGAGCAGGTAGACGAGCGTAAACAGCCACACCCCGAGCGAATTCTCGACATCTTTGCCGAACATCCAAAGGAAAAACATGTTGCCGAGTAGGTGGAGCCATCCACCGTGCAAGAACATCGACGTAAACAGAGTTAGAAGCTGAGCATGTGCGGGGGTGAAACCGTATTGGCGGACGATCGCTGTCGAGTTCGAGGACAGGGCAGTCGCGATGAACACGAGCGTGTTGATCGCGATCAGCACGAGGACGGCGCGCGGAGTGTTCGCCACGTCGCGATCGCGATTGATGGGCAAAACAAACAAGGAAGAACCTCCAGACTCGCGCACGCATTCTTCCCGGCCTTCGAGAGACTGTCAAGGGCAAGCCCCGTCTGGTCAGCCTCTGGACACGCTCAGGGCAAACTCCTTCGGAAACCGTGAAGGCTGGAGCACTTGGTTAGGGGATAACGGGCAGAGAGACTCGCGCTTGCGCGCGACGGACAGCTGACGCGGCTGTCGCTACATTTTCAGTGTACGTGCGGGCTCTGCGCGGGATTGTGGCGCGGGCCCCCGGCTTCTCTCACCACGCGTACGTCGAAGCTCACGGGCAGCGTTTTGGGCGGGAAGCATTGCGCGTTGTCGCAGGCCTGGTAGCGCAGCACGCCATGCATGATGTACTTGCCGGGCACCACCGATTTCAGCGGGTGAACGGTCACGTTGATGGTGAAGTCGCCGGTGTAGACATTCAGCATTTCGTCGGGCGAGAAGGGAAAGGTCAAGTCCTGCCCCTGGGGGTATGCGATTTTTCCCAATGCGATGTCGGTCGGCACATCCATCTTGAGCGCGGTGGGAATCAGGAATTCCGACCGCGGGGTGTTGGAATTGATGTGAAAGCCGCGAGCCACGCGGAAGTTCAGGCTGGCCACGGTCTGCGCGGCGCGCGGAGCGGTGACGAGAGGCACGGGAGCGATCGTGACGTAAGGCGATTTTCCCGCCTGGGCAAATGCCACCCCAGCCAACAGCAGAACGGACGCCATCTTCAACAGCTGTTTGAGCCCAATCATCGGTTGGTTGAAACGCCCCACAATCAGCATAGAGCGCGTGCCGTGCTCGCACCTAGTGTCAGTTCTGAGCCTGCCAGCCGGGCGGCGCATCTCGCTGTTCTTAAATGGTAGGGCCGCCGATCCGCCGCGCCAACGTTACTTCGGACCAGCTACCAGCTTCGTAGCAGTCTGGCTGGCTCCAGGCTGTGCGTTCAATGCCTTCTTGATCGCGTCTTCGATATCGCCTTTGCCGTGCAGCCCGATCATCTTGTCGACGATCACGCCGTCACGAGTAATGAAAAAGCTCTCCGGCAGCGCGGGGACTCCGCCGTAGGCATCGCCCACTGCCTCCTTGCCAAGCAGGACCGGATAGTTGACGCCCATCTCCTTGGTGAACTGGGCGATGTCCTCTTTGCTGGAGTCGTCCATGGCGACCCCGACAATCTGCAGGCCCTCAGGACCGTACTGATTCTGCAGTTCCACGAACCAGGGCATCTCGACCTTGCAGGGACCGCACCAGGTCGCCCAGAAATTGAGCAGAACTGCTTTACCGCGGAAATCCGACAGCCGAATGCTCTTACCATCGAGCGAATTGAGGGTGAAGTCGGGAGCGGGAGCGGTCCTGGCCACGCCGGGCACGCGGCCGGAGCGGCGCGCCATGTGAAATCCGAAAAAGAGCATGGCGGCAGCGACCACAGCAACCACGACGAGCGCCATCGGATTCCGGTTCGGCCCAGATTGCGGCTGGGGTTCCGACTGCGGCTGCGACTCGGGTTGCGACTGCGGGAGCGGCGGTGCGTTCAAATCGTCAGGCGGGCCGCCCGCAAGGGGAGTTTCAGGCATCGACATAAGAACGAATCCTCGACTACAAAGCAAAGCGATTCAGGAACGACAGCCAGCTGGAGATCAGCGTAAAGCGGCCAATCACCAGCAGCACGCCGAGCGCGATCAACAGGCCGCCGCTGGCTACTTCCAGCATGTGCATGTGCGAGCGGAAGCGGCTGTAAAACTTAAGAAAGCGCTCCATCAACAGCGAAGTGGCCAGGAACGGCACGGCCAGACCCAGCGAGTACACACCCAACAAGAGGATCCCCTTGATCAGCGTATCTTCCTGGCTGGCGAAGCCGAGGATCACGGTGAGGATCGGGCCCAGACATGGCGTCCAGCCAAACGCGAAAGCGAATCCAATCACGAACGCACCGATGGGAGTGCTGCCGCCTTTCATGTTGTGCAGCCGCGTATCCTGAAGCAGCCACTTGATCTGAAAAATTCCGGTCAGGTGGATTCCAAAAATGATGATGATCACTCCGGCGACGATCGAGAGCGTGTGCTTGTATTGCGCCGCCAGTTGCCCGACCTCGGTGGAGATCGCGCCCAAGGTGACGAACACGATGCTGAATCCCAGGATGAATGAGATCGAATTCACCATCACGCGGCGCATGAGCTGGCCCTGGGCCTGCTTCAGCTCTTCCAGCCCCGCGCCGGAAATCATCGACACATATCCCGGCACCAGCGGGAGCACGCAAGGCGAAAGGAACGAGACCAGGCCGGCAAAGAAGGCTGCAATGGGAAGTGGGAGGCTCGACATCAATTCTTATTGTACCCGCAGGCTCCTTTGGCTGGGTCGCTGCCCCTGACTGGGCTCCTTGGAATAAGACGCGCGGGCAAGGATTTAGTTGCAAGCGAGGCCGCTCAATGAGGCTTCTTGACGGCCGCTTTTCCGGGCTGGGGTGAAACCTGCGGCGCTGGCGTCGAGATCGGCGGGGCCGATTCCAGCAATTTCTTGAAGACTCCGGCGGGCACGGTTGCCGACAACACGGCCGTCTGGTCTTCCTGGCGGACCTGCAGGCTCTCGAAGAGGGCCTTCAGATCGGCGTCGGTGCCAGGGGATCCGACCGAGGTTTCAGCGGCGCGGAACGTCACCAGAAGGCGATTCAGCCGGTCGGTGATCGAGCGGGCATCATCGGCACTGGCGGCCAGCGCCTCTCCGCGGAGGTGAAGGACGCCGGTCCGCAGCGGCAGGTGCAGAGGGTTGTAGCTGGCGGAAACCACCACGTCGGCGGGGCGCGGCAGAAAATCGCTCCATCCGCCAAACTCGGGCGAGGCGGGATCAATGCGGGCGACCAGCCAGATTGGGCTGGCTAACTGCACCCGCTTGTAATAACGGCGCAGCAGCGCCGGGCCCCCGAACGGCGAAGCCAGGCGCCGCGAGCGGTCGATAATGCCGCGAATGACGCTGGGATCGTCGTGGTTGGAGGCGGCGACGGAATCCACGCTCAGAACGGCAACGCGAAATGTTCGGACGTCGATCGGGATCGAGAAGATTTCGACGGAGTTGTAGTTTTCGACGGAGTGCGCGATGCGCCCGAGGTAGGCTTTCAGACGCTCGGCTTCGAACTTGCCGACAAGGACTTCGGAAAAGCGCGGCTCCGGGGCATTCCCACCCGTGCCCTTGCCCGGCCAGCTCGCCGGATAATGAACGGCAAAGGCGGCCGCCTCCAGATCTCGCTCAAACTCGAAACCGGTTTCCTGGATGAATCGCTCGTACTCGGGGTCATGGGAAACCGGCGGCAACGAACCTGCGCTCACCTTGCGAACCCAGCTGAGGTTGGCGTAAAGGAAGGCGTCGGCGCCGGGAAGCAGGCGGGCAGGCTCTGGGGGCGCGTGCTTGCGCAGCTGGACGGCCAGCGTGACTGCCGCGCCAACGATCACGACCGCGAGGGCGATGGGGAAGGTTCGTCGAATTCGCATGTAGTGCGGTCGGAAGCATGATAGCACCTAGGGTCGGAAGATCGGCCGGAGATCGATAAGGGGGCAAAGAGCTGCTCCGGTGTCAGTGGCGTTTTGTCGGGACTCTTGTCTATTTCTGGGAGTGTGGGGTGTCCGGGCACGGACAAGTCATTCTCGAAACGGACACCAGACTCGGACTGGTCCCCAGACGCAATCTTCCAAATAGCTGGGGCAGCACTCACTTACGGTGCCGGCGGCTTTGGGCGGCCAGATGCTCTCCTGAAACGAACTCGTGTCGGGAGGAGTGTGCCCTATGGCCTTTTCCGATCTGCGAATCGCCATCCGCCATCTGCTGAAGTCGCCCGGGTTTACCGCGACAGCCGTGCTGATGCTTGCGCTCGGGATTGGCGCCACGACCGCGATCTTCTCCATTGTGGAGGCGGTGCTGCTGCGACCGCTGCCGTTCCCGAACTCCGAGCGGCTCATGTCGCTGGCCGACACCCTGCAGGGTGCCAACGTCAGCGCTAACGGCGAAGTCGGGGTTACGGCGCCCGACATCCGCGCGTATACGCGCGACACCCACAGTTTTGAAAGTCTGGGCGGATATCAGGGATCCAGCTATGAGCTCTCCGGCATCGGCGACCCGGCGCAGGTCAACGCGACCAGGATGTCGAGCGGGGTATTTCCGGCGCTGGGAGTCGCGCCATTGCTGGGGCGCGTGTTTACCGGGGAAGAAGATGAAAAGCACGAGCAGGTGGCCGTGGTCAGCTACTCGCTGTGGCAGAACCGGCTACACGGCGACGCGCGGGTGCTGGGAACCAAGATCCTGCTCGATCGCAAACCGTACCAGATCATCGGGGTGATGCCGCGGAATTTCGAGTTTCCCCTGGCGCCGGGACATTTGAACAGCGCAGAGTTGTGGGTCCCGATGAGCTTCACCGAGCAGGAAATCGGTCCCACCGGCGCGGCGGGTTGGAACTTCAGCATGGTCGGGCGACTCAAGGCCGGCATTACTCCGATGCAGGCGCAGCAGGACGCACAGCGGGTGGCGGAAGACACGATGCGAGGATATCCGCCGTTCATGAAGACCTTGCGGATCCAGTCCTCGGTGAAATCGCTGCACGAGGAAACGGTATATCAGGCGCGCCAGCTGGTGCGGATTCTGTTTTTCGCGATCATGGTGGTGTTGCTGATCGCGTGTGCGAACCTGGCAGGGTTGCTGCTGGTGCGGGCGATTCGCCGGAGGCGCGAGATCGCGATGCGGCTGGCGCTCGGAGCCAGCGGATTGGCGCTGCTGCGGCAATCCGTGCTCGAAAGTCTGGTGTTGAGTGTGAGCGGCGGTGTGCTGGGGTTACTGTTGGCCGGGCTCGGCCTGCGCGTGGGCATCAGCCGCTTGCCGGAAACGTTGCCGCGCATTGACGAGATCAGTCTGGATTGGCAGGTCGTGCTGTTCGCAATCGCCTTATCCGTGCTGACTGGCGTCTGCTGCGGACTGGCTCCGGCGTTTGCCGCCTGGCGGACCAGCGTCAATGAGACGCTGAAGGAAGGCGGGCGTACGGGCACGGCCGGCGGAGGACATGCATGGCTGCGCTCGACGCTGGTCGTGGCCGAAATTGCGACCGCGCTGGTTCTGCTGGCCGCTGCCGGATTGCTGCTGCGTAGTTTCGAGAAGATGCGGGCCGTCGATTTGGGCTATCGGCCCGACCACGTTCTGGTTGCGTTCTATTCCCTTCCGCAAAAACAGTACGCCACCCAGACTGCAGTGGATGGATTCAACCGCGAACTGGTCCGCCGCCTGCAGGAGTTGCCGGGCGTGAAGCACGCGGCCCTGACAACATTCCTGCCGTCCACGGGAGGCAACAGCAATTCGACATTCGTCGCCGAAGGTTACACCCCTCCCAAAGACGCCAACATGAATCTCGCAACCCCGATCCAGGTGGAGGGCGACTTTCTCCAGACGATGGGGGTTCCGCTGCTATCAGGCCGCTTCTTTACTCCCGCGGACAATGCCGACTCGCAACTGGTATTGATCGTCAACCACAAGCTTGCCGAACACTATTGGCCCGGACAGGATGCAGTGGGGAAGCGGGTGCGGATCGGAACACCGGAAACGCCCACGCCCTGGATGACGATTGTGGGAGTCGTGGCGGATGTTAAGGAGACTTCTCCCGACGCTCCGAACAAGGAGCAGATGTACCAGCCCGTGGATCAGGCGGAAAAGTCCGTGGGATCCCTTGGCTCCCCTGGCGATCTGAATGGCAACGGCGGCTTCGTCGCCTTACGCACGGCGATGGAACCAGAGCAGATGGAGAATTCCTTGCGTGCCACAGTGCGCTCGCTGGACCCGCAGCTTCCGCTCACGCAAGTGCAGAGCATGGAGCACGCGGTTTCCGACAGCGAGGCTCCGCGCCGGTTCAACACCGGAGTGATTTCGGCGTTCGCCTTCGCGGCGGTACTGCTGGCGGCACTCGGCATCTACAGCGTGATCGCATTCTCGGCGGCGCTCCGCGCGCAGGAGATGGCCATCCGCATGGCCCTGGGATCGCAGCGGTCCGGAATTCTGGGGCTGGTGTTCCTGTCCGCAGTCAAGCTTGCACTCGCTGGGTGCGGCATCGGATTGATCGGGGCCGCGGCCGCTTCACGTTTGCTCGACACGTTGCTGTTCGCGGTGAGTCCGCTCGATCCGCTGGTGCTGACGCTGGCCGCATTATTCGTGATGGCGCTGGCGGTGGTCGCGTCGTTGCTGCCGGCGGCGCGCTCGGCTTCGATCAACCCCATGAGCGCCCTCAGGGCGGATTAACACGATCTCGATTCCAGCCGAGGAGGAAGTCGTATGTGGAACGGAGCCCTGGCGGGCGATCTTCGATTTGCCATGCGAATGATTCGGCGGGCACCCATGTTTGCCGCGACCGTTGTTCTCACCGTCGCGATTGCCATCGCGGCCAACGCGACGATCTTCACCGTGGTGAACGCGGTCATGATCCGGTCGCTGCCGTATTCCCAGCCGGAGCGGATCATGCAGGTGGCGGAAAAGAACGAGAAGCTGGATCTGCCGACGTTCGGAGCCTCGCTGCTGAATTTCGTTTCCTGGCGCGAGCAGACGCAGACGTTCGAACAGATCGCCGCCATGGGTTTCGCCCCGGTCACGGTGAGCGGCGACGGCGATCCCGAGCAACTGACTGCAAATCGCCTCAGCCCGACCCTCACTGATGTCTTTGGGATCAGACCCATCGCGGGTCGAAGCTTCCGGCCCGACGAAGAGAAACCCGGTACAGCCGTCGCGATGATCGGCGAGGGATTATGGAAACGCCGCTTCGGCGCGGACCGGAATCTGGTAGGGCGCACGGTCGTGCTCGATGGAGCTCCGACCACCGTCGTCGGCATCGCGCCGGCGGCGCTGAAATTGATCGGAGGGGGCGATCTGTATTTGCCGCTGACGATCGATCCGAGCAAGGAAATCCGGCTCAACCACACGCTCATTGTCTTCGGCAAGCGCAAGCCCGGAGTCACGCCGGAGCAGGCGCAGGCGGAGATGGACACGATCGCGGCGCGCGTCGGCAAGCAATATCCGGAAGTCAAGGATTGGGGCATTCACCTGTTGACCCTGTTCGACAGTTTTGTGACGCAGGACCTGCAAACCGGACTGCTCGTGTTGCAAGTCGCGGTCGCTCTGGTGTTGCTGATTGCCTGCGCCAACATTGCGAACCTGCTGCTGGCGCGGTCGGCGGCGCGGCAGAAAGAGATGGCCGTGCGCACGGCGATGGGAGCGACGCGCGTGCAGCTCATCCGGCAATTGCTGGTCGAGAGCGTAGTGCTGGCAATCGTCGGCGGCGGCACCGGGCTGCTTGGCGCGGTTCTAGCGGTGCGCGCGCTGGTGCGATCCCTGCCCGATGGAACGCTGCCGATTCCGGATGTTGGAGTCGACACGACTGTCTTGTGGTTTTGCTTCGGTCTGACCATTGCGACCGGCGTGTTGTTTGGATTGGCGCCGGCTTTCCGCATGGCGCGGGTTCGAACCAACGAGACGCTCAAAGAGGCGGGACGCGGCGCCATTGGCGGCATCCGCAGCTGGCTGCGCGACGGATTGGCGGCAGGCGAGATCGCGATGGCGGCGCTCCTGCTGATTGGCGCGGGACTGCTGATTCAAAGTCTCGCGAACCTCGAGCGTGTGCGGCTGGGATTTGATTCTCATGGATTGATTACGTTCCAGCTGGGGCTGCCGGTGGCCAAATATCCATTGGCTGACAAAGGGCCGGACTTCTACCGCGCGCTGGTGGAAGACCTGAAATCGATTCCGGGCGCTCAGGGCGCGGCGATCAGCAGCGGCATTCCGTTTGGCGCGGGGAATTACGCCCGGCATCCCATGATCACGACCGAGGCGTCCATACTTCCAGCGGGCACGGCCGTGCCCATCGACTGGCGAAGCATCAGCCCGGGATATTTCGAGACCATGCACATTCCGCTGCTGCGCGGGCGCACGTTTACCGATGCGGATGTTCGGACGGCGCCGCTGGTGATGGTCGTCTGCCAGTCCACGGCGAGAAAGTTCTGGGGCGACGCGGACCCGATCGGCAGGACGCTGCGTCCGAGTGCGAAGCCGGAAATGGCCTACACCATCGTCGGCGAAGTCGGCGATGTGCACGATCAGGCGTTGAACCAGCAGGTGCCGCAGCTTTATTACGCGATCTCGCAGCGGGGTTCGTGGCCGCTGATGGATGTGGTCGTGCGCGCCTCGGGATCGCCGGAAGCCTTGCTGCCCACGATTCGCCAGCGCATCGCACAGCTGGATGCGGGCCTGGCCCTGGCGAATGTGAACACGATGGATCAGTGGATATCGAACAGCGCGGCCCAGCCGCGGCTCAACACTACTCTTCTGACAGTGTTCGCTGCGGTAGCGATGCTGATTGCGGCGATCGGCATCTACGGCGTGCTGGCGTATTCCGTGAATCAGCGCACGCGCGAGATCGGAGTACGCATGGCGCTGGGCGCAACGCCCGGGAGCGTGTTGCAACTGATCGTCAGCGAAGGAATGAAGGTGGTGCTGGTGGGGATTGCGGTGGGCCTCGCTGGAGGGCTGGCGCTTGGCCGAGCCGTGTCGAGCCTGGTGTTCGGGGTCACCGTTCGGGATCCGGTGACGTTCGTGGTGGTAGCCGTGGCCCTCGCCGCCGTCGCGCTGGCCGCCTGCGCAATTCCGGCGCGGCGGGCATCGAGGGTGGATCCGATGGTGGCGCTGCGTTACGAATGATCGACCAGACTGTCAGGATGACATCTTTCAGGATTGCACCCCTCCTGACCTCGTCGGCGGATTAACCCTGTAAGGATTAGCCCTGCACCGTCAACGGGTTGCTTGCGCCGGTTCTTGGCGTTGTGTTACTTTACTTAATTGTCCCGGACATCTGGAAGGGATCCGAGGGATTAGTTTGCGCGGAGGCGCGCTCTATCCCCAGACGTGCTGGCGTAGCTCAGTCGGTAGAGCATCTGATTTGTAATCAGAGGGTCGGGGGTTCGAATCCCTTCGCCAGCTCCAGGAAACGAAGAATTTTTCCGGCAGGCGGCGGATTCGGTAGCGGCGCAACAGGTTTTTCCAACGCACTCCATTCGGAACTTTTCCGGCGTGTAGTGATCTTCGCGGTGTCTTGTGCGCGATCCTTGGTTTCCCTGGTTTGCGAAAAGTCAGTTTTGTGAAGATTGAAGTGTGACTTGTGCCGGCGTTTGGCGCGCGGATTTTGGGCGTGAATGCGCCCGCGGCCAGGGCGGTCTGCCGGAGGGAGTTGCAAGCTGCCGCATTGCCCGAGAGTTTGCACAGGTGGGTGAGTGGTTAAAGCCAACAGACTGTAAATCTGTCCCTCCTAGCGAGGTACGAAGGTTCGAATCCTTCCCTGTGCACCAGTGATCTGAAGTCTGAGGCAGAGTTGAATCCGAGGAAGAAATTCGCTTTCTCGATCGCAGCGTTTCTGGTTTTGGCGCTGCTGAGCTGGAACACGATGGCGCCGGTCCCGATCCCGGTTCACAGCGCCGAGTTTGGAATTGACTTCAGTATTGATTTTCGGATGGTAACGCTGGCGATCTTAGGTTTGCTGGCGGCGCGAACGGCGCTTTCGTATTGGCGGGCGACGGCGGAACAGAGGCGCGAAGAGGCTTCGAAAGAGAAGTAGATTCGGGCTTCGTTGGAAGCCCGAGCGCGGTTAGCGAAGGATCGCGGGAAGTGTTGAGCCGATGTAGCTCAGTTGGTAGAGCACTCCCTTGGTAAGGGAGAGGTCACCAGTTCAATCCTGGTCATCGGCTCCAGATTTGGTTGGGACGTTGCAGGGTTTGGGGAGGGCGCGGCTTCAGCCGTGCCGAGGAAGTCGGAATTGAAGAGCGGCTTTAGCCGCTGAGGCTGAGCGGGAGTAACTCAGTGGTAGAGTCACAGCCTTCCAAGCTGTTGGTCGCGGGTTCGATTCCCGTCTCCCGCTCCAGAAGATTGTTTAGGGAAGAGCGTGAAGGTGCTCGGGGATGACAGTGGGCTTCGAACAGGCTGCGATTAAGGTTGAAAAGGCGGAAGAGTTCGCCAGGCTACAGGCCGCCGTCGAGCAGGCGTTCTTGCCCGGGAAGGTTGAGCGGTTCCTGAAGCAGCTGGATCGCAAGGGAATCCGCATTCGCGATCTGGATGCGGTGCTGGCGCAGCGGGTGCTCGAAGGCTTTGGCGAGGCGGGATTGAACGCTCGCGCGTTGTATGAGTAGCTGACGGTTTCGGACCAGGCGCAGATGCGTGACTTTTATCTGTCGCGGCTGGAGGCGGTAGAGCAGGCGCTGCGGCATCGGTTCAAGAAGCTGTATCAG
>DASQGY010000019.1:0-17836 GCA_035632375.1 Bryobacteraceae bacterium | reverse complement strand
TCGGAAGCGAAAAAAGCCGGTCGCGTGTCCGGAACTTCACGGCTCGGGCTGGAGCTTACGGAAATGAGTCTGGCGGATGGCCGTCAGATCCAGGTGAAGACGCGGCTGATGGAGCGCCGCGGCGACACATCTTACGGCCGTGATGCGGTTGGTATCGGCGCAACAGTTGGCACCGGCGCGGCGATCGGCGCAGCAGTCAACGGCGGAGTCGGCGCAGGAGTCGGCGCGGCAGCCGGCGTAGTCGTGTCCACAATCGGCGTACTGCTGACTCGCGGCAAGGCAACCGAAGTTTATCCCGAACAGCCGCTGACTTTCCGCTTGGAAGCCCCACTCTCAATCCAGGGCGATGAAGATGCCTTCCAACCAGTTTCGCAGCAGGATTACGATCAGCGCGGCGCATCACGCCGCCCGCCGCCCCCGCGTTACGGATACAGCGCACCGCCTCCTCCTTATTACTACGGTTACGGTGGCTACGGTCCGTATTACTACGGCGGTCTGTTCTCGCCCTACTACGGCTACGGCTTCGGCCCAGGCTTCTATTTCTCCTATCGGAACCACGGCGGATTCAGGCGCCGGTAACAAGCTGTGTTTCGGGTTGTAGGATGCGGGTTGTGGGAAACCTCTTCCCATGACCCAAAATCTGTTTCACTTAGTAGCTTCCATCGATGAGTGCATACCAACCAGCATCGAAGGACGGAGCTCCAGCGAAGGCGGGTTTTGCAGCATTGAGCAGGGACGCCTTCCACACAGGAGCGTTAGACTGGGTTGAGTTGTCCAAACTTCGGCCATTAACGTGTTGGGTTGCAGCACTCTTGCTCTCGTACGGATTCGTAGCGCGTGCCGATGAATATCTGGACGCAGTGGTGAAACGCCTGGCAATTGTCAGCACATTCGCATTTGGTGGTGTAGGCTATGCCGGAGTGACCTCGAAAGGCGAAACGGATTTCAAGTTTGTTCTTTCCCAACCAGCGCCGGTTGCGCTTGCCGCGTTTGAGAAACTCTATGCTGTTGGCAACCCGCAAGCGAAGTCCTATGCCCTCGCCGGCATAAAGAAGCTGAACCTGGACAGATACAAGGAACTGGTTGCAATCGTAGGGGCAGCGGATCAGGTCGAGGTCATGAGAGGTTGCATCGTCACGCGCCAATCCTTACGGAAGGTTGCCAAGGAAATCGACGGCGGCGAGTTCCGGTTCTGAGTCTCGATTGAGTTAGCACTTTGGCGGCCGGCAGCCCGACAGCCCAATCTGAAATCTCACTTTCGTCCCAGCGGCTGGGCAACAAGGAGGCGGACTCGCCGCCCCCACTTCTACAACCCTTCCTTCTCTCGCGTTGGCGGAACAAGCATAGTGGCATCGGGCGATGAATGAATCTGAATCAGCTTCAAAGGATCGTCCCCATCCTTTGAACTCCAAGCCTCAGCCGTATCCGCCGCTTGCCTTCGAATTTCTTTGATCTGCGCGTCCGTAAGGACGCGTGCATTCTTCAACGCGCTCTCAATGGCGTTAAGCTCCAGCCGCTGCGCAAGCAGAACCCTCAGCAACCGCCGAAACTCATCAGCCGATACGTAATCCATCCGGCCTTTCCCACCCCCCACTACCCACCACCCACCACCGCTATTCCGTCGGAGCGTTCCGCTCCGCCGGAATAGCCTTCGGCATTACAATCCTCGGGATCATCTGATCCCGCATCGCCGTGTTGTAAACGAATGCCGCCATTATCGCCGAGCATTGCATCACATCGCCCGGCTGCACGCGATCATAGACGTCCATGTTCGAATGGTGCGTTCGCGACTGGTATTCCATCGGGTCCTGCATAAAGCCAAAGCCTGGCAGTCCGACGTAATCGAACGAAGTGTGATCCGTCCCGCCCGGCGGCCGCGCAGTCAGCGAAGTGGTCCCCGACACAACCGTCGCACCTAGATCGTGGAACGGCTTCAGCCACTCTTCGAAAATGGGCCGCACCTGATCGTTGCCCTGCACGCCGATGCCGCGAAACTTGCCGGTGCCGGTATCGTCGTTAAAATAAGCGTCGAGCTTGAAGTATTCCTTCGTCGGCTGCATGGTGGTGCGATCGGCAAAATGCTGTTTGACGTAGGCCTTCGAACCGAGCAGCCCTTCCTCTTCCCCGCCCCACAGCGCGATGCGAACCGTACGGTCCATTTTCAGGTTCAGCGCTTTCAAAATGCGCACCGCTTCGATGGCGACCGACGACCCGGTCGCGTTATCGGTGGCGCCCGTTCCGCCATGCCAGGAATCCAGGTGCGCGCCCAACATCACGATCTCGTCCTTCTTCTTACCACCTTCGATTTCGCCGACCACGTTGAACGAATCTGTCGGTGTGTCGATAAACTGCGCCTTGATGTCGAACTCCAGCTTCACCGGAATATGGTGCTGCAGCAGCCGCACCACGCGGTTGTAATGCTCCGGCGTCACCGCAACCATTGGCGCGGGAATCGGCTCCTTGGGATCGTAGGAACCCCCGCTCGAAGCGAACACCGTGCCGCCGTCGCCGTTGTAGCCGTATTGCAAAACCACCAGCGCGCCCTCGGCCTTGAGAAACACGTTCATCTTCTTGCGGAATTCCGTCTGGCGTCGCCGCTCCTCGGGCGTGGTCACCGGACCGGCAGTGGGACGAAATGGATTGCCCAGCCGCGCGGGATCGGCCACTTGAGTGCGCGACAGCAGTTCCTGATCGGTCAGCCGATGCGCCGGCGGTTCCAAGATCATGGCCACCGCTTTGGGCGTCATGGTCAACACCACTTTGCCCCTCAGCTTGCCCTTGAACTTCTCCAGATCTGCTTCGGTTGTCATCGGCGCATAGATCGCATCGCCTTGCACCGCGCCATCGGTTCCCGGCGTCCAGGCCAACGGAAAACCGATCAGCGGCGAATACTGCGGCTCGATCATGTGCCCGGCGTAGCGCGTGTACGTCCAACTCCTGCCGAACGACCACGGCTCTTCGTGAACGTTGGTGAGCCCGTATTCCTTGAGCCGCTTCATCACCCAATCGCCCGCCGCCTTGAAACCCGGCGAGTTGGTCAGCCGCGGTCCATAAACATCGGTGAGGTAGAACTCATGATCCATCACCTTCGAGTTTTCGAAGGCCTCCGCTTTGATGCGGTGAATCACCGAGAGATCAACGGCCTCTTCCGAATACACATAGACTGCCGAGAACAACAGCGCTCCCGCGACTCCCCAAAGCAGTTTCGATTTCATAGATGTGACGGCTCCCTGCCTTAAGAGATTAAACCACAGTAAGCTTATTCGTGACGCAGTGCCACTATGGGATCGACACGCGACGCGCGACGCGCAGGCAGCCATCCGGCAGCGAGAGCAGCAACGGCGAGCACCAGGGCAGACAAGATGAACACGGTTGGTTGGGTCGGTGTCACGCCGAACAGCATCTTTCCGGCAAGGCCAGTCAGGGCCAACGCGGCGGCTGCGCCAATCCCCGAACCCAGCGCCAGCATCGCGGCGACTTCACGCAGGATTAGCACGACAATTCCGCTCCGGCTTGCCCCCAACGCCATACGCAGACCAATTTCGTTAATCCGCCGCGAGACCTGAAATGCCAGCACACCGAACATCCCCAGGCATGCCACCAGCAGCGCCAACAATCCGAAGAAGCCTCCCAAGGTAGCCATGACCCGCTCCGTTACGATGGACTGGTCCACCAGTGTCGAATAGGTCTGCGTGCCGCGGAGGCGCAGCCCCGGGTCCGCATCGCGAACCAGCTTTTCCAACCCTGCGGCCAGGCGCATCGGATTCCCCGCCGCCACTCGTGCCAGAAAGCTGTAACTAGATGGCTGTTCGCCTTCGCGCTGCGTCCAGGGAATATACATGGTCTTCAGAACGCCGGACCGCAGGCTCTGGTATTTCGCATCTTTCACTACACCGACCACTTCATACGCGACTTTCAACGACGTCACCCGGCGGCCCAGCGGCGATTGGGCGCCAAAGAAATGCCGAGCAAAACTCTCGTTCACGATCGCGACCTTCCTAGCCGTATTTGTATCCCGTGAGTCGAATTCCCGGCCACTCAAGAGAGGCGTTCCCAGTGTTGCAAAATATTTCGGGGCAATCACGTTGAAACCCACTGCCTCGCTTTCATCGGAGCGAAACGTGTAACCTTCCACTTCAATGGCTCGGGTCCAGAGACCGCCACTGATCGGCACGACCTGTACTGCGCTCGCGGACGCCACGCCCGGCAAAGCCGCCATCCGATCGACGATGGCACTCTGCACTGCCCAGCAACGCGTCTGCGGATACCGCTCTCGCGACCTCACGCTGAACGTCAAAACGCCATCGGTGCGCAAACCCCGATCGACGCTATACAACTTCACCAAGGTTCCAACAAAGAGAGTGGCGGCCACCACCAGGACCATGGAAATCGAGAGCTGCGCCACTACCAGGGCTTTGCCGAGATGCCGGCGCCCGCCGCTCCGCACCTCCTTGAGCGACGGGTTGATATTTGCCTGAACGGCATGCCATCCCGGGGCGACGCCGGCCAGCAGGCAAACCAGCAGCGAAATGGCGCCGGTGAATGCGAGTACGCGCCAGTCCGGCGCCGTCGAGAGCAGCAATGTAGAGCCGTTCGCCAGCATGCCAACCAGAGCGCTGCTGAGCCAGAACGCCAGCAGCAGACCCGCGCTCCCGCCCAGGATGGCCAGCACCAAGCTCTCCGCCAGGAATTGCCTCATCAACCGTCCGGCCCTAGCTCCCATCGCGAGGCGAATCGAGATCTCGCGCTGCCGCGATTCCGCCCGCGCCAGCAGCAGGCCGGACAGATTTGCGCAAGCCAGCAGAAGCACCAGCGCGACGATACCCATCAGCACCAGCAGCGGTTTCGAATAGCTCCTGCGCAGGGAGTTGAAGCCGTCATACGCGCTGAGAACGGCGGCACGCTGGCTGAGGATACCCGGCCGGTCCTTCTCGGATACCTTCACCGCCTCCACTTCAAGAAAACTGCGCCAAGGCGCCTGCAACTCCGCGTTCGCCTGTCCTATGGTCCCGCCGGGCTTGAGCCGCCCCATCATGCTAAGCATGTTGAATGTGGACTCGCGCCTCTGGCCGTCACTCAGCATCATGGTCAGCGGCAGAGTGATGTCCGGATACCGCCCAAGCCTGGTTCCATGGTATCGCTGAGGCGTGACGCCAACTATCGTGAATACGTTGTTGCGGATACTGAATGTTTTCCCGATAGCGGCCGGGTCGAGGCCGAAGCGCCGCTGCCAGTAGCCATAGCTGATGACCGCGGCGGGCGAGCCGGGCGAAACCACGTCATCCGCCGGCTCCAGCAGCCTTCCCGCTGTGGCCTCAATCCCAAGAACGGAGTACTGATCGCCAGAAACCAGCTCGGCGCTAATCACTTCCTCCGCGCCGTCCATCAAAATAGCGGGCTCGGCCGCCCACTCCGCCGACGCCGCAGAAATGGATTGCAAATTGACGCGAAGATATTGGAACAGCGGATACGAGACCACGCCCGGTTGGCCGTTAGGCATGATCCGGCTAATCTGCACCAGGCGTCCCGGTTCCTTCACCGGAAGCGGCCGCAGCATCACGGCATTGATCAAACTGAAAATCGCCGTATTTGCGCCGATGCCGAGCGCCAGCGACAGCACCGATACAACCAGAAAACCGGGGCTGCGGCGGAGTGTTCGCACCGCGTAGTGGAGATCTTTCCCGAAGTCATCAAGCCAGCGGCCATGTACGTCGCGGCATTCCTCTTTGATCTGCTCGATGCCGCCGAATTCCAACTGCGCGCGGCGTCGCGCTTCTTCCGGCTCCATGCCGGACTCAATGGATTCGCGAATCAGGCGCTCGAAGTGGTACCGCAGTTCGGCGTTCAGTTGCGCCTCAGGCCCCCTCTTTCGAAACCACATCGCGTCCTCCTACTCCGCCGTCCGCAGGATCATCGTCACCGCTTCCGACAGACGATCCCAGTTCGCTCTCTCGGCTTCGAGTTGCTTTCGCCCTACTTTGGTAAGGGAATAAAACTTGGCCTCGCGGCCGGTCTCCGCCTCGCCCCATTCCGCGCGAAGCCAGCCGCGCTTCTCCAGCCGGTGGAGCGCGGGATAGAGCGACCCTTGCTGCACCTGCAACACCTTTTTCGAAATCTGCCGGATGCGTTGCGCGATTCCGTAGCCATGGATTGGTCCAAGATCCACGATCTTCAGGATCAGCACGTCCAGCGTGCCCTGCAACAAGTCGGATTTTTGTTCCACGAGTGACGCCTAGCTAATCTACATATATAAGCCATGATATGTAGAATGTCAAGGCTTCCCTATTCGCTACACTGAAATGGAGTGCTCGTCTCCATCAACACCAAGCCTGAACGACCGCCGTGGCTGCGTGCGCCCGCGCCCTCCGGCGACAACTACCACGAGCTGAAGCGCCTGGTCACGGAGCTGAAGCTCCACACTGTTTGCGAAAGCGCGGCCTGCCCCAATACCGGGGAGTGCTGGAATCGCCGCACCGCCACCTTCATGCTGCTGGGCAACGTCTGCACGCGCCGCTGCGGATTTTGCGCCGTACAAAAAGGCGCTCCTCTTCCGGTCGATTACGATGAACCGCGCCGCGTCGCCGACGCTTGTGCAGCCCTGGGCCTCAAGTACGCCGTGCTCACCAGCGTGAACCGTGACGATCGCAAGGACGGCGGCGCGGAACTCTTCGCTCTCACCATCGAGGCGATTCGCCGGCGCATTCCCGGTTGCAAAGTCGAAGTTCTGGTGCCCGATTTTCAAGGTTCGCACGAGGCGATGGAAACGGTCATGAACGCCCATCCCGACGTGCTGAATCACAACATCGAAACCGTTCCGCGGCTTTACCGGCAAGTGCGACTTGGTGCGCGCTACGAGCGTTCACTCGATATGCTGGCTTATGCCAAACGCCTGCGGCCGTTTGTTCCAACGAAATCCGGCCTGATGCTCGGGCTCGGCGAGAACACCGCCGAAGTGGAGCAGGTGATGCGCGACCTGCGCACCCATCAGGTGGAGATCCTCACGCTGGGACAATACCTGCGGCCTTCCCAAAAGCACCTGCCGATCATCCGCTACGTGCCGCAAGACGAGTTCGACCAATTCAAGCGGCTCGGCTACGAGCTGGGATTCTCGCACGTTGAATCCGGCCCCCTGGTCCGCAGTTCCTATCACGCGAGCGACGCGGTTTAGATGGCCGAATTCCGCGAAGTCTATCCCGGCGTTCTAAAGCTCGCGCTGCCTTTGCCGTTCGAGCTCGAATCGGTGAACGTGTACCTGGTGACGCTCGACGAAGGCTGGATGCTGATCGACTGCGGCATGGAAACCGAACCAGCTTTCGAAACGCTGCGCAGCGCCATGGAACAACGCGGCATCGCTTGGCCAGAGATCCGCCAGATTCTGTTGACCCACATGCATCCCGATCACATCGGAATGTCGCGCAAATTATTGGATCTGACCGGAGCTCAACTTTCGATGCATGAGGTCGAACTGCGGCATCTTCACCTGGTCACCGGCGGCGGTCAAAAAATCCCGTGGCTCGATGAAGTGTACCGGCAGGCCGGCGTTCCCGCGCCGCTCGAAGAAAAGATGGAAGCGCATTTCCTGGGCATCCGGAAAAACTTTCACCATCTGACGCCTGACCGCCTGTACAAGGGGGGCGAGCAGATTCCCACCGCCATCGGTCCGCTCGAAGTGGTGTGGACGTCCGGGCATTCTCCCGGCCACATCTGCCTGTATTCCCGCGATCGCAAGGTGCTGTTCTCCGGCGACCAGATCCTGGAGAAAATCACACCCAACATTTCCTGGCACCCGAATCGCGATATGCTCCAGGAATTTCTCACGTCGCTCGACCAACTGGCCGGCCTCGACGTCGACTTAATCCTGCCCGGACACGACGAGCCGTTCTCAGGTCATCGCGCCTGGATCGCCGAGACCGCGGTCCATCATCGCGAGCGCTGCGTCGAAATCCTCAACGTGGTCCGCCGCACGCCGCAGACCGCCCACCAGATGGTCGCCGAGCTGTGGCGCAGAAAACTGTCGCCGATCAATCATCACTTCGCGATCTTCGAAGTACTGGCGCACCTGGAACACATGCACCGCCGCGGAGAAGTGCGCCATCGCGAAAACAACGGAGCCTTGGAGTGGCACGAGTAGCCTCTTTGACGCTGTTAGCCTTGCTGTCGGCGACGGCGCAAGAAAAGTCCGTTCGGTACCAAACAGTTCCTCGCAACGACATCGAACGCCGGCTTCGATCCGTCGAGTACAGCAACGGCAAGCGGGAACAACGACTCAAGCAATTTTTCGAGGAGGCTGGTTGCAAGAGCGATCAACTGTACGAGCAACCCGTTGAGCACTCGAACGCGCCAAACTTGATCTGCACACTTACCGGTGAAACCGGCTCGGTGATTCTCGTCGGCGGTCAATTCGATTTCTTCAATGGCGGCGATGGTGTTGTACACAACTGGAGCGGATGTTCCTTGCTCCCCAGTTTGTTCCAGAGCATCAAGGGATCTCCACGCCGACACACTTTCGTCTTTGTGGGCTTCACCGACAAGGAAAAGGGGAGCGTGGGCTCGAAATTTTACGTGAACGAACTGGATAAACAGCGACTGGCCAATATCAGCGCGATGGTAAATCTCGATTCGCTTGGCAGTGGCCCAACCCAAGTAGAGTTATATCGCAGCGATAAACGACTGGTCAATGTCCTGGCGAGTACCGCGTCGTATCTGAAACTGCCCCTGGGTATGGTCGACGGGCACCTGGTGCGACGTTGGGATTCGGAGTCGTTTCAAGACAAGAAGGTTCCGACTATCAGCATTCACTCGCTGTCACAGGCAACTCTCCCGATTTTACATACCTCGCGCGATCAAATGAGCGCCATCAAGTTGGACGACTACTACGACACGTATCTGCTGCTTCGCGTGTACTTGGCCGAGCTGGATCAGATTTTGGATGCGCCGGCGAACTAGCTGACGACTTCACCAATCGTTGTCAAAGCTCCGCCTGCCGCCACGAATTCCGCGAACATCCTTTCGGCCGCCGCGTCATCCAGCGCCTTCACCGCGTCAGTCACGATCTCCACACGCTTGCCGGTTTTCAGCAGACCGAACGCGGCGAAGCGCACGCAGATCTCCGTGACCACGCCGTAGACCACGTAGCGATCTCCGCCCAGCTCGACCAGGAGCGGAGTCAATCGCGGGTTGGAAAAACAATCCAGCTTCTGCTTTTCCAGAATCAACTGGTGCCGCTTGTCCAGCAATGTCGAGGCTGGTTTCTTCTGCCCCACCGTTCCGGCCACGCAATGGTGCGGATAGATGTGGAATTCGGGATCGTCCTCGGAGTGCGCGTCCATGGTTGAGATCACCAGCGGCGAGCGGCGGTTCAGCTCGGACACCGCAGCCACTATTTTCTCCGCGCCTGGCACGTACAACGCTCCCGCCGGATAAACGAAATCAATCTGTGTGTCGATGTCGAAGAAGACCGTTTTCATGTTGCACCTTCTCGTAAAGCGCCACCAGAGCCGGACTGTGCTCAACCGGATAATGCTGCTCGGTGTCGAACAAGCTGCGAATCGCCATCGGCAGGCGCTTGATCGACTCCGCAGCGTATTGCTGGCTCGCCGCTACGTCCGGCAACGGCTCCACCAGCTTGCCGCCCAAGAGCACCGGCCGCAGCAAAGCTTTCGCTTCCGGCTCGCCCGGACCGCAGCCCAGGCACTCCCACGAACAGGCGATGCAATCGTGACCGGCGAAACGGAACACCTGCTTCGCGCCGGGCAAAGTATGTTTGTCTTCGCTGAACTTCGCCGTCGAGCGGCCGTCCAACTCCACCAGTTTGTAGACCACGCCGAGGTTCGGTGAATCGGTGGAAGTCGCCAAATCCGTGCCCACGCCAAACGCATCGATGGGCGCGCGGGCCGCGGCGAATTCCAAAATCTTGTACTCGTTCAGATCGCTGGTGGCCATGATCTTGACGTCGGGGAGTCCGGCGTCATCAAGGATTCGCCGCACTTCGCGCGAAAGCTCCACCAGATTGCCGCTGTCCAGACGCACGCCCCACACCGGCCGACCCAGCGCCGCCGCCAACTTGGCGCCCTCGATGGTATCGTATGTATCGATCAGGTATACCGTGGCGTCGCCCAGCAAATTTTGCAGCTGCTCGTAGGCCTCGCGCTCCGTCGGAAACGCCTGTACCCAGGAATGCGCCGCGGTTCCAAACACGGGAATGCCATAGCGAAAACCCGTCTCCGTGTTGCTGGTGCCAATGCATCCGCCGATGTAGGAAGCTCGGCCCGCCAGAACGCCCGCTTCCGGCGAATGCGCGCGCCGCGTTCCAAAATCCACCACCGCACGGCCGCCCGCCACCTCCACCATGCGAGCCGCCTTGGTCGCGATCAGCGATTGGAATCCGACCGTCGCCAGCAGATACGTCTCGGCAATCTGCGCCTCCATCAGCGGCGCACGAACCATCAGGAACGGCTCGCCGGCGAAAATCGGCGTGCCCTCCGGTATCGCGAATAAATCTCCGGTGAAACGCAACGCGCGCAATGCTTCGAAGAAGCCGGAGGAAACGCGCTGAAATTGCGGCAGCGTACGGAGGTAGGCGATTTCCTCATCGGTGAACTGGAGTTTCTCCAGATACTCCACCACCTGCTCCAAGCCAGCGGCTAACACGAAATTCCGGTACCGCGGCAGATGCCGGAAGAACAATTCGAAAGTGGCGACCTCACCAGCCTTGCCCGACTCGAAGTACCCGGCCGACATCGTGAGCTGGTAGAGGTCGGTGAGGAGTCCGGTCATTGAGTGGGCTTATTTCTTCTTCGCCGGCGCTTGCGCTTCCTTCACATCGGAAGCCGCTTTGGAAAGCTCATCAACAGTCTTCGTGTCCAGAGCATACAGCGACGCCTCATTCTCGCGCTTGGCAACAAAGTCGCTACCGTTCTTCGCGACCAGGACCTTCTCCACTCGCTTCCCGTCGTTCGAGGTTACGGTGATATCCATGGAAGCCGTAGTAAAGCCCGAGTCCACGAACTTACTCGCCGAAAAATCACGCAGCCTATCGATCAATGACTGGATTCCGATATTGTCCAACTTCTTACCGTTCGCGGTCCAATCCTCGCCGCTCTTCTGGAACACGTAGGCCTGTTTGCCATCGTGCATCTCGATCTTGTTCGGCTCGCTGAAGCCGAAATCGAACAGCTTCTTGTTCCGGAAATCATCGACGCCCTTGTCGAGGCCAGTTCCCAGGTCGGCAGCCACCTTGTGAACGCCTTCCACCGCACTCGATTTCGCGTAATAGTCGTCCTTGCTCTTGCGAACCTCGATCTGCTGCGTTCCCGAAGGATCGGTGAATTTCACCGTCGCAACCACGGTCCCAGACGCGAACGCGGTGGCCGCCTTCTTGGCGTTCTCATCGGAGACGGTCAGGTCCATCTTGGCGTCGTTGAGCTTCCGGATCAGCTCCTCCACCTGCAGCCCGTCGGCCCGCAACGGCTTGGGCTTCACGATCTGCCACTGATCTTTGTCGCGCCCGAATTCGATATCCTGCTTCTTCGCGACTAACTCCACGCGGCTCAACTTATCCTGATCGAAAGTAAGCAGCCGCTTATCGCGTAAGTCGTTCACCGCTTTGTCGAGCCCCGTCTTGGTGTAACTCGCGATGGTAAACAACCGCGGATCGCCGTCCAGCATGGCGTACGCGCCGCTGTTAGTCGGCGTGTCGTCGCCGATGCGCAACTTACTGGTCTTCCCGGCCTTAGTGGTTATGTCCACTTCCATGTTGGGCGATTGCAACCCATAACCGGCCAGGTCCGAAGCCTTGTCTTCCACTAACCGGTCCGAATTCACCGACGCGGCCGAGCTTACTAACTGGGTAACCGTAGCCTGATCCGCCAGATACTTCTTAGGCGCCGTCAGTTCCCATTTGCCAGCGTCGTTTTTCTCCAGCACGATGGCATCGGCGCCCTTCTTTTGCAGCGAGATCTTTGTAATGTCGGCTTCGTTGAGCGCCAGTATCTTCGGAGGACTGTCCGGTGAAATGGCGGGCTTAGCCGCCTCCGCAGACTTCTGTTTGTTCGAAAAATAGAGACCGGCCGCCAACCCCGCCAACAGCACTGCGCCGATCATCAAACCGCGAAACTTCATCTCTAACCTCTCCTACCTTCTACGCCACCAAACCATGACGCCGGCGATCACCACAATCAACGGCAACATGAACTGGCTCACCGTTCGCAGCGTCAGGAACTGCGCTTTGGTCAAACTAATTCGCCGGTCTTCCGGCTCCTTCGGCCGGATGGAAATCAGATCCTCGTCCGACGACAGCCAGTTCAACATGTTTAACAGCAGGTTGCGGTTTCCGTTGAACCGCAGAAAGTAATTGGAAGACCACCGCGAGTTACCCACTACGACGAAGCGGCCCTGGCTGTTTTCCTTGCCAGTGTTGTAAGTGCCCGCCGCAGCCAGCGCGAAGGGACCTTTCTTGTCTTTATTCGGGTCGATCCGTATCTCGGATGATGCAAGATTCGTGGTAGCAAAGCTGTTCTTGGATGTCGCAAACAACTTAGTAACCGTGGTCTTGTCGCCGTTCTTCACATCCAGCGATCGAGAGATTGGGAAACCTGTAGCGTTCCCCGACAGATCGTTCACAATCGGGTGCGACTCGTAGCTCATCACCACCGGTACCTCCGGACCAAGCCCGGCCAACTGCGCCACCGGATTCTCGTCCAGGATCAGATCCTTGTTCACGGTGACGCCCCAGCTAGCCAGCAAATCTACCAGCGCCTGGTTGTCGCTGATCTCCTTGCGGCCCAGCTTCAGGGGAGGATCGAGCATCACCAGCAAACGGCCGCCGCCTTCGACGTATTTCTTGAGCGCATCCACCGCAGGCGCGATGTAGTCGCCCGCCGGGCCCGAAACCACCACGGTGGTGCAATCCGCCGGAATCTCCGCCTTCTCCAGAAGGCTGAAGGCCTTCACTTTGTAGTTGTCCTTCTCCACCACCGTTTTGAAATCGCCCAATCCGTCGCTCGTGGTGTCGTCCAGCCGATGCTCGCCACTGCCTGAAACTACGCAAACCGTGCGTTCCCCGCCCTTCATGGTCCGAATGATCGCTCCGGTCACGCCCTCTTCGTCGAAGGTCTTCGCCTCCTCCTTCTTCATGCCGTTGGTGACGATCGCCTCGCCTTCACGACTTACATTTGCGGCGCGAGCCAATTGCGGCTTCTTCATCAGATCCACGTACTCGACGTGCACCTTCGGCGACAGATTGGAGTAACGATCTAACAGATCCTTGCCTGCTGTCATTCCCGTGGGCCGGTCGAAGTATTGAATGGTGATGTCGCCCTTCAAATCGTGAACGATCTTCTTGGTCTGATCGGAAAGGCTGAACTTCTTGTTCGAGGTCGCATCCAACGACTTGTTGTAGCGATTCGCCAGGAAATTCGCCACCACCAGCACCGCCAGAATAATAATGATGTAAGTGGTGGCGTACGCCGCGTACTTAGTCTGTCTTGTCTTAACCCATTCGGTATTCACTTAGGACCTCCACCGCAGCGATTCCAGGGAGCGCGAGGTGAGAAACAGCCCCAGGAAAATCAGCGAAACATAATAGACGGCGTCCTTCGTATCCAGCACGCCTTTGCCGAAGGATTCGTAGTGCGTGATCACCGACATATATGCCAGCACCTTTGCCCATGTGGCAGTTTCGTAACCTGCGACCCACTCCAGCACCCACAGCATCAGGCACACACCGAACGTCGCCGCCCCGGCGATGATCTGATTCTTGGTCAGCGTCGAAATGAACGTGCCCACCGCGAGCAACCCGCCCGCTTGCAGCAGCAGCCCCAGGTAGCCCATGGCCATCGGCCGCCAATCTGGATTGCCGTATTTGAACAGGAACGCGAAATTCACCGCAGTAAACAGCAGCAGCACGGCGTAAAGCATGACCGCCGCCAGCCATTTGCCGATGATCACTTCCATGTCGCGGATGGGCGAGGTGGCCAGCAGCTCGATGGTCCCCATGCGTTTTTCTTCCGCAAACAGCCGCATGGTGATCATCGGAATGAAAAACAATCCGATCACGCTGATATTCGACAGCAGCGGCCGGATTACATATTCGTTCACGCTCATCGGCATCGACTGGCCGCGCATCTGCGATTCCAGCCCCATCATGTTGAAGTAACCCACCGAGTTCCAAAAGAAGAACCCGAAGATCAGCGCAAACATGGTCAGCAACAAATACGCCACTGGCGACGAAAAGTAACTGCGCAGTTCCTTTTGACAAATGATCCAGATGTTCCTCATTGCTTTTCCCCTTCACTCGCCGCCACCGGCTCAGGCGCGGGCTCCGCCACGGCCTCCGGCTTCTCACCGCCGGTCAATTGCAGGAAGATCTCTTCCAGGCTCATAGCGGTCGGCCGCAGCTCGTTCAGATTCCAGCCGGACTCCACCACCGCGCGCGCCAGATCGCCGCGGATGAAGCGATCCTTCAAGCTCTCCACTTCAAACGCCGAGCGGTTGTTCCGCGATTCCTTCGGCACCACGCGGCTCACACCGGCGATGCTTTCCAGGCGCCGCTGCACGCTCCCGGCATCCAGCGCGCTGTCGCGCCCTTCCACTTCCACCAGCACTGTCTCGGCGCCCCGCGCGCGATTTTGCAGATTGTGCACCGAATCCGTCGCCACCAGTTTGCCCTTGTTGATGATGATCACCTGCTCGCACGTTTGCTCCACTTCGGGCAGGATGTGCGTGCTGAGAATAATGGTGTGATCCCCGGCCAGGCCCTTGATCAACTCGCGCGTCTCATTGATCTGCTTCGGATCGAGGCCAGCAGTCGGCTCGTCCAGAATCAGCACGTCGGGATTGTGAATAATGGCCTGCGCCAGCCCCACGCGCTGCCGGTAGCCTTTGGAAAGCTTGCTGATCAGCCTTCTGCTGACATCCGACACCGCGCATCGATCCGAAACCTCGCCGACGCGCTTGGCCAGATTCAGCCCTGACATCCCCTTCAGCTTGCCGACGAATGTCAGGTACTCCCGCACCTCCATCTCCGGATAGAGCGGCGGCGACTCCGGCAAATAGCCGATGCGCTTCTTCACCTCCAGCGGCTGCTGCAGCACATCGAAGCCCGCAACATTCGCGCCGCCATCGGTGGGCGGCAGAAAACAAGTGAGGATGCGCATGGTAGTAGTTTTCCCAGCGCCGTTGGGGCCAAGGAAACCTACTATCTGCCCCTTCTGAACTTCAAACGAGATATGATCCACCGCGACAGTGCGGGCGTATCTCTTGGTGAGATTCTTTACCGTAATCATAGTTTGACCAGACTCGGAGGAACTGCGATCTCTGCCCGGTACCGCCTCTCCCGAGGGCGAGTGCCGGACAGCGCATAGAAATCACATGATAGAAAGTACGTCGTACCGCTGTCAATGTAACCGCTGTTAGTTTGACGCGTGTATCTTGCTTCCGTAAGCATCATTCCGGACGGGCGAATCCCATGATTTGGATTCCGGCGTCGACGTAAAGGATGTTACCTGTTACACCGCGGCCGAGATCGCTGGCCAGAAAAACGGCTGCATCGGCCACCTCGGCGGGATCCGTATTGCGCCGCAATGGCGCAACTGCCGCGGCGCCCTCCAGCATCTTCGAGAAGTCGCGGATGCCGCGCGCTGACGCAGTCTTCACCGCGCCGGCCGAAATCGCATTCACCCTTATGTTAGACGGCCCCAGGTCGCTCGCCAGGTACCGCACGCTTGCTTCCAACGACGCTTTTGCCACTCCCATTACATTGTAGTTCTCCACGACGCGAGTGGAGCCAAGGTAAGTCAGCGTCATAATCGACCCGCCGCCTTGATCCTTCGACGCCATCAGCGGTGCGGTGGCATGGGCCACGGCGACCAGTGAGTAGGCGCTGACATCTTGCGCCATCGCGAACCCGGCGCGCGAGGTTTCGACAAACGGGCGGCTCAAATCCTCGCGATTCGCGAACGCGATGGCGTGAACCACGGTGTTCAGGACCGTCCCCTGCCGCTTCAGATCATTTGCGAGCGTAGCTAGTTGATCGTCTTGAGTGACGTCGCAGGCGCGCGTCTGGTCCGCCTTCAAGTCGGCGGCGAGCTCTTCCACCGTCAGCTTTTGCCGATCGCCCTGGTAAGTCAGAATCAGTTTCGCACCTTCGCGGACAAACGCTTGCGCAATCGCATAAGCCAAACTCCACCGATTCGCGACACCCAGAATAAGGGCAGTCTTGCCTTGCAGCAATTGAGGCATGAGCAACTATTGTAACTCGGGGGTGCAAATCTGTGGCTGTGGACTAGCCGTTAAAGAATCGGCAACCGCTTCCTTACGGTCGCGGCTCGGTTTGGTATGTCGTGTGTTTGGAGGATGTTTTCGAGCCGGGCGGAACGGGTGGCGCTGATTACTTGTCCCGTTCCTGAATCATCCGGTCGGCTTGGGCAATCTGGGCGACCGTTCCGCGAAAGACCACCGCGCGCGGAGCATTGTAGGTGTAGGTGCGAATTGGGATTGCCGTCCGGACCTCATTGACTATTTTCTGAAACTGAGCCACAGTTCCGGAGTGCGGCAGGTAGAAGACTCTGAACATGTCGCCGCCAGCGACTCGCTGATATCCGCGCGACGAGGAATCTTGATGAGCCAAGGACTCCGGATCTGTCGGCTTATCCAACTCGTGAACTAGCCACTCCACCAGCGCCATCTGATCGGCCGGACCGCGCACCGTCACGGCCCGCAGCGCATTATAGGTGTACAGCCGCCGAGCATCCGCCAAAGTACGAAGCAGTGTAGCCAGTTCCTGAAAATTTTCTACTGGCTCGGTGGTTCTCAGAAAGAATACACGGACCACTTCATTGCCGCCGGGCAGTTGGTATTCGTGCCAGTAACCGCCCTGGCTCGGTGGGCTGGTGGGTTTGTCCAATTCCCCAATCAACCAGGCAAACGCTCCAACCTGGGTGGTGGTGCCGCGCACATTCCAAGTCTTCTGTGCCTCATCCAGGGAGAGACCCGGAGTGTCCGTGACAGAGCGGACGGCTGTTGCCATTTCCCGCTGTGCCTGCACGCCCTCGGTATAGGTCAAATGGAAAACTCGATCCACGTTTTCTTCCGGTGCAGGCTGCGCTGCGCCAACGGAAGCGAGGAGAACGCCGAACATTAACGCCAGAGCCTTTGTGCACATAGTGGAACCCGCTCCTTAATAATACGCCTGTCGTAAATAATACACCGCGCGGGGACGCCATTTGCAGGCAATTTTCAGGTTCACCAGCTATCGTATTAAGCAGGAGATTCAAAATGACGCGTATATTCATCGCCTTGTTCGCGATCGCCGGCTTGGCCTGCACCGCCGCGGCAGCCGAGAAATCCCTGCAGTTGAAGACTCTGCCGCCCGCCGTCCAAAAAACTATTCAGGACAACCTCAAGAGCGGCGAGATCAAGAACATCGGCAAGGAGACCGAACATGGCGTGGCTCAATATGAAGTGGAATCCATGCTGAACGGCAAGCATCGCGACTTCAATGTGGACACCAAAGGCAATCTGGTGGTAGTGGAAGAAGAAACCACCATCGACGCAGTCCCCGCCGCCGCTAAAGCCGCCATCATGAAGAAGGTCGGCACGGGCACGCTCGGGATGGTCGAGACCTTCACCAAGTCCGGCAGTGAAACCATGTACGAAGCCGCCTGGAAAGACAAGGCTGGCAAGAAGCACGAAGTCCTGGTGAAGGCCGACGGGACTGAGACGAAGGACTGACCGCTGTCTGGCGGGAGCGGCCTCAGCTTATTTATGGCCGCCGATGAACGCCGATGGACGCCGACAAAAATCAAGATGCCTTATCGGCGTTTATCTGCGTTCATCG